>JBGOTP010000112.1:0-13581 GCA_041476545.1 Vicinamibacteria bacterium | reverse complement strand
CGGTCCCACACTACCGGATCGAAAGGAGCCAGAAGACGCACGGTGTCTTCCGGCGCACCGCGCACCGGGCGTTGGTCGGCCGGCCAGTACCAGTCGACGCCATCGACGCGAGCATGGGCGAGGCGCTGTCTGGCCCGTTGCACGGCGGCCTTCAAGTCGCGGTGCCACTGCGGCGCAGCGTAACGGAGCCGGTGGAGAAGGCTAGACAGGCTGAGGCCTGGCAACGGCGCGTAGATGCGCACGACCACGTTGACGAGTGCATCGACGCGTTCCTCGCGCGCCTGGCGTGAGACAAGCCGATCGCGAACCGCCGTATCGGACGCGTAATCCCGGGCAGTGTAGATGCGGATCCCGCCCTCCCGTCGTGCGACGCGAAGGAAACCCCGATAGTGCAGGCCCTCGAGCAGATGCGTCGTCGCGCTCGAGGAGCCACCCCAATAGTTCGTCACGCGGCCGTGAGAGAAGTGGCGATCGACCTCTCGCGGATGTACCGGCCCTCTGGCGCGCACGAACTCCAGCAGCGCTTGCGCCTTCCTTCTGCGCGCCGCAAGCCACGGTGTGAACCCCGCGCGCGGGTGCATCAGATCATGCAGCGTGCGCGCGACGAAGCCATAGTTGACGAAGTGGTCCTCCTCAACGTCGAGCGCCGAGTAGCGCCGCTCCAGATCCCCGGCACGGTAGTTGTTGACCCGATGGCGCAGCGTCAGATCCTGGGCGCGCGCCGGAACCCGGATCGGATCGGCCTGGACGAAGCCCAGCGTGTCGACGGCTCGCTTCAGCGTGGTCGGTGGGAACAGGCTGCGGGCGATCGCAAAGCGTCGCAAATCGTCGAGCCGCACCTCATCGCACCAGACTGAGCGCCACGGCGTTCACGGCCGGCTCGCCGCGCTCGAACGCGCTGATGTTCTGCAGCGTGCTTTCGGCGATGTTCTTGAGGGCTTCCGCCGTGAAGAACGCCTGGTGGCCGGTGATGAGCACGTTGGGAAACGTCAGCAACCGCGCAAACACATCGTCTTGCATCACCTGCGAGGAGAGATCCTGGAAGAAGAGATCGCCTTCTTCCTCGTACACGTCGAGCCCGACGTAGCCGATCGTTCCCGACTTCAGTCCCTCGATGACCACTCTCGTGTCCACGAGCCCGCCACGACTCGTGTTGATCAGCATAACGCCCGGCTTCATGCGGCTCACGGCATCCGCGCCGATCAGATGATGCGTTTCTGGCATGAGCGGGCAATGGAGGGTCACGATGTCGGACTCGCGCAGCAGGTCGGGAAAGGCGACGTACGTGGCGCCCGCGGCTTTGCAGTCGGGGTTCTCCGCCACGTCCATCGCGAGGACGCGACAGCCGAAGCCGCGCATGATGCGCACGACCTGCGTACCAATCCGGCCGGTCCCGACGACGCCGACCGTGCGCCCGTGCAGGTCGAAGCCGAGCAGGCCTTCGAGCGCGAAGTTGCCCTCGCGCACGCGCGCGTACGCCCGGTAGGTTTTGCGATTGAGTGCGAGGATGAGCCCGGCCGTGTGCTCGGCCACGGCGTACGGTGAGTACGCGGGAACGCGGACCACGGTCAGCCTGGCATCGTGTGCTGCCCTGAGATCCACATGATTGAAGCCGGCGGACCGGAGGGCAATGAGCGTCGTGCCCTGCCGGGCCAGTGTCTGGATGACCGCAACGTCCACGCGATCGTTGACGAAGGGGCACACTGCCGGAAACCCCGCAGCCAGCCCGCTCGTCTCGGCGCTGAGCCTCGGCTCGAGAAACGTGAGATCGTGGCCGTGACTCCTGTTGGCCTCGAGAAACGACGCGCGATCGTACGGCTTGGTGCTGAAGAGAACGACTTTCATGAGGGAAGGAGTGTCATCAGGGCCTGCCCAGTCTCTCACACCGCCGCGTCAGTTGTGCGCCGGAGACGGGGCCGGCTGACTGCAGCAACTGAGCGCTGGAGCCGGCTGCGTCGTGGCGCAACAGCCCGTCTTCTTCTGGAGGCGTCGGCCGTCCTGCCCGACGATGAGGAGGTGCCCGACACAGTGATAGACGGCGTCGAGCAGCGTCCGGGTGACCGCGTCCTGGGCGGGCACGAGCCGGTAGTGGACCCACAGCCCATCCTTCCGCGTCTCGACCAGGCCTGCGCGCCGCAGATACGCGAGATGCCGCGAGACGAGCGGTTGCGACAGTTTCAAACTCTCATGGAGGTGGCAGACACAGATTTCGCCCGCCGAGAGCAGTCCGAGGATGCGGACGCGCGAGGGATCGGCGAGCGCCTTGAAGACGCGGTCCAAAGACCGAAGCTGCTTGTCCATATGCGTGTTGACAAATATACACCTGGCCGCATACTGTGTCTACATTCGCGTTGACGCATATAGGGCAGGCAGGGCAGGCAGGGCAGGTCGGGCAGGTCGGGCAGGTCGGGCAGGTCGGGCAGGTGGGCATGAGGAGGACGTGATGACGACGAGTGGGACATTGCGGGATGCAATCAGGGAAAAATACGGCAAAGCCGCCACCGGTGCGAAGACGACTTCGTGCTGCGGTGGCAGCTGCGCGGATCCGATCACTTCGAACTTGTACAGCGCAACCGAAACCGGTGCGCTGCCGGCCGAAGCGGTACAGGCCTCGCTCGGCTGCGGTAACCCCACCGCGATGATCGATCTGAAGGCGGGCGAGACCGTGCTCGATCTCGGATCTGGCGGCGGCATCGACGCGCTGCTCTCCGCAAAGCGGGTCGGACCGGCGGGCAAGGTCTACGGGCTGGACATGACCGACGAGATGCTCGCCCTGGCGCGGGAGAATCAGCGTAGGGCCGGCGCGGCCAACGTCGAGTTCCTGAAAGGGGAGATCGAGCGCATTCCACTGCCGGACCGCTCGGTGGACATCGTCATCTCGAACTGCGTGATCAATCTGTCGGCCGACAAGGACGAGGTGCTGCGGGAGGCGTTTCGCGTGTTGAAGCCGGGAGGCCGTTTCGCGGTATCCGACGTCGTCGTGCGTGGGCCCGTGCCGGCGGAGATTCGCCACAGCATCGAGTTGTGGGTCGGATGCGTGGCGGGCGCCCTCGACGAGTCCGACTACCGTGAGAAGCTTGCCTCAGCGGGCTTCGAGCAGATCGACATCGAGCCGTGGCGCGTGTACGACGTCGAGGAGGCAAGAGAGTTTCTCGGTGGTTCGGGCATCGACGTCGATGCGATGGCGCCGCTGACCAAAGACAAGTTCGCGAGCGCGTTCATCCGGGCCACCAAGCCGATCGCCGCGCCGTTGGCCCACTCTGTCGTCAAGCCCGCGGCAACGGCATGCTGCGGGCCGGACTGCTGCGTGTCGTAACGACATGCGGGCGTGGGTCGCAGAGTGCGTGGGAACGGCGCTGCTGGTGATGGCCGTCGTTGGCTCTGGCATCATGGGCGATCGGCTGTCGGGCGGGAACGTGGCGATCGCCCTGTTGGCAAATTCCATCGCCACAGGTGCGTCACTGATGGCCGTGATTGTGATGTGTGCACCGGTATCGGGCGCCCATTTCAATCCGTTGGTGTCTCTCGCGAATGCGTTTCAGGGTGGCCTCTCATGGCTGACTGCCGCCGGATACGTCGCCGCGCAGTTGATTGGAGGATTCCTCGGCGTGGCAGCGGGGAATCTGATGTTTGGCGAGCCCGCGTTTGCTGTCTCACATCATGTGAGAGCCGGGTGGCCCCAAGGGTTGAGCGAGGGAGTGGCGACATTCGGACTGCTGTCCGTCATCGTGAGTTGCTCACGACGGCAGCCGACGCGTGTGCCGTTCGCGGTCGGCGCCTACATCACCGGAGCGTATTGGTTCACCTCGTCCACGTCGTTTGCGAACCCCGCTGTTACGCTGGCGCGATCGATGACGAACACGTTCACCGGGATTCGCCCTCTCGATGTCCCCGGATTCCTGATCGCGCAAGCCGTCGGCGCGCTGGTGGCGACGCTGCTCTGGGGATGGCTCACTCCACCGTTGTCCGATCCTGAGACTCCATAGGATGACCGAATCACAACGCAGTGTGCTGTTCCTCTGCACCGGCAACTCCGCGCGATCGCAGATGGCGGAAGCGATGCTCCGATATCTGTCGCAGGGATGGATCGCGGTCGAGAGCGCGGGCACGATCCCGCAGCCGGAGATTCATCCGATGGCCCGGCAGGCGGTGAAGCGGCTGCTCGATCTCGACATGGCGGGGCAGTATCCGAAGACCCTGGATCGCTTCCTCGGCGCGCACTTCGACTACGTGATTACCGTATGCGATCGCGCCGCGGAGACCTGTCCCGTGTTTCCGGGAAACCCCGAGCGGCTGCATTGGAGTCTCGAAGACCCGGCGGCCGTCCAGGGCACTGACGAAGCGCGACAGCGGGCGTTCGACTCGACGGCGAAAGATCTTCTTGCGCGCCTCCGCCTCTGGCTGCCGTTGCCTGGGTAAGGGCTTGAGAAGCGCGCGTGCCCCTTCCGGGTCAGTTCGCGAGCCGAATGGAACTGGCCACTCGCTGGAAGACCGGCTGATAGCCGTTGTACTCGTCTGAGGGCGCGACGAAGATGGCATAGAACAGATTGCCGTCGCGCATGACGGTCGTGACGATCTGGATGACCTCGCGTGCGCCCGTGGCCTCCGACACGTTGTCTATTGTTGTCTGGAGACCGTTCCTGCCTCCGATTGTCGCCCGCCGGTAAGCCGACGGGCGGCTCATGCGCGGGTTGCCCCTGTGGAGCGAGTCGATCAATTCGTCGGTCTGCGTCTGCAGGTCGCGCGTGTCGTTGCGCGAAACGCCAATCTCGACACCGTGCGTGAACACGCTTTGGCCGTTGGACGTGCCGTAGCCGCCTTTGGGAGCGAAGGTCACGCTCGTGCCGCTCGGCAACTCGTCCCAGTTCGAAGGCACGGCCACCTGGAAGATATTGCCCTCGGTGTACTGCGTGTACCGCGAGGCGGGAGCGGCCACGCGTCCCGTGGGGACGGCATCGCCGGCGCGCGGTGAAGAAGGTGAAGACGAAGAAGTGTCGGCCGCGCTCGTCTTCGCGTTCTTGGTCGCCTCTTCGGTCGTCGGCGCCTTCGGCATCTCCTTCAGGTGCGCGCGCACTTTGTCGAACGCCGCCGACTCGTGAATGGGATTGTCCACGTGCAGCGAGGTGGCTTCCTTGGTGATGTAGTCCACACGGTTGCCGGGATTCGGGTGATCGCTCAGGAATTGGGGCCCGGACTTTCCCTCCTTTTCGATCGTCCTGAACATGTTCGCCATGTCGCGCGCGTCGTACCCCGCGCGCGACATGAGCTGCGCGCCCAGCAGGTCGGCGTTCTTCTCGAAATCACGGCTGTTCTTGAGCAGCACCGTTCCAACGCCGAGTTGACCGGTCTGGCTGATGATCGAACCGAGCGACCCGCCAACTATCGCACCAGTCGCCAGTGAGCCGAGCTGTCCAAGTTGCACCCAGATGCTCTGCGCTTTGGTCATGTTCGCCGTGCCATGCCGCAGCATGACGTGACTCATTTCGTGGGCCATGACGCCGACGACTTCACCTTCCGCATTGGCCGCTTCAATCATCCCGCGATTGACGAACATCGGCCCGCCAGGCAACGCAAACGCGTTGATGTCGCGCACGTTCACGGTCTGGAAGGTGTACTGGAATTCGGCGTGCGCGTACTCGGCGGGAATGACGGCGGCCAGCTTACGTCCGAGGTCTGCCGTATAGGACGACACGGAGTCGTCGTTGATGAGCGGCAGCTGCTTGCGAACCTCGTCGGCCGCTTCTTTGCCGAGCTTCACATCGTCCGACACCTTGTACTTGTTCTTGGGCACATCAATGCGCGTTTGCGCCAGGAGCAATGTGGAGGCGACCATAACGCCGGCCACCGCCACGAGGCGGGCGGATTTCGTTGTGCATGTCATTGTGGCTGTGGCGATCATCGCATACGTCGTGCGCCGCCGGCGCCAGGCCTCAGCGAGGCACGCCAGATGGTGTCGGGGACCCTGTAGCTCGGTTCCCCTCAAGCCGAAACACTGGGGTGTCAACAATTGTCACTCGCTGCGGGAATGACAGAAAATGTCAGTCTTCTCGCGGGCGTCAGATAGCGAAAGTGCTTGATTACAAATGGGTTGGCTACATCCTGGGCGCGGGCATGAACCCTGCAGCCAACTTCCGTGGCGAAATGGATATGAACAGGCGTCGCGAACAAGGCTTCGCAATCATCGACCTCGTGTTCGTATGCGGGCTGATCGGCGTTCTTGCCAGCATTGCGATGCCTCGCATGCTGCTCGCGAAACAATCCGCGGGTGCGGCATCTGCGATCGGATCGCTGCGCGCCATTAACAGCGCGCAGTTGACGTTTGCCATTACCTGCGGGTCCGGCTTCTACGCGCCCGACCTGGTCACCCTGGGCACGCCGTCCCCTGGGAGCCAGGAAGGTTTCATCGGCGCGGCGTTGGCTGGTTCAAACACCGCCACGCGTGCTGGATATCTCATCCAGATGAAGGCGACCCCCTATCCGGGCGCGCCGCAAAGCTGCAACGGTCTTGGCGTCGGCGAAACCGGTCAGGGATTCAAGGCGGCCGCGGATCCCGTTGAGCCGACAAACGCCCGGTTTTTCGGGACCAACACCAATCTCTCCCTGGTCGAGGACGTCTCGTCGCTCTGGGCCGGCATGCCGGAGAGCGGCGAGTCGCCGAGCGGCCACCCGGTCCAGTAGACGCCCCTTTCCACGATATAATCTCCACACGATGTGGACAAAGATGATGGGTGGCCCTCGCAAGAAGGCGCCCAAGACGATTGCAGTCATCGACCCTGATGCCTGTTTCGGTGCCTTTGCGTGTTCAATCTGCCAGGCTGCCTGTCCCGTGGCGGGCTGTATCGTTGAAGAGCCGGATCGCGACGGGCGGATGGTCTGCGCGGTTCGCGCCGACCTCTGCATCGGCTGCGGCCTGTGCGTGACGCTTGGCAATCCGACCGCACCGCAGCAGCGCGAGTTCGGCTGCCCGGCGGACTACGACGCCATCAACATGCTCCCGTTTGAAGACGTCGTGAAGGCGCTGCAGGAAAGTGGAAACTTAGAAGTTAGAAGTTAGAACTTAGAACGTGGAAGGACAGAGCTTCTTACTTCTCAGTTTTCAGTTTTGACTTCCGCGAAGCGGCCGTTGCTTGCGCATAGCGCGACGGCAGCGGGTGGTCGAGGCGTTCGCCGATGAAGGCTGACGCCTCGCTCAGTTTGGGCAGCGAAACCCCGGTCTCGATTTCCAATCCATTCAGCATGTAGATCAGGTCGTCGGTGGCAAGGTTGCCGGCGGCGCCCGGCGCGTACGGGCATCCCCCCAGTCCGCCCGCCGAGGCGTCGAACGTGGAGACGCCGAACGGGAGCGCGGCGAGCACATTGGCGAGCGCGGTTCCGCGGGTGTCGTGGAAGTGGAGCGCCACCTGTTCCACTCGCGTGCGCACGAGCACCGACTCGAGCACACGCGGCACCTGTCCGGGATGCGCGATGCCGATGGTGTCGCCGATGGCCACTTCGAAGACGCCGATCCCCAGGAGTCGAGCGGTGAGCTCGGCGACCACGGCCGGTAGGACCACGCCTTCATAGGGACAGCCAAAGGCCGTGGACAGATACCCGCGCACGCGCATGCCAGCGGCGAGCGCGCGATCGCAGACGTCCTTATAGCCCTTCAGGGAGTCGTCGATGCTCTGATTGATGTTCTTGCGGCTGAACGTCTCTGTTGATGCCGCGAACACTGCAATCTCCGCGACTCCCGCGGACATCGCGCGATCGAGGCCAGCGAGATTGGGCACGAGCGCGGTGTAGCGTGTCCCGGGTGCTCTCGCGATGCCGGCGAAGACCGCCGCCGCGTCGGCCATCTGCGGGATCCACTTCGGACTGACGAAGGCCGACACTTCGACGACCGGCAGTTGTGCGGCGCTCAGAAGATCGACGAACGCGATCTTGTCGGCCGTGGACACGCTGGCGCGCTCGTTCTGGAGCCCGTCACGAGGGCCGACCTCGACGACGGTCACCTTGCGGCCGCCAAAGTCCGAGAGAGGCATCATGTGGCTGGGCGAGAAGTGAACTCTATCAGTGTCGTGTCTGCGTCCACCAGCTCCCCTTCCTTGCATCGCACGCCGATGACCACCCCGTCCTCGATCGCCGCGAGCGGCAGTTCCATTTTCATCGCCTCGAGAATCACGACGCTCTCGCCCTTCGAGACGACGGCTCCCGGCGCGACGAGAACCTTGAGGACCGTTCCCGGCATCGGCGCGATGAGCGCGTGCGGGACGCCTGGCTGCCCCGCCGCTCGCGCGGTCGAAGGAGGCGGGGCCGGCCTCGCCGAAGATCCGGCGTCCAGGCAATAGACGCGACCGTCCCAGAAGGCCCAGGTCCTGTTTCCGGCGCTCGCGACGTACACGCCCGAGCTGAAGCTCGGGCCTACAAATATGCCAACCGCAGTCGGATCCACGGATGCGCGGTGGATGCCGCCCCACGGATCCCACGATCGCGACGGTAATTCTGGCGCGGGCAGAGACGATGAAGCCGTCTGCCTGTGCGCATCAATCACGGTGCGAACATGAGCGGGAATGCCCTGTGTCGTGGGGGACTCCACGAACGACGCCGCTTCGCGATCCAGGAATGCCGTGTCCATGCCGCCGGACCGAAAGAGAGAATGATCGAGGACCCGCAGCAGAAACGGGATATTCGTCCGGATGCCGAGAATCGGAAACTCGCGCAGGGCGGCCGTCAGGCGCGCGATCGCCAGGTCTCGTGTTTCGGCGGACGCAATGACTTTCGCGAGCAGGGGATCGTAGTGCACCGATACGTCGTCGCCCTCGGCGACTCCTGAATCGACGCGCACACCCGGGAATCGCGGTTCGCGATAGAGCAGGAGCGGTCCCGCCTGAGGCAGGAACCCGCGATCGGGATCCTCGGCATAGATGCGCGCTTCGATCGCGTGGCCCCGCTGGGCGAGATCGTGCTGCTGCCATGGCAGCGGCTGTCCTGCTGCGACGAGCAGCTGCGCGCGCACGAGATCGACGCCAACCACCTGCTCCGTCACCGGATGCTCGACCTGAAGGCGGGTGTTCATCTCGAGGAAATAGAAGGACTGCGCCTCGACATCGACCAGAAATTCCACCGTGCCGGCGCCGCGATAGCCCGCCGCTCGCGCGGCCGCAAGGCCGGCGCTCGCAATACGGTCGCGCAGTTCCGGACCGATGGAGGGCGACGGACTTTCTTCAATCACCTTCTGATGCCGCCGCTGTACCGAGCACTCGCGCTCGAAGAGGTGGACGCTGTGGCCGCTGTCGTCCGCAAACACCTGCACCTCGATGTGATGAGGGCGTTCGAGGATCCGCTCGACGTAGAGTGTGCCGTTGCCGAAAGCGGCCAGCGCTTCGCGACGTGCCGCCCGAATGGCGTTGTCGGCATCGTTGGCGTGCATGCCCTCCGTGGCTTGGTGAACGACGCGCATGCCCTTGCCACCGCCTCCGGCGGAGGCCTTGACGAGGACGGGCAGGCCGACCTGTTCGATCGCGCGGCGCAATCCCGCGTCTGACTGATCCGCTGGTGTTTCGCCAGGCACCACCGGTACACCAGCGGCTTCCATGAGCCGGCGCGACTCGATCTTCGATCCCATGCGCGAGATCACGGTCGATGGCGGTCCAACAAAGATCAGCCCGGCCTCTTCACAGTCGGCGGCGAACGCTGCGTTCTCGGAAAGAAAGCCGTATCCAGGGTGAATGGCATCAGCCCCGGACGTCCGGGCAGCACCGAGGATCGATGGGATGTTGAGATAGCTGGCCGCGCTCGGTGCGGGACCGATGCGGATCGCTTCGTCCGCGGACCGCACGTGCTGCGCGTGCGCATCAGCGTCCGAGTACACGGCAACGCTTCTGATGCCAAGCTCGCGGCACGCGTGAATGATGCGGACGGCGATCTCGCCACGATTGGCGATCAGCAGCTTGTTGATCATTCGAAGCGCGTTGTGTCCTTCGTGTCCTCTGTGGTGGATATTCTTTCGAGCCAGGCAGGTGCCCGTTTTTCCAGGAACGCCCGCAACCCCTCCTGTCCCTCCGCGGACACGCGACGTTTGGCAAGTGCGGCGGCGCTGATGGTCCTGGCTTCGTCGAGGGGCTGGCCCGCCACGTGTGGGATGAGCGCCTTGGCGGCAGCGATGGCTTCGGGGCCTGCCTCGAGGATGTCGCGAACATACGCCGCTACGGCAGCGTCCAGCGCGCCGGTGGGAACCACCTGGTGGACGAGACCGATTTCGCGAGCACGGGCCGCGGAGAAACGCGCGCCGGTCAGAAACAGTTCGCGCGCGGCCGATCGCCCGATCTTCGCGAGCGCGAACGGCGAAATGACCGCTGGCAGAATCCCCAGCTTCACTTCGGTGAATCCAAAGAGCGCCGTCTCCTCTGCAACTACGATGTCGCACACGGCGGCCAGACCCGCGCCGCCGCCGAGCGCCGCACCATGAACACGGGCAATGACGGGCACCGGCAAGGCGTCGATCGCCGCGAACATTCGCGATGCCGCCGTGGCGTCGCTCAGGTTCCGCGCCTCTGTATATTGGATGGTCTCGGCCATCCAGGTGACATCGGCTCCTGCGCAGAACGTCTTGCCCGCACCGGACAGCACGACGCAGCGCACACCCTGTGAACCCTGTGAACCTTGTGAACCCAGTTGAACCATCCCAGCTGCCCACGCTGTCAGCTCCTCGATGAGTTCGGCGTTGAAGGCATTGCGCACGTCGGGGCGATTGAGGGTGACGTACTCGACCGACCCCTCTCGCCGCGTGCTCAGGTACTTGTACGTCATCGTCTCTTCATCACGTTCATCAGGGAGCCACGAAGAACACGAAGTCACTCTTAGATCCAAATGTTCTTCGTGAGCTTCGTGTCTTCGTGAAAATGTCGCTACATCCTGAACACGCCGAATTTCGGCTCCGCGATTGGCGCGTTGTAGGCGGCCGACAATCCCAGCGCCAGCAGCCGGCGCGTGTCGATCGGATCAATCACCCCATCGTCCCAGAGACGCGCCGTGGAGTAGTACGGTGAGCCTTCGTGATCGTACTTGTCGAGAATCGGCTGACGCAGGGCGCGCTCGTCTTCACTCGAGAATGGCTTGCCTTCGCGCGCGAGCTGGTCGCGTTTGACGGTGGCGAGTACCGTCGCGGCCTGTTCTCCGCCCATGACCGAGATCCGCGCGTTTGGCCACATCCAGAGCAGCCGCGGTTCGTAGGCGCGCCCGCACATGCCATAGTTGCCGGCGCCGAACGACCCGCCGATGATGATCGTGAACTTCGGCACGACTGAGGTCGCGACGGCGTGCACCAGCTTCGCGCCGTCCTTGGCGATGCCGGCCCGCTCATACTGCCGTCCCACGATGAAGCCGGTGATATTCTGCAGAAAGATCAGCGGGACGCCGCGCAAATTGCACAGCTCGATGAAGTGCGTGGCCTTCAACGCGGATTCCGAGAAGAGTACGCCGTTGTTTGCCACGATGCCGACGCGCATGCCGTGCAGTCGGGCGAAGCCGGTAACGATGGTCACGCCGTATCGGGCCTTGAATTCGTCGAAGCGCGAACCGTCCACGAGTCGCGCGACGATTTCGCGGACGTCGTACGGCTTGCGACCGTCGGCATTCACGATGCCATAGATGTCCGCCGGGTCGTACGCCGGCTCCTCCGGCGCGACCATGTCGCCGGGCATCTGCTTCACGCCCCCCAGCGTCTCGACGATGGTCCGACAGAGAGCGAGCGCGTGGTCGTCGTTGTCGGCCAGATAGTCGGCGACCCCGGAGAAGCGCGTGTGGACATCCGCGCCGCCAAGTTCCTCGGCCGTTACCTCTTCGCCAGTTGCCGCCTTCACGAGCGGCGGCCCGCCCAGAAAGATCGTCCCCGTGCCCTTGACAATGATGGTTTCGTCCGACATGGCCGGCACGTAGGCGCCACCCGCCGTGCACGAGCCCATGACGACGGCGATTTGCGGAATCCGCTCGGCCGACATTCGCGCCTGGTTGAAGAAGATGCGTCCGAAATGATCGCGATCGGGAAAGACCTCGGCCTGCAGCGGTAGAAACGCGCCACCCGAATCGACCAGGTAGATGCAGGGCAGGCGATTCTGCAGCGCGATTTCCTGCGCCCGCACGTGCTTCTTGACCGTGATCGGGTAGTACGTGCCGCCCTTCACTGTCGCGTCGTTGGCAACGAGGAGCACCTCGCGGCCCGAGACGCGGCCGATCCCGGTCACGATGCCGGCTCCCGGAGCCTCGTCTTCGTACATGCCGGCGCCGGCGAGCGGAGAGAACTCCAAAAATGGGGACCCCGGATCGATCAGCCGGTCGATTCGTTCACGAACGGGGAGCTTGCCCTGTTCGCGATGACGTTCGACGTACTTCGCGCCGCCGCCCTCCCGCGCGTGATCCACACGTGCGCGAAGGTCGACAACCAGCTGGTCCATGCGCACCCGATTGGTCGCAAACACCGGGTCCAGAGGGTTGACGCGTGTCGGGAGAGTCTCCACCTGTCCGGGGATTATGGCATAGGGATCAACGGACGGTCCGGCAGTAGGAAATCGCCAAGACTGTAGCGATATCGTTCGGATTGTTGGCCAAGTGTATTGACTTGTTACGTGTCTCGGAGCATCCTTAACGGATGAGTTTGAAGCGGCGGCCGCGCGTCCTGGCCATAGACGACGAGCCGTCGATGACGGAGTGGCTGAAGATTTTACTGGAGCACGCGGGATATGACGTCCGCACGGCGCTCATCGCGACACGTGGGGAAGAGATCTTCAGGTCGTGGCGGCCCGACGCCGTCATCACCGACATGATGTTGCCGGATGCCGACGGGATCGATCTCGTGCGCAGGTTCAAACAGATCGACCCCGAAGCCGAAGTCATCGTCGTCACCGGGCAGGGCAACGTTCCGCGGTCGGTCGACGCCCTCAAGGCCGGCGCCTTCGATTTTCTGGAGAAGCCGATTGATGCCGAGCGCCTGCTCGACAAGCTCGAGAAGGCGATCAAGCGGAGGTCGCTCGTCGACGAGAACGAGCAGCTCAAACAGAAGCTGCAGGAGCGCTATCGGTTCCGGAACGTGATCGGCAAGGGTAAGAAGATGCAGGAACTCTTCGACCTCGTCGAGAGCGTCGCCGCCAGCGAGGCGAACATTCTGATCCAGGGCGAGAACGGAACCGGCAAGGAGCTGATCGCCAACGCCATTCACTACAACAGCAAGCGGTCCAAGGGGCCGTTCATCAAGATCAATTGCGCCGCGCTCCCCAAGGATCTGATCGAATCCGAACTCTTTGGTTACAAGAAGGGCGCGTTTACCGGCGCGTCCTCGGACAAGGAAGGCCTGCTCGAGCTGGCCGAGGGCGGGTCGCTGCTGCTCGACGAAATCGGCGAAATGCCATCGTACCTGCAGACCAAGCTGCTGCGTGTGCTCCAGGAGCGCGAGTACCGGCCGATTGGCAGCGATCGCGTCGTGCACGTGGACTTCCGCCTGATTTGCGCAACCAATGTCGACGTGGAGACCGCGCTGCGCGACGGCCGGCTGCGGGAGGATCTGTACTTCCGCATCAACACCATCACGTTGCGCGTGCCGCCGCTGCG
>JBGOTP010000111.1:0-13668 GCA_041476545.1 Vicinamibacteria bacterium | reverse complement strand
GGCATCACGGCGGCACAGGTCCCGAACCTGAAGCTGAGATGGGCATTCGGATTCGAGGGCGAGAACGCCGCCGCCGCCAACCCGACGATTGTCGGCGATCGCCTTTTCGTCGGCAGCGCCTCGGGACGCATCTTTTCGCTCGGCCTGAAGGACGGCTGCCAGCACTGGATGTTCAAGGCCGACGCCGGCGTGCGAGCGGCCGTCACAGTGATGCAAGCGGGCGGTCGCGCGACCGCGTATTTCGGGGATCTCCGCGCCACCGTGTACAGCGTGGACGCGACGACCGGCCAACTGCGGTGGAAGAAGAAGGTCGACGAGCATCGCGCCGCGCGCGTCACCGGGTCCATCGTTGCTGACAACGGTCGCATTTACATCCCCGTGTCTTCGACCGAAGAGGCCACCGGCGCACAAGCCGCGTACGGGTGCTGCACGTTCCGCGGCAGCGTCGTCGCCCTCGAGGCCGCGACGGGCGATCTCGTCTGGCAAACCTTTACGATTCCGGAGGCGGCGACACCGCAGGGCAAGAACAAGAATGGCATCCAACTCTTTGGTCCTTCCGGCGCGGGCGTCTGGTCCGCGCCGACGCTCGACCCGGCGACCAACTCGCTGTACATCGCAACCGGCGACGCGTACAGCGCTCCCGCAGCGGCCACGTCGGATTCGGTGATGGCACTCGATCTCACGACCGGCGCGATCAAGTGGTTCAACCAGGTGACGGCCGGGGACGCCTACAACATGGCGTGCGGAAGCGTGGATCAAACGAACTGTCCCGAGAAGGCCGGCCCGGATCACGACTTCGGCCAGTCGGCGATTCTCGTCTCGCTCGGCAACGGGAAGCGCGCGCTCGTGGCCGGTCAGAAGTCGGGCAAGGTGCACGCGTTTGATCCCGATGACAAGGGCAAGAAGCTCTGGAGCGTGTCCGTCGGGAAGGGCGGCATGCTTGGCGGGATCGAGTGGGGATCCGCTGCTGATGCCCGCAACATGTACGTGCCGGTGTCCGACATCACGTTCAAGGATCCGGTCAACCTCGGCCGCGGCGGCCTGAACGGGGAACAAGGTGGCGGCCTTTACGCGATCCGTCTGACAGACGGCGCGCAGGTCTGGTCGTCTCACCCGAGCGCGTGCGGCGTGAAACCGTCTTGCAGTCCGGCGCTGTCGGCGCCGAGTGCAGCGATGCCAGGCGCAATCTTCTCGGGATCAGTGGACGGTCACTTCCGCGCCTATGCCCCGACTGATGGCCACGTGCTCTGGGACTTCGACACCGCGCGCGAGTTCATAACGGTCAACGGCATGCGCGCACAGGGCGGGTCGATTGACGTGGGCGGCCCCGCGATCGCAAACGGCGTCGTCGCCACGACGTCCGGCTATGGTCAGTGGGGTGGCATGCGCGGCAACATCCTGCTGGTGTTCTCGGTAGACGGAAAGTAGGAATCGCGAAGCCGGATGCGTTCTTGTCACAGGCAATGAGCGTGACTTCCGACGTATTCGGTGTTTCGTCCAGTTCGACTTCATCAGGCCGTGACCAGGCAGCCTTCTTCCGGCCGGAATGCGACCGGGAACTCAAATCTGAGGGTTCGCAGATCGTACAAGTCCGGGAGCCAATCCCCACAATGGGTTAGCTCGGCCGCATTTCCGGCCTTTTCCACGGCCACGCGCCGCGACTCAGGCAGAGCAGAATCCACAAGCTCACTGCGGATCCGTCGATCATTCGAAACCGGATGAAAATCGAAGCGGCCGTGCGCAACGCGCTGGCGTTTCTCGCGATTCAGGACGAGTTCGGAAGCTTCGGCGCCTATTGCTGGCGGTTCGTCGATGGACGACCCCGTCTGAATCGGTGGAAGGCGACGAGGGAGATTCCGGCGACTTCACGCGAATCCGACGCGTTCAGCAAGGATCTCAAGCGCCGCGGATTCAGCTTCGTCGGTTCGACCACTATTTATGCGTACATGCAGGCGGTCGGCATGGTGAACGATCACCTCGTCGGCTGTTTCAGGCATCGAGAGATTCAGCGGCTCAAGTGAATTCTTTGAAGGTCGGCTGTCACGCGTTCGGAGAAACAGCAGCGGCCTGCCCGAACGGGTGGTCCGCCCAACGTGACGAATCGCTACGATGGCATTTTCGGTGAGCCGTCGTAGAGGAGACCCGCCATGCGCATCGGAATCGTCGGAGCAGGAATGATCGGATCGACGCTGGCGAACTTGTGGGTCGATACCGGCCACGACGTCCGCATGGCGTCGAGGCATCCCGAGGAACTCCAGCCAGTAGTTGAACGGCTCGGAGAGCGCGCATCGGCCGGAGCACCACAAGATGCCGCCACATTTGGAGAGGTCGTCCTACTGACGGTTCCGCTGAAAGCCGTTCCTGATCTGGTGCGCGATCTTGCGCCATTGCTGGTGGGTAAAGTCGTGCTCGACACGGGGAATGCGTATGAGCGACGGGACGGTCCTGTTGCGCGGCAGGCTTCCGCGCATCGGCAGGGTTCAGCAGGTTGGTCGGCGGCGATGTTTCCGGGTAGCCGGTGGGTGAATGCCTTCAACACGGTGTATTTCAAGACGCTGGAGAGTGAGGCGCATCGAAAAGGCGAGCGCGTCGGCATCCCGCTGGCGAGCGATGATCCCGATGCTCTGGAGACGGCGGCGAGGCTGGTGCGAGATGCGGGATTCGATCTGGTCCTCGTCGGCTCACTGGCTCGAGGGAAGGAGTTCGAGCCGGACACACCACCTTACAACACCGGAATGAGCGGGGCGCTGCTGCGGACCTTTTTCGGTCAGACCACGGGGCCTAACGCCCCGGGACGTTAGTTGTTTGCCGACCGCTCGCACTTTCCGCCTGTTGCCGCCCTCCCCATCGCTAGCAGGTCGCGGACACCTAGAAGGCCCGCGCGGTTCGCGTTTCTCCGATCATAAGGAATCGAAGGCACGCCTTCGCCCGGCGCTGGCCCCCCCGCAGTTTCATGCAGGCCGTCTGATGCCGCTCCTGGTTGAGACTAGGCGACCATCGCGAGCACGTTCGGTTCCAACGCAAGCGCGAGCACCTCGTCCACCGATTTCACCGGGTGGAATTGCATCTGTTCGCGCACCTCGGACGGCACCTCGTCCAGATCGGGTTCGTTGCGCTCGGGGAGAATGATCGTCGTCAAGCCGGCGGCGTGCGCGGCGAGCACTTTCTGCTTCAGGCCGCCAATCGGCAGGACGCGTCCTTGGAGTGTCACCTCGCCCGTCATGCCCACCGTGTTTTTGACGGGCCGTCCGGTCAGAAGCGACGCCAGTGCCGTCACCATCGTGACGCCCGCACTGGGCCCATCCTTGGGGATCGCGCCGGCCGGTACGTGCACGTGAAACTCCCGGCTGTCGAACTTCCGTTCGTCGATCCCCAGTTGCAGCGCGTGGCTCTGGATGTAGGTGAGCGCAATCCGGGCGGACTCCTTCATGACCTCGCCCAGTTGTCCGGTGAGCACCAGCCCGCCTTTGCCCGCCATCGACGCCGCTTCGACAAAGAGGACATCTCCGCCCACGCCCGTCACGGCGAGTCCGGTGGCAACACCCGGGACCCCGGTGCGCGCGGCCGCTTCGTGATACACCTTCGGCTTCCCCAGCGCTGCCAGCACCGCTGCGGCATCGACCACCACGGGCCTCGGCTGATGACCGGCCGCAATTCGCGTGGCCGTCTTCCGAAGCACCGTGCCCAGCTCGCGTTCCAGTTGGCGGACGCCCGCCTCGCGCGTGTAGTCGCTCACCACCAAGCGCAATACGTCGTCGTCGGTCGTGACGTCGTCCGGGCTCAAGCCATTGCGTTCCACCTGACGCGGCCAGAGGTAGCCGCGCCCGATGGCGACCTTTTCCTCGGTCGTGTAGCCGTCGAAGCGAATCACTTCCATCCGGTCGAGCAGCGGCCCGGGAATCGTATCAGCAAGGTTGGCTGTGGCGATGAAGAGCACGTGTGACAGATCGAGCGGGACATCGAGATAGTGATCCTGAAACGCATGGTTCTGCGCCGGGTCCAGCACCTCGAGCAATGCCGCCGACGGGTCGCCGCGCCAGTCGGCGCCCAGCTTGTCCACCTCGTCGAGCAGGATCACGGGATTCATCGTGCCTGCGTCGCGGAGGGCGCGCACGAGCCGGCCCGGTAACGCGCCGATGTAGGTGCGGCGATGTCCGCGGATTTCGGCTTCGTCGCGGACCCCACCCAGGGACATCCGGACAAACTGCCGGCCGGTCGCCCGGGCGATCGATTCGCCGATCGAGGTCTTGCCGGTTCCCGGCGGGCCGATAAGCGTCAGGATGGCGCCCGACCGGCGATCATCGGTCAAACCGCGTTCAGCGCGGAGCTTGCGGACCGCCAGATACTCCGTAATCCGCTGTTTGACGTCGTCGAGACCGGCGTGGTCGGCGTCGAGTACTTCCCGGGCGTGCTGCGGATCGAGGCGCTCCTCCGTCCGCTTCGACCAGGGAACAGCGAGCAGCCAGTCGAGGTAGGTCCGAATCATGGATGCTTCGGCGTTCGAGTCGCCCATTCGTTCGAATCGCGCCAGCTCACGCTCGGCTTGCTGCTGCGCCGCTTCGGGCATCTGGGCGGCCGCAATCTTTCTTCGATACTCGTCGGCCACCGATGCCTCGTTCTCGCCGAGCTCCTTGCGAATCGCGTCCATCTGCCGGCGCAGAAAATACTCGCGCTGCTGTTTCTGCGCGCCCGTCTCCACGTCGTCGCGGATGCGCTTCCGGACGCGCAGCTCGGCGAGCCGGTCCTGCTGAAACTGCAGGGCCAGTTTCAGCCGCTCGACGACGTCGAGCGTTTCCAGCAGCTCCAGCTTTTGGCCGACGTTCAGATCGGGTGAGTAGCCGGCGGTATCCGCCAGGGCGCCTGGGTGCGTGATGGAGCGCACGAACGCGCTGATCCGGCCATCGTCGCCACGAAGTTCGAGAATTTCCTCCACCACCGCGCGATACTCGCGCTCGATGTCGCGGGTCAGGATCGGCGGTGGCGCGATGTCGGGGCGCTCCTCGACTTCCACGCGCAGGACGCCGTCCGCGTCGGTGTGCGCCGCGCCGGGCACGCCCCGGTGGAGGGCCATGAACGAGGCGAGGCTGCGCCCACCCGAAGCGATCCGGTCGGAGACCTCCGCAACCACGCCAACCTTTGCGAAACCACTGCCACGCCTCGGGATGAGCAACACACGCGTATCGCCGCCGGCGTCCGCAGGCAATGTCACCGGCATCCCGGGGAATACGACCACATCATCCAGAGAAACCAGTTTCAGGGGTGTCATGAAAACCAGGTTACGCCTAATACTTGATGATGTCAACGATTGAGTAAATGAACTATACTGTCCGCTGATGAAGCCCGCGAGCCCCCATGCCTGCGATGCGTGGCAGCTGTTGATGCAGCTCTTCTTCGCCCAGCGGGCGAACCTGCCGCCGCTCGCCGCCGAGCTTCAGCTCTCGCCGGCGCAGTGCCACGTGCTGCATCTGATCGAGCCAGGCCGGCCGATCCCCATGGGGCAGCTCGCCGAGACGCTCGCCTGCGACGCGTCGAACGTGACGGGGTTGGTGGACCGGCTCGAGTCGCGCGGTCTCGTGCGTCGCCACCCATCGACCGAGGACCGCCGAGTCAAAGTGTTGGATCTCACACCAGCCGGTTCGCGGCTCCGCACGCTTCTGCTCGATCGCATGACCGCCCCGCCCGCTAGCCTCAGACGTCTCTCCGTCCGCGAGCAACGGGCACTGGTCCGGATCCTTACGCAGCTGCTTGACTGACGCGAGGCTTTGGCAATCGACCAGGCTTTTAACCTGCGTGTGCTCGCGCCGCCTCTGGCGCGGCCCGGACGTTGCCCTTTTCTTGCCCTTTGGGTGCAACAAGGAGCGGCAAATGGCAGCAAGGGCCCGGCACAAGGCGAAGGTGAAAAATCGACGGATTCTACGAGGGAAGAGGCGCGATCCGGCAACGTTCAGCACATGGCCGCAAAGGGCGGCTAACCACGTTTTTTCCGGCTGTTAACCGGAGGGTTGTAGGTTCGAATCCTACCTGAGGAGCCAGCCTTCGCTCGGCTGCGCCAAGCTTCGGCTAGGCAGGCGAGTCACTACACGCGATGGCTGTCTCGCCGAAGCGGCATAGCCGCGAAGGCGGACTTCCTACGACCCCTTCCAGTTCCGCACACGGACTCAGGTTCTCGAGCGATCGGAAATCGCGTACCTCTTGGTCGGGTTCGTCGAAATCGCCTGAAAACGGAACCGGCTCGAATTGTGCCCCACCGCTGGAATGCTTGGCGCAGAGAAGCACTTCGTCCACATCATCAGAAGCGACGCAGACGGCGCTCTTCCACGCAGCGCTTGTTGGCTCTAGTTAGACGGTCTCTCTGGCGCGGCTGGTCCCATGCCAGCAATCAGAAGCCAGAGGTCCTCATCCTTCGTCCCCTCGTAGTGCGTGCCGTTCGCAAAGTCGTGAATGTACGACCCCTTCGGCATTCCGACTGTCTTGTCCTTGTCGACAGACGATCCCGTGCCAATGTACATGCGTCCGCCCATGACCCACACGAATTGATCGTTGGCGTGGCGGTGCGCCGTGCTCCAGCTATTCGGTGGCCGGCGGACAAACTGAACGTATAGGCCAGCCTTGCCCGGATCACCAAAGACGTTGGTGAACGTACTGCCGTCGGCTGCCTTCGTCCACACCATGTCTTCCACTTTCTTGGCTACACGCGCAGTCGGGTCGACATTCGGTCCACCAGGAGCACGAGGTGGCTCGCTGGCCGGGCCGCTGTTAGTACCACCCATTCCGATAAAGAACAGCGTCACTCCATCTTGCCCCACACCGTCGTAATGCATTCTGGTGGGGACTTCGCTGACAACCGTGCCGGCCTTCAGGGCATCCACTCGATTCCGATCTTGAACCGGCCCTGTGCCAGCCAGGAACGTTCCCTCGAGCACCGTGACGTAGCGTTCCGTCGGGTGAGTGTGGGGGGCGCTCCAATTGTCAAATGGGCGTCTCAGGAGCGAGACATAAATTCCGCCCGGTTTTGACGCGTCGCCGTAGAGCGTGAGACTTCCAGTGCCATTGCGCTCCACCCACGGAATCTCTGACGGCAGTTTGTAATCGCGGATGCTGCGATCCAGCGTGACGGGGGCTTGTGCCGCGACCGGCACAACGAAGCGAAGCTGTTCAGTGACGGCACCGCGTCTAGGGATTGCAGGCCAGAGCGTGATGCTCGCGTAGATTGCGAGCAGGACGATAAATCAAAGCAGGAGCTTCTCCCGTTTAGACGTTGTCATACTGCGCCCTCCACCTAGACGATAGTCCGGATTAGGGGGCCGGTCACGGAAGATCTGTTATTGGATGGATCCGAAGGAAGGGTTCGCAATTTGTCCAGCACGGGGAGCCAACTCCAATTCGAACATCTGGTCATCTGCAGTCTTCTTAAGGAAGCCAAGCGTCGACACGTCGGCTATCAAACCCCCCATCAACAAGTGCCGGCGGAGTACGGTAGCTACTTGGTCGCCTCTACCAGCTCGATCTGGTTGCCGTCGGGATCCTTGAGGAACGCGTAGCTGAGGCCCTCGCCCGATTTGGTCAGGGGGCGCATCAGCGTGCCGCCATGGGCCTTCACGGACTCAATCGCCTTGTCCAGGCTCGGCACTTCGAGGATGAGCGAGGCCATCGCGCCAGCCGGCGCATCCTTCGGACGGGTATAGATGACGATAGCGGCGCTCGTGGCTCTCCTGGCGATGTCGGGGGTCGAACCGCTGTTGAGGGCAATCTCTTTGGTCGTCGCGGAGTTGACCGGCCGGCGCGTTTCGGACATGCCGAAGGCCTTCTCGTAGAACGTCGCGAGCGCTTCGGGATCGGTCGCGAGCACCCGGATGCTGCGCACGTGGACCCCGCTCTCCTGCGCCATCGCGAGCGTCGCCATCGTGACCATGCACGCGACCAGTGCGCCCCTTACAAATCCCATTCTCGCCTCCTGGGCGCTGATTATGGCTCAGCGGCCGATGCCCCGCTACTTTCGCGCCGCCGACCAGGTGCCCTGCGCCAGGCCGCCGAAGTCGGCCTCGCCGCTCATGCTCTTGGCGTCCGCCTTGCCGGTGTAGGTGATGATCATCGGCGTGCCCTGGAAGTCGACCGTCAGCACGATCTTCACTGCGCTGCCGGCGATCTCGATCTTGTCGTACGGCTGTTCTCCATCCGGGCTCTTCGCCACGGCCTTCAGCCCATTGCCTTCCTTGCTCACCACCATCATGTTGGTCTGCTCGCCAATCGGCGAGACCGTGGTGAAATCCCAGCTACCGACAATGTCGGTCGCGGTCTGCGACTGGGCGATTGGACGGGCTGCCAGAATCATCACGGCAACGAGTGCGGCATACAGCGGCTTCATCAGTGACTCCTTCATCAAATTCTAGCCGATCAGGCCAGGCGGACACTATTCGAGCGCGAGATGTTACGTGTCAGATCCTGACCGCGCGGACGCTCACACCGTGTAAGCTGGCCTCCTCATCATGGAGGACACATCAATGCCAGACACAGGGCCCGAGCCCGGGTCGGCGACCGCGGGAGATGGCGAGATGCTGCAACGTCTCAATCTCGAGTACGTCCGATCTGTCGAACGTGCGGATGTGCGTTGGTTCGACACGCATCTGGCGCCGGATTTCATGAACAGCAATCCTGATGGCTCCATCGTCGATCGCGCCGGTTTCCTGGGGCAGATAGCGCGTGGCGCCGGCGTGTCGGAGCTGGAGGCCCATGACGCGCTCGTCAGGATCACTGGCGATCTCGGAATCATTCACGCGAGGACGACGTACAGAAAGGCCGACGGCAAGACGGGGACCGGTCGGTACACGGACATCTGGTCGCGCAGGGACGGCCGCTGGCTGTGTGTCGCCGCTCACGTCACCCGTTAGTCCGGAGGATTTTTGCATGCGACGCAGATGGGCGCACGCCGCGGCGTTCGGGACACTTCTGACAGGGGCGATGCTCGGTGCGCAGGTGCAGCCGCCGCCGGCGCCGTGGCGTGGCGCGGGACCGACGCCATGCGTGGGGCCTGACGGCGGTGTCTTTCAGTGTCCGCCGGGTCCTCGGGTCGTCGCCATCCGCGCAGGCCGGCTGTTCGACAGCAAGAGCGGCCGGATGCTGACGAGGCAGGTCGTGCTCGTGTCCAGTGAACGCATCACGCAAGTCGGACCGGAGTCTGGAGTCAGGATTCCTGCCGGTGTGGACGTGATTGACCTCAGCCGGGCGACGGTCCTCCCCGGCCTCATCGACGCGCACACGCACATGTTCAACCAGCGCGGATCGAGGGTGACCACGGAAAGCGCCATGTTGATTGCCGTGCAGAATGCGCAGGCCGACTTGCGCGCGGGTTTCACCGCCGCCCGCGATATGAGTTCCCACGGCAACGGGTACGGCGACGTCGAGGTGCGCAACGCGATCAACCTGGGCCGCTTCGACGGTCCCCGGTACCAGGTGTCGACCTTGGGCATCGTCTGGGGAGCGCGACCGCAAGATCCCAACGCGCCAGAGAATCCGCTGGCCAGCACGGTCGTTCGGTCCGCTGAGGACGGGCGCGCAGCCGTGCGCGAGCAGATTGCACGGGGCGCCGACTGGATCAAGCTGTTTCCAGCGGGAGGATACTCCTTCACCGCCACAGGCCAGGATCAGTACCAGGTGACCTATCCATTGCCGGTCCTCCAGGCGATGATCGACGAGACGCATCGTCTCGGTAAGAAATCCGCGTGTCACGTTTATGGGGGCGAAGGGCAGCGCAACGCGATCGTCGCCGGCTGCGACACGATCGAACACGGATTTGGCTTGACGCAGGATCAAGTGGATCTGATGGCCGTCAAAGGGCTGTACTACGATCCCACGCTCGTCCGCTACATGGAACCGTACATGGACGATACCGACGCGAGAACGACCGGCGGCAAGTACCGGATCATCCCCATCTTCGAGAAAGCCGCGTCGATGGCGGCCGCGACCAAGGGCATCAACGTGATGATGGGGAGCGGCGTCGACGGATCAACCTATCCTCACGGGACACAGGCGCTCGATTTTGAGGCGCTCGTCAAACGCGCGGGCCTGACGCCGGCACGGGCCCTTCAGAGCGGCACGACGATCAACGCCGCCGCACTTGGATGGCAGGATCAAGTCGGGTCCATCGACGCGGGCAAGTACGCCGACGTCGTCGCCGTCTCGGGCGACCCTCTCGCCGACATCACGGAGCTGCAACGTGTCAGATTTGTGATGAAGGGCGGCAAGATCATCAGGAACGAGATCGGGCGTTAGTGCCCCACTCGACGCGATACGGGATGCTAGGATGGTATTCACCTGACCAGACGAACCCTCTTCACCGTGTTGGTCTGCTCCCTTGGGTTGGGGAGTGTGAGTGCGCGATCCGCGCCGTCGCCGCTCGAGCAACGGCTTCTGGCGCTCGTCAATCACGAGCGGGAGCATGCCGGCTCGAGCAAGCTGGCATGGAACGATCGATTGGCAAGCGCTGCACTGGCGCACTCGAAGCTCCTGGCGGATCACCAGGGACTCTCGCATCAATTTGCCGGCGAGCCGACGCTCGAGCAGCGCCTCAGCGCGACGGGCGCGCGTTTCGACGCTGTCGCGGAGAACGTGGCTGAGGCCCCGGACGTCGAGGCTGCGCACAAGGGACTGATGGCCTCACCGGGGCACCGCGCGAACATCCTCGATCGGAACGCGAACGCCGTGGGCATCTCGATCGTTCAACGCGGATCGCAGCTCTTTGTCACCCAGGATTTTGCCCACGTCGTGCTCTCGTACAGCGAACAGCAGTTTCGTGATGCGGTCGTCGCGGATGTCAATCAGACGAGGCGCGCGCAGGGCATGCGAGCCGTCAACGTCGCCACGGATCCGAAGTTGAGAACGGTCGCCTGCGCGCAAGGCGCGAACGCGGACAAGATCATCGGGGATCTCCCTGGCGCGGCAGGCCTGGTGGTGTTCTCAGCGTCGGATCCGGGCGCACTGCCGGACGATCTGCGGAAGGCCGCACTCGACAAGACATTGGCTCGGATGAGCATCGGTGTGTGCCTGCAACCGGGAGACACCGCCGGATTCTCAAAGTTCTGGGTCGTGGCCGCGTTTCTTCGCTGAACGTTTAGGGGTCAGGCTCCGGTCTCACCCGGGGCAATTCCCCAGAGGAGGTTCCGTGCGAAAGGCACGTGTTGTGGTGTTCGGCGTGGCCATTCTTGTCGCCTCGGTTGCGCCAGACGCCCAAGCGCCCGCGCCGAAGGCGTGGGATGAAATCTTTCGGTCGCTGCCGCAAGCCGGGAACATCAGGACCAGCATGCAGCGGTTGAGCGCACGGCCGCATCACGTGGGGTCGGCCTACGACAAGGACAATGCCGAGTGGATCCTCGCGCGGTTCAAAGAGTGGGGATGGGACGCCGAGATCGAACGCTTCGACGTGCTCTTCCCCACCCCCAAAGAGCGGCGCCTGGAGCTGGTCGAACCGGTCAGGTTCACGGCGAAACTCGAGGAGCCGACGCTCGCGATCGATCCGACGTCGGGCCAGAAGTCCGAGCAGCTGCCGTCGTATAACGCGTACTCAATCGACGGCGACGTGACGGCGCCGCTCGTCTACGTCAACTACGGCCGTCCCGAAGACTACGAACAGCTCGATCGCTACGGCATCTCCGTCCGCGGCGCCATCGTCATCGCGCGGTACGGGCAGAGCTGGCGCGGCATCAAGCCGAAGGTTGCCGGCGAGCATGGCGCCGTCGGCTGTCTCATCTACTCCGATCCAAGAGACGACGGGTATTCGGCGGGGCCAGCGTTTCCGAATGGGCCGATGCGGCCGAGCGACGGCGTGCAGCGCGGCAGCGTGATGGACATGCCGGTCGCGCCTGGCGATCCGCTGACGCCCGGGATCGGCGCGACGCCCAACGCCAAGCGACTGGCGGTCAGCGACGCGAAGACGCTGACGAAGATTCCGGTGCTCCCGATTTCGTACGCGGACGCGCAGCCGCTGCTCGCGGCGATGACCGGTCCGACGGCGCCCGAAGGTTGGCGCGGCTCATTGCCGATCACGTATCGCCTCGGTCCCGGTCCGGCGAAGGTGCACCTGACGCTCGCGTTCAACTGGGACATCAAGCCGCTCTACAACGTCATCGCGCGCATCCCGGGATCGACCTTTCCCGACGAGTGGATCATCCGCGGCAATCATCACGACGGCTGGGTCAACGGCGCGGCCGATCCGGCCAGCGGCATGTCGCCCGAGCTTGAAGAAGCGCGTGCACTCGGAGAGCTTCGCAAACAGGGCTGGTCGCCGAAGCGGACGATCGTGTACGCCGCGTGGGACGGCGAGGAACCGGCGCTGCTCGGTTCCACGGAATGGGTGGAAGCGCACGGCGACGATCTGAGGCAGCACGCGGTCGCCTACATCAACACGGACGGCAGCGGCCGAGGTTTTCTCAGAGTCGACGGGTCGCACTCGCTCGAGCGCTTCGTCAACGGCGTCGCGAAAGCCATCGGCGATCCGGAAACCGGCCTGAGCGCCTGGCAGCGGCGTCAGGCACGGGTGATTGCGAGCGGCACGGCTGACGAGCGCAAGGACGCACGCGAACGCGCGGACCTTCGCATCGGCGCGCTCGGGTCGGGCTCCGACTACTCCCCGTTCATCCAGCACGCCGGCATCGCGTCGCTCAACATGAGCTTTACCGATGAAGGCGAGGACGGGATCTATCACTCCGTGTACGACGATTTCTACTTCTACACGCATTTCCTCGACACCGACTTCGCGTACGGGCGCCTGCTTGCGCAAACCGTGGGCACGGCTGTCATCCGCCTGGCCGATGCCGACGTGCTGCCGATCGAATTCACCGATCTCGCCGACACCGTCGACAAGTACACGAGGGAACTGCACGAGCTGCTGACCAGGAAGCAAGGCGACATTCGTGAACGCAATCGCGAGATCGCCGATGGCGTGTTCGCGGCCGTGAACGACCCCAGGCATCCGCTTGCGCCGCCTCGGGTCGAGCCCGTGCCGCCGGCCATCAACTTCGCGCCGCTCGACAACGCGACCATCGCGCTCCAGGCCAGCGCGCTTCGCTACGAGAAGGCCCTCGACGTTGCCCGCGGCCGCCTGACGGGAACGGCCGGAGCGCTACGCACCCTGAACGCCAGGCTCCGCCAGGCCGAGGCGCAGCTCATCGATCCGGCTGGTCTGCCCGCGCGCGAGTGGTACAAACATCTCTTGTACGCACCCGGCCTCTACACCGGCTACAGCGTCAAGACGATCCCCGGCGTCAGGGAAGGCATCGAACAGGGGCACTACGAAGAGGCGGAGGGCGAGATTGTGCGTGTGGCGCGGGCGCTCACACGTCTCTGCGCGCTGGTCGATTCGGCCTCGTCTGATCTCGAGACATTGGGAAGGTGAACCGATCAGCGTGTCAGTGCTTGGGCGACCACCGGGCGTAGCGCAGAATGGCCCACAGCGCCGAGAATCCATCCTTCCACGTAATCTTCTTGCCGTCGGCGTACGTGCGGCCCCGATACGAGACGGGCACCTCGTAGATGCGCGCGCCCAGCCGCGCCACTTTGCAGGTGATTTCCGGATCAATGCCAAAGCCTGGCGACCGCAGATCCAGCCGGTCGGCGACTTCTCGCGTCATCACCTTGTAACAGACTTCAACGTCACTCAGGTTGAGATCCGTGAAG
>JBGOTP010000110.1:0-13688 GCA_041476545.1 Vicinamibacteria bacterium | reverse complement strand
GCGGAGCATGTGCAGGACGGTCGCGCCCTTGTCGTACACGAGCGCGCGAAATACACGCGTGTCGTCCTGAACATGGCCGAGGCGATAACCGAGATACACGGGACCCTGATCGGACTGGCTCATGGCCCATTTGCGCATGTCGCCCAGGATGGCGCGAAACACGTCGTTGCCGCGGCGGTGGCCGGTATAGAGCGCCGCGAAGTACTGGGCGAATCCCTCACTCAGCCACTGGTCGTGGTACGTGTTCCACCCCACGGCCTGGCCCCACCACTGATGGGCGACTTCGTGCGCCGGGAAAAAATCCCGGTACCTGTCGAATGCCGCCGGATCGTTCCGCCAGATGCGAGGCTGATCGGGCGGAGGTTGCGTGAGGACGGCGAAGTGGCCGGGGCTGTGCCCGGCGGGGTGCGGACCGTCGATAAGGGCGAGCGTCAGGCTCGAGTAGGGCGAGTCGCCCACGATCGACCGGTAGAACCGCGCAACATCTGTTGCCCGGACAGCCAGATCCCGCGCCTCCGACGTGAGTCCGGAGTCTGACAGAACCGCCACGTTCAACGTGTTGTACACCGCGCCGCCCATGGCCGGACCACGGGCGCGGACGATGCCGTCGTTGTCGTCGTCGTTGAGCCCGACCAGGGTGTGGTCGACCAGCGACAGGCGGCTGACAAAGAACGACAAATAGCGGAGCGGCCGCTCGGCGGTGAAGACGAACCGCTTTCGCCGCTGGAGCGGGTCCCGGGAATCCTCGTCGACCAACTCTGGTGAGTCCGCGGAGAGTTCACCGCTCGCGAGGCACTCGAACGCGGCGGGAACCGTGATTCGGAGCGTCGCCGTCGCGTAGTCCCCGACAGACGGCCGCGGATACCAGTAGCTCTGGTTGCTGTACAAGTAACGTGCCTCCACCCGGGAGACCTGCGGCGCCGCGATCGGGAAGTCCTGCGGTGGACCGATCTGTCCAACTGTCAGCATCTCCCGATCCGTCGGCTGCGAACCGAGACGCCCGCTATAGGTGACGGTGAGCGTGACGTCGGTCTCGGGCAGCAGCAACGCCGGCAGCGTAACGAGGAGCGTGTCCTGGTTTCTCATGCGCACGCTGAACAACCTGCCGAACTGCCCGCTCGTCACGGACCGGACGACCAGCGAGGAGGCGAGGTGCAGTGTGATCTGGTTTGTTGGAGTCGACCCGGTGGTGAGCCGCAGCCGCGCGCGTCCCTCGACCCAGCGTCGCGCCGGATCGAATGCCAGGTCGATGTCGTAGTCGTGAACGTCGTACGCCGCCGGATCGACTCTGTACACACGACCGTGCGCCGCGAGCCGTGCCGCGGAGGTGTACACGGCGATGTTCTTCTGGCGGCGGCGGTCGAACAGCGAGATGTCCTCCTGCGCCGACCCCAATTGACTGTAGGTCAACGTGCCGAAGCGCCGCGTCCGCACTTCGGCCAGGAAATCCGACGCGTCGGGAACGAGCGTCCAGGTGTCGCCGCTGAATTCGCTGAGGTCGACGGCGAACGATTTCGACGACTCCTCCTCGAACACGAGTCCGGCTCGACGGAGTGCGCGTGGATCGACGGGCTGCTCGACGAGCTGCGACATGTCCGCGTGGGACCCGAGCTCGCCGAGCCGGATGTACGCGGCTTCGAATCGCGCGTCGAGCGTGTCCGATCCGGCGAAGATCCTGACCTGCCTCTTCTCGACCTGGGGCGCGGGGTGAAAGTGCATCGTTCCCTGGCCGAGCAGCACGAGCGCCGTAACCCCTTGATCGGTATCCACGGTAAATACCGAACCCTGGTCGAGCGTGAGGTCCAGATCCTCGGCGCGCGCAGTGAAATTGCGCGCAGCAAATTGCCTGGTTGAATTGAGGAGGAGCCGGTCGATGCCATCAATGGCCGACAGGCGTTCCTGGTTTGCCACGGCCCACTGGTTGTCAGTCGTCCTTCTCAAATCGAGCTGCCACGTCGCGACGCGGCCCCGTCGGCCGAATTCGACAAAGGCATCCACGATCAGACGGAGCCCGCGGCCAGTCATCGCTTCGCGACCGCGTTCCAGGAAGACGACTCGTGTGGCGCCGCGACGGAATTCGGCGGTGGCGAACGCCCGCGCGCGACCCGCGTCCGCCCCCTCCGCTGCCAGCGCGAGATAGGCCTCAGCGTCGCCGGTGTGTACGGCCTGCTCCAGCTTCGACAGCAGCGCGCGGGTTGGTTCGTCGTCCTGCAGCGCGGCCGGGGTCTGAGAGGCGTAGGGCGACAACGCGGACAGGGCGATCGCCGAGAACAACGCGACCGCGATCGCCCGGGTCTTCATGTGCCTCAGTGCTTCTGAACGTCTGCGAGCGTGCCATCGTCTTTGCTGATATCGACGCGGCGGATCGTGCCGGCCAGGGGAACGCGCATCTCGGTGGTTCGCGCGCTGACCGCCATGATCACCTCCGACGGCGGGTGATCCGCATACTGGAGCACGACGGTGACGGGGACATCGAACAGTTCGCCGGTCTGGTCGACGCGCAGCAGAATCTCGCGCCCGTGTCCGGCCGCGCGCTCGTCCTCCACGCGATACGAGAACGTGAGCTGCGGCAGGGACGAGCCGTAGATCCAGCGCTCGAAGAAGGTTTCGAGGGAGCGCCCGCTTTCCGCCTCCATGGCTGCCCGGAGATCCTCGGTGCCCGCTTTCTGATAGCGCCAGCTGGCATAGAACCGGCGGACGCCGAGGAAGAACGCGTCGTCGCCGACCAGGTGCCGGAGCATGTGCAGGACCGCGGCCCCTTTGTCGTAGACGAGCGCGCGGAACACGCGCCCCTCGTCGCGGACGTGTCCGAGGCGGTAGCCCAGAAAGAGCGGGCCCTGCGCGGACTCGTCGATGCCCCACTTGCGCATCTGACGCATGATGACGCGGAATGCTTCGTCGCCACGCTGATGGCCGGTGTAGAGGGCGGCGAAGTACTGCGCGAAGCTCTCACTCAACCACTGGTCGTGGTACGTTTTCCAGCCGACCGCCTGCCCCCACCACTGATGCGCAATGGCGTGGGCAGGGAAGAACTCCGGGTAGTCGTCGACCGACGCTGGATCGTTTCGCAGCAGCGGGGGCGCACCCTCCGACGGGCGCCGGACGGCCGTGAAATAGCCAGGGCTGTGGTCGCCAGGCGCCGTCCCTTCGACGAGCGCAAGGGTGAGGCTCGAGTACGGGGAATCGCCGACTATCGATCGATAGAACTGCGCGATGTCGACGGCCTCCGCGGCAAGCGTGCGCGCCTTCGCGACAGCTGGCACGTGAGCCATCACCGTAAGATTCAGTGTGTTGTACACCGCGCCACCCATGGCCGGCCCTCGAACCCGCCCTGGCACGTCTTCATCGTCGTTGAACGCCACGGTGGCGCGCTCGACCGGTGCCAGCCGGGTGACGAGAAACGACAGATACCGAATCGGCCGCTCCGCGGTGAACAGGTACAGCTTCCGGCGCCGCGCGGGGTCGGTGTCGTCGACGGCCGGTGAGTTGGGTGCGAGCTCACCCGTCGCGAGACAGTCGAAGTCCGCGGGAACCCAGATGCGCAGCGTCGCCGTGGCGTAGTCGAAGACGGTCGCCCGGGGATACCAGTAGCTGCGATTGCCATACAGGTAGTTCGTTTCCGGACTCCGTCCCTGCGTCACCGCGTTGGGCGTGTCCGCCAGCGCGTCGAGCTCGCGCTGCGTGAAGGGGAGCGTCTCCCATTCGATCGGCTGCGGACCCACGCGCCCCGCGTACTCGAGCGCGATCGTCAGATCCGTGCCCTGCGGCACAGGCGCGGGCAGGGTGACGAGCAGTGTGTTCTGGCCCGGGACCCGCACGCTGTGCAGTCGTCCGAACTCATCGCTGCTGACGGATCGGACCGTGAGCGTGTCCGCCAGGCGGAGCGTGATCTGGCTGACCAGCGCCGAACGAGTCCTGAGTTTCAGCCGGGCTCGCGAGTCGAACATCCGCGGAACCGGATCGAACGCGAGGTCGATTTCGTAGTCGAGGACGTCGTACTCGGCCAGCGCATCTTCATCGTAGAAACGGCCACGTGCCGCCAGCCTGTCCGCCGAGGCGTACACCGAGATGTTCTTCTGTTTGGCCCGATCGAACAGGGAAATGTCCTCCTCCTGATCCTCCGATCGCGAATACGTGAGCGTGCCGAACCGTCGTGTCCGCACTTCGGCCACGATGTCGGAGGCCGGAGGCAGCGTCGACCAGCGGGCATCCGTCACGTCGCCGAGATCAATCATGAATGTCTTGGGCGACTCCTCGCGGAACACGTCCTCGGCGCGGCGCAGATCGCGCGGATCCACGGTCCGCGCGGCAAGGCGGGACATGTCCGCATGCGACTCGAGGCTGCCGACCCGGACGAATGCCACCTCGAACGGGGAGTCGAGCGTCTCGGATCCCGCGAAGATCCGCATTTGCCCTTTTTCGACCTGGGGAGCCGGATGGAAGTGCATGGTGCCGTGCCCGATCAGCACGAGCCCGGTGACGCCCTGGTCGCTGTCCACCGTGAACACCGAACCATCGGCAAGCGTCAGGTCGAGATCCTCGGCCCGGATCGTGAAGTCGCGGGCGGCGAACTGCTTCGAGGAATTGATGGCCAGGCGATACAGATGGTCAAGGGCGGCAAGACGTTCCTCATCGGCCACGACCCAGCTGTTCTCTGTGGTTCTTCGGATATCGAGCCGCCACCTCGCCGCGCGCGCGCGTCCGCCGACTTCGACAAACGCCTCCACGATGAGTCGATATCCGCTCCCCGCCGGAGCACCGGGTGCCGCGACGCGCCCTCGTTCCCGCACCACCACGCGCGTGGCACCGGGATGGATCTCGGCCGCCGCGAAATCTTCGGCGCGGTGTCGGTCGGCGGAGTCACCGAGGAGCGCGAGGTAGGCGGCCGGGTCGCCGGATCGCACCGCCTGTTCGAGCTTCAGGATGAGTGCGCGGACCGGCTCGTCGTCCTGCGCAACCTGGCCGGGACTCGATGCCCATGCGGCCGGCGAAGTTGACCAGAGGCCGGCACAGCACAATGCGATTGCGAGCCGAGTCCTCATGTCCTCATACCGAACGCGGAATAATCCCGAGTTCGCGACCCACGCTGGCGAACGCATCGAGCGCGAACTGCAACTCCTCCCGGGTATGGGTCGCCGTGACGATCGCCCGCACCCGTGCCTTGTCGCGCGCGACTGTCGGGAACGCGATGCCCTGCGCGAACACCCCTTTCTCGAACAGCAGGTCGGATAGTTTCATGGCGCGCGCTCCGTCTCCCACCATGACCGGCGTAATCGGACTTTCGGTGGCTCCGGTGTCGAACCCCATGACGCGGAGACCGCTCTGGAAGAACCGCGTGTTCTCCCACAGCCGCTCGATGAGGCCTGGCTCATCGCCGAGCACGTCAATCGCCGCGATACACGCGGCGGCGACCGCCGGAGGATGCGATGTGGAGAAGAGAAACGGGCGGGCGCGATGGTGGAGAAACTCGATGAGCGCCCGGCTCCCGGCCACGTAGCCGCCGAGGACGCCAATCGCCTTCGACAGCGTGCCGACCTGCACGTCGACGCGGCCGTGCATGTCGAAATGATCGATCGTGCCGCGGCCCTGCCGGCCGAAAACCCCGCTCGCGTGTGCATCGTCTACCATCATGATGCACCCGAACTCCTCGGCCAGCGTGCACAGTTCGGGGAGCGGCCCCAGGTCGCCGTCCATGCTGAAGACGCCGTCGGTGATGAGGAGCTTCCGCTGCGACACCGGCAGATCCGCGATCAGCCGGCGTGCGGCACTGACGTCTTTGTGTGGAAAGACCTTGATGGAGGCGCGGCTCAAACGGCAGCCGTCGATGATGCTCGCGTGATTCAGTTCATCGGAGATGACGATGTCGTCCTTGTCCAGGATGGAAGAGACGGTGCCGGCATTGGCGGCGAAGCCGCTCTGAAACACCACGACGGCCTCCGTCTTCTTGAAGTCCGCCAGCCGGCGCTCGAGCTCCATGTGCACGGCCATGGTGCCCGCGATGGTGCGCACGGACCCGGATCCCACACCAAACTGGCGAATGGCCTCGATCGCCCGCTCCCGCAGCCTCGGGTGTGTGGCGAGGCCGAGGTAATTGTTCGATGACAGATTGATGACATCGCGATGGTCAACCGTCGCCCGTGGCCGCTGCTCGCTCTCGAGCACGCGCAGGCGGCGATACAGCCCCTGCCGTTCGATGGCGTGGAGTTCGAGAGACAGAAAAGCGAGTGGATCGCTCTTTCGCATAGGGTCGCGTGGGCGACCGCTTCATGCTAGATCGTCAGAAAGAGAGCCGTCCAGGGAACAATCGAGGCGGCGATGTAGAACACGGTGAGAAGGGCGACCAGCGTGTGGACCCGGAACCGGTGCAGCATGATGCCGAACGACATCGCCAGCAGCTTGGCCGCGGCGAGACTCGTCCCCAGCCCGGCGTACGCCATCGCGGAACTCAACAGGGGATTCGCTTCGATGCCCCGGCCCCACAAGCTGACACCAACGTAGGTGAAGCCGCCGTCCAGAAACTGCACGAGAAGAAAGCTCAGGACGGCCAGATCGCCGAACAGCCTGTGACGCTTGTCCCACGGTTTGTATAAGCGTTCCATCCAGGTATGAGTGCGAATCCCTCCTGTCGGCAACGAGCATCAAAAGATGGACCACCGTTGCACCGGGGGAACGCCTGCGGAAGTGCTTCCGGAGGATGACTAAAGTCCGGGTCGGGGGACGGAAGCCCGAGGGCGGCGGCGTGCGGAGGTGGGTCGGGTCAGCCCAGGTACGTCGCGGTGAACTCTCGCATCAGCGCGAAAATGTCGCGTAGTTCAGCCGGTGACGCCAGAAACACGATGCGGAAGAAACCGTCGGCTGCGGGCATCCCGAAACCGGAACCGTAGACACAGAGCACACCGGTCGTGCGCAGCAGCGCCACGACGTAGTCCTCGTCGGTCCGGCCGGGTGGCAGCGAGATCTTCGGCATGGCATAGAAGGCGGCGGTCGGGGCCACGCACGACACGCCGGGAATCGCGTTGAGCGATTCGGTCGTGACCTCGGCGCGGGCCTTGAGCGCGGCTCGGAACGACGTCTGATGCGATCGGTCGCCGCGGATCGCCGCGTCCACGGCGTACTCCATCGGCACTGTGCTGCACAGTCGTCCGTCCGCCAGTTTGCCGATCGCCGTGACAACATCGTCCAGTCGCGGCGAGCGGCCCACGGCGAGCCAGCCGGTGCGCCAGCCCGGCGCCAGGTAACCCTTCGACAAGCTCGAGAAGGAAATCACCGCCGCGTCGGGATTCAGACTGCCAAGCGGTGGAACGGGGCCGTCGAAGCCGAGGTCACCGTACACTTCGTCGGCGAGAATCGGCAGCCCCTGTCGCTCGGCGAAGTCCAGTAGCCCGCCGCGCACGGACGCGGGATAGGTTGCCCCGGTTGGATTATTCGGGTCGATGACGACGAGCGCGCGGGTCCTCGGCGTGACCAGGCTGTCGAGCTCTTCGACCGCCGGCAACCAGCCACGTGCCGGGTCGGCACGGTAGAACACGGGGCGCGCGCCAATCTTGGCCAGTACCGCTGTGTACAAGGGATAGGTCGGCATCGGGACCAGCACTTCGTCGTCTGGATCCACGAGCGCACTCAGCGCGAGCTCGATGCCCTCCGATGTGCCCGCGGTAATGAATACGCGGTCGGCCGAGACGTTCCATCCGCGGCTGGTGTACTCGTCGGCAACGGCCTCCCTGGCCGGTGCGATCCCAGGAGAAGGACCGTACCCGTTGTGGCCGTCGCGCATCGCCCGCTCGACGGCCGCAATGAGATGCGGAGGCGGACCGAAGCCAAACGCCGGGGGGTTGCCGACGTTGAGATACCGCACGGTGCGACCAGAGGCCTCAACTCGACGCGCTTCCGCGACGATATTACGGATGGCGTAGGAAAAGCTCCGGACGCGCTGGGCGATCGGAACTGAGGCGCGGATCGTCGACACCGCAAGATCTTACCGCGTTCACCGGAGGCGCGCGGGATCGGGCTGCAGGGATTCTCGATTTGGCGCGGTGACGTAGCGCGGAGTGTAACTTATTACGTCACCCGGTCTGGACGAATTCGGACAGACTGCGTCATTTTTACCCAATCGGGGCTTTGATCGAGGCACTCAAAGGGCAGTAACGCTTGTAACTCATTGAATCTAATAGATTACAAAAAATGGCAGCACATTTGAACAGGAGCAAGCGGTGACTCGACACAAGCTCATCATTTTAGCGACGGTGCTTCTGGTCGTGGCGGCGAGGGCCGGCTTCGTTCTTCACGCCCAGGAACCGGTTGGGGCGACCACCTTCAAGGCGAAGGTCGAGCTGGTGCGCGTCAGCGCGATCGTTCGTGACCGCAAGGGACGCTTCATCTCGAACCTGTCGGCGCGAGACTTCGAGGTGCTCGACGGCGGCGAATCGCGGCGTATCAGCGACTTTCAGCAAGATTACCCGGCGGTGAGTGTCGCGCTGCTCATCGACGTCAGCGGCAGCATGGAAGCACAGATGGACAGCGCCCGGCAGGCCGCCACGTTCATGTTGGAGGGGCTGGATCGTCAGCGGGACGAAGTGGGGATCTTCACGTTCGATACACACCTCGATGAAATCCAGCCCTTCGCGGCCGGTGTGCAGGCGCTGCCGCGGACGCTGTCGATGATCAAGCCCTTCGGAGCCACGTCCCTGCGGGACGCGATCGCGGCGACCGCCAGGCGGCTGACGAATCGGGAGGGTCTGCGCCGCGCCGTGATCGTCTTCACGGACGGGAGTGACAACTGGAGCCGGCTCACGCCCGCCGAGGCTTCCGCCGTCGCCAGTGCCATCGACGTGCCGGTGTACATCGTTGGACTCGTGCCGCTCATCGACAATCCAGCGTCCGATATTTCGACCGTGACGGCTGAACGTTCGCTGCAGACCGGCACGCTGGCCAATCTTGCGTCGTGGACAGGAGGGCGCAGCTTTGTCGTCAGCGCGTCGGCCGATCGAAGGGCGATCGCGCGCGTGATTCTCGACGAGCTTCGACACCAGTACGTCATCGCGTTTGAATCGAGCAGTCAGCCGGGCTGGCATTCGCTCGTGGTCCGCACTCGCGACAAGGATCTCGTTGTTCGCGCCCGGAGTGGGTATGACGTGGGGCAATCTCGCCCGATTTCGTAGCAGGAGGATCGTATGTTCCGTAAACTCATGATGGTCGTACCGCTCGCGGCGCTCGTCGCCGGTGGCACCACGGCTTGTGCCTCGAAGAAATTCGTCCGCACGAGCGTGGGTGATGTGAATGCGAAGGTGGACTCGCTCGGCCGGTCGGTGGAGGAGACGCAGGAGCACACTCGCGCGAACGAGGGGCGGATTTCCGAAGTCGACCAGAAAGCGCAGGCCGCGGGGCAGGCCGCGAATCAAGCCAGTCAGTCCGCCCAGGTGGCCAATACCGCGGCCAGCGCCGCGGCGAATCTCGCAACGAACGCGGGTACGAGGGCCGAGGCGGCCAACTCGAGGGCCGAGGCCGTCGACCGCGCGTCGAAACGGCTCGTGTTCGAAGTCGTGCTGAGCGAGGACCAGGGCAACTTCAAGTTCAACAAAACGGATCTGCCCGACGAGGCCAAGGCGAAGCTGGACGAACTGATCGGCCAGCTCAAGGCCGACCCCAAGGGTGCCTACTTCGAAATCGAGGGGCACACCGACAATGTCGGCGACAAGATGGTCAATGAGAAGGTGGGCATGGAGCGCGCCGAAGCGGTCAAGCGGTATCTCTACGAACAGCATCAGATTCCGCTGCACAAGATGAACGTCATCAGCTACGGCCAGGAGAAGCCGGTTGCGCCGAACAAGACCAAGGATGGCCGCGCACAGAATCGTCGCGTCGTGATCAGGGTCCTGGTGTAGACACGCTGCACTACCTCAGGGCTGGAGGGCTTTTTAAGAGGGCTGGAGGGCTGAGGGCTGAAGGTGAGAGTCCTCAGCTCCCGGCTCTTAGCCCTCAGCTCTCAGCCTGAGGGTATCTGATCTCCCAGCCCTTCCTCTGCTAACCTCTCGCCATGCCGACCCGCACAGAACTCAGCCTCCGTCTGCCCAACAGCCCCGGAGCCCTTGCCGGCGTGTGTCGTCTGCTGTCGGACGAGCGCGTCAATATCAATGCCGTGTCGCTCGACTCCGGCGGTCAGTTGCGTCTCGTCGTCGACAATCATGTGCTTGGCGCCGGCGTGCTCCGGGCAGGTCACCATCAGGTCAGCGAACGGGACGTGATCGTGCTCTCGATTGCCAACGCCCCCGGCGGATTGTCACCGGCGGCGAGGCTCGTCGCCGATGCCGGTGTGAACGTGGAGTACGCATATGGCGGCGCATTCGAGGGTGGCACGGGCGCTGTCGTCGTCCTCGGTGTGGATGATGCGCAGCGTGCAGCCGCCGCGGCTGGCGTATGACCGGACGACACTAAACGCAGAGGCCGCAGAGTTCGCAGAGAGAAAACCATTGGCTCTGCGGTCTCTGCGCGCTCTGCGTTGATCGTCGTGATCATAAACAGGCCTGACTATGAAGCTCTATGTCGAAACGATGGACGCGACCGTCGTCGAAATCAGTGCCGACGGCCAGGACCGGAGGGGCGAATGGAACACGAATCACGGGCCATGCTCCAGACGCCTCCGCTCAGGATTTCTTGTAAAGGTTGGCCGGCTTCGACTATTCTCTTGTCCATCCAATTTTCTCCTTGCCCATGAGGGGGCTCGTTCATGGCTTCGAAAGACGAGAAACCAGACAAGACTGAGCGCTTCAGCGTCAGCCGGCGCGACTTTCTGAAGTCGGCCGGTGTCACCAGCATCGCCGCGGGCGTCGTTGGCGGTGTCGCCGATGTTGATGCGCAGACCACCGGTGCGGCGCGGGTCCTCGGGCCCGGTGACGTACCGGTCCAACTCACCGTGAACGGCAAACGGATCGATCTTCGGATCGAACCGCGTGTCACGCTGCTCGACGCGATGCGGCAGCGCGCCGATCTCACCGGCAACAAACGCGTGTGCGATCGCGGCACGTGCGGCGCCTGCACGATGATCGTCGACGGGCGCGCCATCTACGCGTGCTCGACGCTCGCGATCGAGATGCAGGGCAAGCAGGTGCGCAACGTCGAAGGACTGGCGAGCGCCAACGGCACGATGCACCCGGTGCAGCAGGCGTTCTGCGATCAGGACGCGCTGATGTGCGGGTTCTGCACGCCGGGGTTCATCATGGCGACGGTCGCGCTCCTCGAGAAGAATCGCAATCCAACCGAGACCCAAATCCGGAAGGGGCTCGATGGCAATATCTGCCGCTGCGGCACGTTCGTCCGCGTCCTGGAAGCGGCGACCAAAGCGAAGGGGGTGGCCCGTGCCTAACAACCAGGATCCTCAGCAGCCAGCAGGCGGCGCACCAGCAGGTCGCGGAGCCGGCGGTCGCGGCGGCGGTCGGGGCGCAGCTCCGGCGGGCGCGCCTCCAACGGCCGGCGCGCCTCCAGCAGGCGGTCAGGCACCCGGTCGCGGTGCCGCGCCAGCGCCACCCTCCGCGCTTGCACTCAAATATCCCTGGCCGGCGAAGCCTGTGCTGCTCGGCACGGCCGTCAAGCGGCTCGACGGACCCGACAAGGTGACCGGTCGCGCGAAGTACACCCACGACATCAACCGACCCGGAATGATCCATGCGCGGATTATCCGGTCGCCGTTTCCGCACGCGCGGATCACGTCGATCGATTTGTCCGAAGCGCTAAGGGCCCCGGGCGTCAAGGCCGCGTACAACGTGAAAGAGCCGGGCGCCCAGGTGATGTACCAGGGCGACATCGTGGCCGCGCTTGCCGCCGACACGGAAGAGCGTGCAAAGGACGCGGCCAGGCTCGTCAAAGTGGTGTACGAGCAACTTCCGTTTTTCGCCAATGAAGAACAGGCGATGGATCCCGACGCGCCGGTCGTCTTCATGGGCGGCAATACGCGGCCGGGCATGGCCACCGACGTCGGCGATATCGAAGCCGGCTTCAAGCAGGCCGCGCACATCGTCGAGGCGACGTACTACACCCACGTGATTACCCACGTCTGTCTCGAGTCTCACTCCATCGTGGCTGAGTGGGAAGGAGACAAGGTGACGTGCTGGTGCTCGACGCAGGGCATCTTCCCCTCGCAACAGGGAATTTCGATGGGTCTCGGCATTCCGGCCGCCAACGTCCGCGTCATTACCCAGTACATGGGTGGCGGGTTCGGCAGCAAGCTGCAGGCAGGACCTGAAGCCGTCATCGGCGCGAAGCTCGCGCAGATGGCCAAGCTGCCGGTGAAGCTCATTCTTGATCGCAAGGAAGAGCATCTGGACACGGGGAATCGTCCGTCGGCGGGTGCAAAGGTCAAGGCCGGAGTGACCGCGGATGGCACGCTCACGTCGTACCAGGCCGAGAGCTGGGGCACGGGCGGCGCGGGTCAGGGGGTCGGCCAGTTGCCCATCCCGTACATCTACGTGTTCCCGAACCGGAAACGCACGCACAAGGACGTCTATATCAACACGGGCACGCAGCGCCCGATGCGCGCGCCGGGTCATCCGCAAGCCTGCTTCCTCACCGAAGTCCTGATGGATGAACTCGCGGATCGCGTGAAGATGGATCCGGTGGCGTTCCGCATCAAGAATTCGCCCGCGCTTGTTCCAAACGCGCAGTACCGGAACTATCTGCCTGAAGGCGCGAGGCTGTTCGGGTGGGAGAAGCGTCACGCGACCGGAGATCCGACCCCCGGACCAATCAAGACCGGATTCGGCTGCTCGGTTCACACGTGGGGCGGCGGCGGTAGCGGCACCCAGGCCCACTGCGACATCTCCGCCGACGGAACGGTCGTCATGAAGTGCGGCACCCAGGACATCGGGACCGGCACGCGCACGATCATCGCGATGGTGACAGCCGAAACGCTCGGCCTGCCCGTCAGCGCCGTTCGTCCGGAGATTGGCGACACCAACTATCCGCGAAGCGGCGGATCGGGCGGCAGCACGACGGCGGCGTCGGCGATGCCGGCTATTCGCCTCACGGCGGCCAAGGCACTCGAAGCCCTCTACGAGAAAGTGGCGCCGACACTCGGTGTTCAGGCGTCGGCACTCGCCGCGGGCGGCGGACGCATCTTCGTGAAGGACACGCCCACGAAGGGCGTGACCTGGAAAGACGCCTGCAAGACGCTCGGCGCCGACACGATTTCGGTCGACAGCGCCTGGGAGGCCGGCTTCTCCGGCGCCAACTCGAGCGGCGCGCAGTTCACCGAAGTGAGCGTGGACATCGAGACCGGCATCGTGAAGGTCAAACGCGTGCTGGCCATTCAGGACTGCGGTCTCGTCGTGGACAAGCTCACCGCCGAAAGCCAGGTGTACGGCGGCGTCATCAGCTCGATGAACTTTGCACTCTTCGAGGATCGCATCCTCGATCGGACCACCGGCCAGATGGTGAATCCGAACATGGAGATGTACCTGCTGGCCGGCATGTCGGACATCCCCCAGATCACGATCGTGCTGAAGGACATGCCGGAGCGCGGCATCATCGGCATCGGCGAGCCGCCAACGGTGTCGCTCTCATCGGCCATCGCAAACGCCGTGCGCAACGCCACCGGCGCGTCGATTCGAAGCTTGCCGCTTCATCCTCACAAGATTCTCGCGGCGATCGAGCAACAGAAGGCAGGAGGGACGCTGTGAAGGCTTTCGCCTACGTGAATC
>JBGOTP010000109.1:0-13705 GCA_041476545.1 Vicinamibacteria bacterium | reverse complement strand
GATTGCCGCGAGCCTTCCTCCGGCCTCGCGCGATTCGTTTCTGAGCGGCCAGTGGAACCCGACGGCGATGCTGCTCGATCGGTTCGACGAGGTGAAGGCCGTCGCGGACCGCCTGCCCTACGTCAGCGGGTTCTGACGAAGCAGAGTGCGGGATCACGGCAGAGGGTCCGGGGCTGAGGGCTTCGTGCGGGCGGAAGCCATCGAGCATCACGGCCACTAGAGCGTTTTTTGTGTTGGTGTAGTACGTGAAGTGAGCGGATCGGTCCTTGGACCTTGGTTCTTCGTCCCTGGTCCGTCCCTTGTCCTCGGTCGCGCTTGGTCCATGGTACCCGGTCGGATTTGTCCCGATCCCCGTGTCGCACATGAGCGAAGGGCCAGAGGACGAGGGACGTCTCGGACGAAGGACGGACCAGGAACCAAGGCCAAAGCACCAAGGACGACGCGCTACACCGAACTGAATACTGCTGTAGCCGCCCACGCCCCAAGACACAGCGCGGATGAGCGACACCGCCGATCGCAGATGCGTGCGAGCGTTGCACATATCCCCCAACGCGTCGCGTTTGGCGCGGCTTTGGCCCATGCGCCTTGCACGTATCCACCATGGCATCGACGCTGGGTTCTGCTAGAATCGCCACCGCTCAGCCACTTGTGGCGATGGACGCGTTTGGCTTGCGTCGGTGTTACAGGGCTGCGCGATGTCGACTATAGTTGGGCAGACGAAGGGGCTTGAAGAAAAGAGCGATGGACCGACAGGACATCCTCGACACAATTCGGCGCACGGCTCAAGGGAATGGCGGCGTGCCTCTTGGTGAAGACCGGCTAGCGCAGCTGGGCATCCCGCCGGCTGCATGGGGAAAGTACTGGCCGCGGCTGACAGCCGCACAGCTCGAAGCGGGTGTCATACCAAGCAAACCAAACGAGGCGCACCCTGAGGAAGGGGCGTTGACGCAACTCGTCAGCCTGATGCGAGAGGTCGGCGCGATTCCGACCTCTCGGGAACGCATCGTCAAGCACCACCAGGATCCCAACTTTCCCAGTGAGCGCGTGTGGAAGCGTCTTGGCCCGAAGGCGCGGCTTCTGACTCGTCTTATGGCTTTTGCCAGGAATCATCCTGGACACGATGATGTCCTCGCGATGTGTTCCTCAGACCCAGCTTTGGACGTCTCACCGCTGTCGAAGTCCTCGAGTCCGACTTTGGATCGGTCTACTTACTCAAAGGCCCAGGGAGTCGCTACAAAATCGGAAAGACGAATGCCTTCGGTCGACGCAAGCGCGAACTCTCGATCCAGCTTCCGTTCGACATCAGGAAGATTCATGTAGTCGAAACCGACGATCCTTCTGGCGTTGAAGCGTACTGGCATCAGCGCTTCGGCGCGAAGCGAATCAACAGCGAGTGGTTCGAACTCAACAACGAAGACGTCGCAGCATTCAAGATGGAAGCGTTTGAAGTAGGCTGCCCAACACGCGCTGGAGCCGACGGCGCGACCCTTCGCTGCCGCGCCGCGGCTCAGCGCTGACGTTATGCCGCATGACGGCAAACGCCGATCGAATGATTTCTAAAGCAGACGTTACCGTGATTGGCGCAGGAATCGGTGGTATTTCAGCGGCTTTGTGCCTCCGACGGACTGGCCTATCGGTTGCACTCGTTGAGCGTCGCGAGGACATCTTCCTGGGAGCGAGTCTAATTCCCGGGCGGCTGCACTATGGCGGAATGTACTTCAAAGAGTTCCTTCGGGACGCAAGCGCGCCCTCTGCAAAGGAATGCGTGGCTGCAGCGATCGCCTTCAATCGCATGTTTCGGGGTGATATTTGGAGCGAGGACGCAGGCACCGCCTTCATCCTTGGCAATGATGCGGAACCCTCGGCCTCGCAAGCGGCACTTGTCAGCTTCCATGAATTGCTCGCTGCCGAATATGGCCGTATTGCTAGAAGTTATAAAGGTGTTGCCACTGAGGTTCCCTTTCGGCCTCTGTCTCCGACAGAGCACGCGCTCTATGCCGAGATTCGTGGTGGAGTAAGGACTGTCGAGCCAGGCGTGTCCACCGCCAAGCTCGCAGTTGGGCTGCGACAACTGCTGAAGGACGAAGGCGTGCAGCTCTCGCTCCGCCAGGAGGCAAAAACGATTGAGCGGCTGAGCGACGGGCGTGGCTTTCGTGTGCGATGCCACTTGTCTGATGGGCAAGAGGTGAGTACAGAGACTCTTGCAGTTGTGCAATGCGCCGGCGTGTTCGGCCCGCATCTTGATTCTCAGATCGGTCTGAGGACCTCGTGCCGTCTTACGCTCAAAGGTGCGGCAATCTTCCCCTTGAACGCCGAGAGCATCCAGGTGCCCACGACGTTCCTCGTGGCTGGCGGCTCATTCAACTTCCACCGCAGAGGGCCAACAACACTTCCTTCGAATGGAATGATTGTAAGCGCTGGAGCAAACGCGAAAGAGATCGATTCACTCCAACTCCCGAATGAGAATGACTGGACGATTCCCGACCGGTGGACGAGTTGGCTTAACGATCGAGTTACCCAACCGGATTGGTTGGATAGAGCCTGTAGCTCACTGGAGATTGGAGCCAGGTTCATTCCATCTCTCGGTTCGGCAGAGCCGGTGCAGTTCCTCGTGCGCGCCACGGTCAGCCACAACACCGAGCTTGACTCTCGCTCGCATGTGAATGTCTATGCCGAAGACCGAGGGTATTTTGCAACGACTTGTGTGAAATTGTCGTCCGCACCACAGTTGGCCGTAGATGTAGCACAAAGGGTTTCTCGTTTCCTTTCTGGTAGGAGCGGTGTTTCGATATACGGTGAGAGGCCCAAGTCTTCGATAGTTCCCGATGAGTTTACGTTTGCCCTCAGGACGGATCGCAATGAGGCTGTCAGATTTGCAGCGAGTCACGGCCTAACGGAACACCTAGTTCCGTCGGAACTCGGCCCAGATCGATGGCCTCCGTGGAATGTGCTCGAGGAAACCTGATCATCCTTCGGTGACGCGCCCGCTGTCCATGCAATCATGTCGGTGCGGCGCGCGCCTCATTCGCGGACGTGCATCCTATGCGGATTGGCGAAGATTTGGCAACACTCGTGAACCGCCGGAACGCAATCGCCACCTTCCTTCTGTCTCTATATGAGTCTCGCGCAAGCGGCGGCAAATGCCTCGGCGCGGACCGGATGCATTCCTTTCACCTACTCGTCGGGGTCGCCTTCTCGCTCTGGCGAGCCGCGTTCCTGCTCCGACCCGACCGACAACTACGCAGTGTGTCCACCGCCGCGGATCACTTCTTGCACACCCTCTGCCGCGACAATTCGATTAACTATGCGCAAGACCGAGATAACTGCCATTGGACCGTTGGCTATTATTTGAACAACGCTTACTTACGTTTAGTTATTGTGCCTGAGCGACTACGGATAACCACAGCCCTGTTGTCCAAACAGGAGTTGGAATGTTTGCGTCGCCTTAAACTCGGCGGAGGCGACCTACCACGAGCGGGATTCAAGCGGGGCACTGATCTCTGGGACGAGGCCTTCGCGGTTGCGTCAGCGTTTCTGCGTGTATGGAGGCAGAAGCCCAACCGGCCTGAACGTGCAAGGCGGGCCAACTTGGCGAGCCGGCCGAGCATCCACAAGGTTAAGCGAGTTCACAAAACGGTCGAGCGCACATGATGCCCTCAGCGCCACCTGAGGACCGCATCCCCCTTGCGTTCATTGGTCTGGGCGCAATAGGCGACAAGAAACTGAAGGCCATCGACGGCACTTGTTTCCGACTTGTTGCAGTAGCCGATAACAACCCCACCAACACAATCCAACTGCCGCCCGGCGCTACCCTCGACAGAGATTGGCACACCGTGCTTGACAACCGCAACGTGGGCGCGGTCTTTGTCTCGACTCCTCTCCCGACGCACTTTGAGATCGCCGCGGCGGCGCTGGATGCCGGTAAGCACGTTCTTCTGGAAAAGCCCGCAGCTCAAAATCCTGAGGAATTCCGGAGGCTCGTTGAGAGGGCTTACCGCTCGTCGGGTCGCCTGGTCGTCGCCTTCCACGCGGCTTTTGCGCCGGATCTACAGTGGTTCGTCGAACGCTTCGGGGAATATGGCGCGCTTACCGGGATTCACTGCGGCTTCTTTGACCCCTATCTCCGTCTTGCCGAGCCCGAAGTAGCCAACCGTTTCGCATCTCTCGGTGGGAGCTGGCTCGACAGCGGTGTCAATGCCTTGAGTGTCGTCGCTTCGTTGGTTGACCTGGGTAGTCTTGAGATTCATAGTGCGCTGTTTGGCCGCGTACCTCTGTTCCCCGCTGACGTGCAGGCCAGCGTGTCCTTCTCCTGGGCCAATGCGGCGGGCTGCCGAAGCGGCACAGGTGTCATAGATACGAGCTGGGCGTTCGGCGTTAGCCAAAAAACCACCCGTCTCGCCGCCGGTCAGCTCGATGGCGAACTTCTGCTTGATCACACGGCGCAACGGGTTGTTCAGTGGCGCTCAAGAGGCGAGCGACAAATACTGTTCGCATCGTCGGGAGATCGTCTGGTGAATCACTACAAAGGCGTGTTTGATGCGTTTGGACGCCATATCATGGCTGGAACGGATAATCTTGTCGTGGCACAAGAGATACATCGACTTCTCTATCAGGCCATGTTCCCGGTCTAAGGCGCCCCATGTCGGATGGTGGCGGCGCACGTCCAGCAGCGCCGTGACCGATCGACGAGCGCGGCCGGCCCCCCCCACGCCGTAGCGGTCGATCCACTTGTAGGCGGTCGTCCGACTGATGCCGTAGCGTCGCGCCAGCTCCGCGATGTCGAACACGGCGCGCTGGTAATCGGCGGTCGCTTTGCGGTGCGGCTCAAACTCAGACGTTGGACGTTCACAGCCAAGTTGGCAGACGGACAGCCCTTCTCTTCCAAGGGATGGGAAAGCCACGTGTACCAGAAGTTGGAAGCGCGCGACTCTGTGGGTTCTCCGCCCAAAGCAATGGGCTCTCCCCGCGACGCCATGAGCTCTCGCTAGAGCCGATGACCGCTCCTCGCCCTGCGGGGGCAAGTCCGCGCGAAGATTCGTCGCAGGATTTCGTCGCTCAGCGCTCGGACGCGCCACACTGACTTGAGCCGCCGACAGTCCGCCAGCGTCCAATCACCGGCTGGCACCACCTGATGTACCAGACGGCAGGTTGTCTCCGCCCCTACCTGCCCCACCTGCCCTGCCTGCCCCACCTGCCCTACCGGCCCCGACGGCACCTACCCGCCCGTTTTCTCCTGAGCCACCGCCAGAAACGCATTCGCCGCGTGCGAGCGGTGCGCCTTGCGGCACACGAGCGTCACCTGACGCCGGCGCGAGACGCCGGCCACGGGTATCGCGACGAGGTGTCCGCTCGCAATCTCGGTGATGGCGCAGCGGCGTGGCAGGAGCGCGACGCCGAGCTTCAGTTCCACGGCCCGCTTGATCCCATCGAGACTCGGCAAGGCGATCACCATGTTCAGCGGAATGTGATGCTCCTCGAAGAGACGCAGCACGCGCTCTCGAGCCGGTGACGGATCGTTGTGCGCGACGACGGGCTCCCCGGCCACGTCTTCCATCTGGACCTGCTTGCGCTTTGCCAGTGGGTGGGTCGGCGGCACCAGCAGGACCAGTTCGTCGCTGCCGACGGCCAGCTCGAACAGTCCCGTTTCGGGCGGGCGAAAGGTCAGGGCGCCAAAATCGAGGCTGCCCTGCTGCACCTCGATCGCAATCTGTCGCGCGGGTACACGCCGGACGTCCACCGCGATGTCGGGCACTCGCTGACGAAAGCGCGCGATCAACGGCAGCAGCGTGTGCACCGCGGCTTCGTTGGCGCCGATGAGGACGCGGCCACGACGCAGGTCGCGCAGTTCCCGCACCGCGGACTCGGCTTCCTCGGCGAGACGAACGAGCCGCTGCCCGTAGTTCTGGAGCACGCGGCCGGCGTCGGTCAGCGTTCCGCTCTTCGACGATCGATCGAAGAGCTCCTCGCCGAGATCGGTCTCGAGACGCCGGACGGCCTGACTGACCGCCGGCTGGGTCCGGTGCACCTTGGCGGCGGCGCGCGAAAAGCTGCGCTCGTCCGCCACGGCAAGGAAGACGCGAAGGGCTGAGAGGTCCATAAAGTATGGTTATTATAATGTAAAGATTATCACTTTGACTTCTAGCCCCCCAGGCAGCTACAACTGCAACATGAGCGAACGCACACAGGCCACACAGCCCACTCAGATTGTCATCTTCGACACCACGCTGCGGGACGGCGAGCAGGCCCCCGGCTTCTCCATGGACGTGCCGGCGAAGCTGCTGATGGCGCGCACCCTGGATGCGCTGGGCGTGGACATCATCGAAGCGGGATTCCCCATCGCGTCGCCGGCCGATTCGGAAGCCACGCTCCAAATCGCTCGGGAAATCCACCGCCCCGTCATCGCCGCGCTCGCGCGCTGCCGGCCACTCGACATCGACGAGGCGGCCAGGGCGCTCAAACCGGCCCGGCGGCAACGCATCCACACGTTCCTGGCCACCTCCGATCTGCACCTCGAGCGGAAGCTGCGCATCACCCGCGAGGCGTGCCTCGAGGCGATCGTGGCCGGCGTGCGCCGTGCGCGGAACTACACCGATGACGTGGAGTTTTCAGCCGAGGATGCCACGCGCAGCGATCGCGACTTTCTCTGTCGGGTCGTCGAGTCGGCCATTCGCGAAGGCGCGACGACAATCAACCTGCCCGACACGGTCGGATACGGCACACCGGAAGACATACGCGAGTTTTTCGAAGAGATTCGCGAACGCGTGCCCAACTCGGATCGCGCGGTCTTCAGCACGCACTGCCACGACGACCTCGGTCTGGCGGTCGCCAACAGCCTCGCGGCCATCCAGGGCGGTGTGCGCCAGGTGGAATGCACCATCAACGGGATCGGCGAACGTGCCGGCAACGCCTCGCTCGAGGAACTGGTGATGGCGCTGCGCGTCCGCCAGGATCGCCTGCCCTACGACACGGGGATCAAGTCTGAAGGACTGTTCGCCGCGAGCCAGCTGCTCTCGAAGCTGACCGCCGAACCCGTCCAGTCCAACAAAGCCATCGTCGGGCGCAACGCCTTCGCGCACGAAGCCGGCATCCATCAGGACGGCATGCTGAAAGACTCGCGCACGTACGAAATCATGCGGCCGCAGGATGTAGGACAGACGGCGGAACAACTCGTGCTCGGCCGCCACTCCGGCCGGCACGCCGTGCAGAAGCGGTGTGAAACCATCGGTCTCGCCCTCACGGCCGAAGAGGTCGGGAAGGTGTACAACGCCGTGATCACCATGGGTGAGCACCGCAAGGCTGTCGCCGACAACGACCTGCGGCGCATGGTCGAACGCGTTCGAGTCGGACAAGCCACTGCGGTCTGAAAGCTGACCGCTGAAAGCTGAGAGCTCTCGGCTATCGGCTCTCAGCTCTCGTAGAATGTAGGAATGTTTCCCTTACGGGACGTCATTCCGTCCAAGACGACGCCCTACATCACCGTCACGATCATCATCCTGAACGCGCTGGCCTGGTTCTACGAGCTGGCCATTCCGCGAGACGACCTGCCCGTCTTTCTGCAGCTCTACGGTGTCGTCCCCGCCGATTTCAGTGCACCGACGCTCATCACGTCGATGTTTCTGCACGGCAGCTGGATGCACGTCATCGGCAACATGTGGTGGCTCTGGATTTTTGGCGACAACGTCGAGGATCGACTCGGCCACGGCCGCTTCATCATCTTCTATCTGCTCTGCGGGATCGCGGCGGCGGTCGGACAGATGGCGATGGAGCCGTCCTCAACGCTCCCGACGATCGGCGCGAGCGGTGCGATCGCCGGGGTGATGGGCGCCTACATCGTCCTGTATCCGCACTCGCGGGTACTGACGCTCGTTCCAATCTTCTTCTACATCGAGATCATCGAGCTGCCGGCCGTCCTGCTCCTCGGGATCTGGTTCGTCATGCAGCTGTTCAGCGCAGGCGCGGTCGCGGTCACGGCCAGCACCGGTGGTGGCGGAGGCGGTGGTGTGGCGTTTGTCGCCCACGTCGCGGGATTCATCGTCGGCATGGTGGGCGTGATCGTGCTCAGAAAGCGGGACCAGCCGGATCTCTGGGCTGCGTAGACCCTTGAAGGGCTGGGCGCGAATCGGATCACGGCGCGATGATGTTCAGCTTCGGGAAGTACGCGCGATAACGGCGAGGGTCCCGCGTGAGCAGGGTCATGCCGCTGACGGCAGCGTGAGCGCCAATGAAAAAGTCTGGCAGCGGCTGGGTGCGGGTCCCTCCCTGTTTTCGATACCGCTCGTAGACCTTCGCGGCCAGAAACGCCGCATCCCATGGAATGGGCGCGCGCCTGAAATACTGCGCCGGAAGCGCGGCTTCGACGTCTTCCACACGCGCGAACCGAACAGACACCTCGGCGTAGACGATGGGGTTGATGGCGAGGGGGCCAGCATTCGCCGCCTGGCCGAGCATCGCGGCGGACCAATCGAACCACTCGCTGTCGTCGCTTAGGTAGTCGAAGAGAACGTTCGTATCGACAAGGACGGTCGGGTCACTCACCACGAGTGAGGGCCATGAGTTCGTCGGTCGTCATTCCGCCCTGAGGTTTTGGCGCCCGCGCCATGGCTTCGAGGAGCCTCTCGCCACGAGTCTTCGCTCCACCCTTGCGCCGAATGCAGACGCTGTCGCCAACGATTTCAAACTCCACTTCAACCCAGGGCATCAAGCCCAGCTTCTCGCGGATTTCCTGTGGAATCGTCACCTGTCCCTTCGTCGTCAATCTCATCTGTATTACTCCTACCAGTAAGAGTAATACTCATTGTACCGCCCGTCAACGGCAATTGAGGCCCGAAGACGTTTGACCTGGCTCCACTTCCACTGTCTCTACTGCTTCGCGCGGATGTCGCGGTCGAGGCGCGCGAGCTCGAGCAGGAGCCTTTCGAGCTGGGCCTGATATTCGGCCTCTGGAAGGTTCGGTTTCCGTGCCCGGAGCAGATCGACCTGGCCCTGTGTATCCGCGCGCCGCCGCAGGAGCGCACCGAGCTCACCGTCGACCGGCACCGCGATCGGCGCGTCCAGTTGCAGGTAGGTCACTTTCGCGACCGCGCCATCGGTCCCCTTCGGGTCGTCGGCCTCGCGACCCACGCCATCTCCGGTGTCATCGAGCAACGCGCGCTCGGTGGGCAACTGGCCCAGTTGATCGAACCACCTCCGCACCGCCGCACTCGCGTAGCTGAATGCTTCCCAGATGGAAACCCTGCCGTCCTTGTCGGCATCGGCTGACGGGTCGCCGAACGCCTTGACCAGGAACTCGGGGAAGATGGTTTCGTACTCCTGGGTGATCGCGGCGGTGGCCGTGACCACGATACGCCCTCGTCCGGCAAGCTTCCGCAGAAATGGAAAGCTGCCGCTGGCGCCGTTGACGAACACGATGCGTGCGGGAATCGGCTTGATCACGTCAGCCCACTCTCCGGCGCTCATGTCGGGTCCGACGAGGTTGAACTTCGCGTCGCCCTCGTCGGGTGTATGGGCGCCGTTCCCGGACGAGCCATGCCCCATCAGCAGCACGAACACCACATCGTCTGGATGGGTGCGCCGCTGCAGATCGGCGAACGCCGCGCGCACGATCTCGCGCGTCGGCCTCCGGACGTTGCGATCCGCTTCGTCCGCAAGGACGATGATGTGGTCGTCTGGATAGCCGAAGCGTCCCTGCAGCAGACCCGTCAGCGACGTGCGCCAGCTCCGGTATTTCAGGGCGTATTCGGATGCGCCCGCCGCGCCCGTGATGACGATCGCGTAGTGATCGGCGGCGAACGCCCGGGCAGACCCGCACATCAGGAACAGCGCGGCCGCGAATACACGAGCACCCCAAGTCCTGGAGCGACGCACGACGATCATCGCAGTCCCCATCGGCGGCGGAGCACCCACTCCACCGACAGCAACGCAATGAGCATGGCGTAGGCCCAGGGCTGGTTCCAGACGTCACGCCGCTCCGGATCCGCCGCCTGCGGCACCGCGGCCTCGAGCCACGGAACGACTTTCGACACATCGGCGACCGGGACATAGCGTCCGCCCGAGGCCATCGCGATCCGCCGCAGGACTCCTTCGTTCAGCCGGGGATCCGCAAACTCACGGTGGCCGCCACCGACGTGGAACCACTGATCGGCCGTGCCCAGCAGGGTCGAACCCCGACGAGCGTCGACACGCACGCGATAGACGCCCGGCTCGTCGAGTCCAACGGCAGCGGTAAACCGTCCGCTGCTGCCGGCTTCACGACGCACGGTCAGCGGCTGGGTCACTCCGCCCGGCAGCGTGAGCGTCGCGTCGACGACCGCATCCGGCGCCGGCGCGAACCGCGCGTCGCGCGCTTCAATGGCGATCACCATCGAATCGCCCGGATCGGCGGAGGCCGGCACTGTTACGGTTACCGGGTCCGGGGCGGATCCCGCCAGCCACCGCGCCGACTGTCGCCAGAAGAATTCGAACGTGCGATCCGCCGACGGGAGCATCATGCGCCAGTGCCAGGCCGCCTCTCCTCCGAAGATCATCGCGCGTCCCCGCCCGTACCGCTGAACGGCGATCACGGGATAGATCCCCGCCGGTGTCGACGTCACCGCCAACACCGATGCGCCGGGCCGTGGGCCCCCGAGTTGGGCGGTCCCGGCCAGGGTCGGCAGGGCGGCCCAGCGTGCGCGTGTCTCCTCCAGCGTCGCGCCGATTCGCATCACCGGATGCGGCATCCCGTCTGGCGTCACGACGAGCGCATTGCGCGGACCCGACAGATCAACGCCAAACGAGGCGCGTGCCAGACCGCCGCGCCGATCGTTCAGCTCAACGGGCAGCACGTCCTCGAGAGGCGTGCCGATCAAACCCTTCTGCGAGAACGATCGGCCGCCGAGCACGAGCACGCCGCCCCCGCGCTCGCCCACGAAGTCGGCGACCGTCGTCAGCTGGGACTGCGTAAAGAAGTCGCCCTCGATATTGGCGATGATCACGGCATCGTAGGCAAACAGATCTTCTGTGCGAGCCGGAAAGCCTTGTGTCAGAGAGGCACCACGACCTCCGCCCGCCTGAACGAAAAATGTGTCCCGGCCGCTTTCGTTCTTCCCCTTGCGCACGACCTCGTCGATCTCCAGGCCGGGATCCCGCGAGAACGCACGAACCATGAAGCTGTGCTCGAAGCCTGGCGCGCCCGCGAGGATCAGCAGGCGCCGTTTGCGCCCGGCGGGATTGACAAGGATGCCGTGGCTGTTGTTCTCGAGGATCGATTCGTCCGGACCGGCCGCCGCGTTCACGGTGAAGACCGTGGCCATGAGCGGATCCGGTGAGACGATGAACGTCTCGTCCATCGGCGAGCCGTCGGCCACGGGTGTGATGCGCCTGCTCTCGACGAGCTGTCCATTCGAACGGACCTGGAGATCGTACGGCTGCCGGCCGTAGCCCGAGCTGACGGTCGTCACGTGCAGATCGACCGACGCCTGATCGAGCCGTGGATCCCCGGCGGTGACGCTCAGCACTTCGCGGTCGCGCAAGCCGGCGACTTCGCCGATACCCACGGTGAACACCGGAGGTCCGCTCCCGGCTTCGCCAGCATGTATCTGCTGAGCGGTATCGCCACCATCCGACAGGAGCAGAATGCCTGGGACGGCTCGTCCTCGATACCGATCGCGCACCGCGGCGAGCGCGGTATTGAGATCCGAATGCCGGGCCGTTGGATCGAGCTGACCGAGCGCCTCCGGTGCGACCGGCGTCAGCGCGTCGCCGATACCGAAGAGGACCGGGGTGAAACGCCGCGACAGTTCCGGCAGCAGTTCGGACTCGAGTGTCTGAACGGCCCGCGTCAGTCGCGACACGCCTGACGATCGATCGGCGGCCGCGTCGGCGATCCGCATGCTGCGTGAGACATCCACGAGGACTGGAACGATCACGTCAGCCTGACGTGCGGGCAGAAATACCACCGGGCGGCAGAGGAAGACGAGCAGCACCACGAGCGAGATAACGCGGAGCGCCATCAGCAGACCGCGCTGGGCGGTCGAAAGCGGAGCGAGCGGACGCCGGTAAGAAACGAAGGCGAGGCCGCCGAGGGCGCCGACGAGAATCGCGGCGGCCCACAGGGGAATCGGAGCAGCGAAGTGCATTGGGGATCCAGCTCTGAGCTGTCAGCTCTCAGCTCTCAGCCGCCGGCTTTCAGCTGTCAGCCGCGCCCTGCTCATCGCTTCTGTGTGGCCAGCGCCTTGAAGTACTCGTCCACCTGCTGCTGGTACTCCGCTGGGGCACGGTCGCCTGCGCCCGCCGCGAGACGATCGCGCGCGTTCGCGATCTGCAGCTGTTTCGAGAGCGAGGTTTCCGCCTGATTGAGAAGCTGCGTGGCCTGCTGGCGGAGCTGCTCCCATTTGGTGAAATCCTGTTTGAACGCTTCCGTTCCTGGAGCCGACAGCGTCATACCCTGCCCTTCAAGCGTGAGGCCTGGCCCACCCTGAGAAAAGCTCGGATCGTCACGCCGTATTTGGTCGAGGAGTTCGCGTGTCTCCCGGAGCTTCTCCACGTACTCCTGACGGAGACGTGCGACGTCGGCACCGCTGCCGCCGCTGCCGGCCTGGCCTCGACCGGATGCTTCCGCATCGGCGGCGGATTTCTGGTCCGATCGCCCGGCGCTCGATCCACGCTGTTGCAGTTTATCGAGCTCGCTCGTCAGCCTGTTGAGTTCGTCGCGAAGGTCTTGCGCGCGGGCGCGCTCGTCCGCCAGACGCCTCGCGGCAGCGCCTCGAGGCGTCTGCACACTGCCGAGCTTGTCGGCGAGGCTCTCCAGGTCGCGCGCCACGGCTTCCTGAGCCGCCGCGGCCTTCACCGCCTGATCCTGAGCCTGTCGTCGTCTATCGGGACTATCGCGACCATCGGCATCGGCCTGACTGGCCGCCGCACGGAGCTGCTCGGCGGATTGCTTCATACGATCCGCCAGCCGCTCGCGATTCAGATCGCCGGCCGCCGCGCCAATGGCACGCTGCAGGTCCTTGTTGTCACGGTCGTCGCCGGTCGCGGGGACGCCGGCCATGGCGGCCGCCTGCCGGTCGAGCCCATCCTGCACGCGGCGCGCACGATCAACCAGGCGTTCCTGCTCGCCGGCCAAGCGTCGCAGCGTATCGCTGTCCGGCGCACCTCGTGAACCCCGTGAACCCTGTGAACCTTGTGAACTTTGTGAACTTTGTGAACCCCGTGAACCCTGTAAGCCTCGATTCACCTCCCCCGCCAGTTGTCGTTCGGCTTCGGCAAGCTGACGCGCCTCGAGCTGCATTTCGCCAAGCGCGCGACGCCGGTCGTCCGGACCGGCCGTGCGCAACTGTCGTTCGAGCTCCTGCAGCCTCTCGACGGCTTTTGCCCCGCGCTCGCTCGCCTGTCGCGCGTCCTGCCGGCGCAAATCACTCGCCGCGTTGCGCATCTCCTCCGACACCGCTCGCATCTGCTGACCGCTCCGCCCGCCCTGTCCACCTTGCCCCACCAGCCCCCCCCCCCCCCCCCCCCCCCCCCCCCCCCGCCGCCCCACCCCAGCGAGTCTGGAAAGGCTGTAGTGACGCAGTTTAGCGTGAGGCTCGATGTGTTGCTACCGCTCAAGCATCGCGGTACGCTTTCCTGTAATCTGAGGGTGTAGCTTGTCCCGCAAAGACCATAGAGACTACGACGCGGCATTTCAAAAGCTGCGTAACATGCAAGCCGCTACAAAGAAATCCGAAGG
>JBGOTP010000108.1:0-13764 GCA_041476545.1 Vicinamibacteria bacterium | reverse complement strand
TGTTTTGGTCGACGTACACTTCAATTCGCTTGACGCGCGTTTCGGGTTCAGACAGGACGGTACTGGATTCGAGATCGTTGATGCGCTGTTCGAGCACCTTGATGCGGTCGAGCAGCGCCGCTGTGTCGGTTGTGGCAGCGGCCGAAGAGACCGTTGACTCGGCGCCCGGGATCTCCAGCGGCTGCAATGTCACCGCGAGAGTCTGCGCCTGGTTCGATACGGTGATCTCCTGCGACGAACGTTCAAACCCTGGCGCGTCGACCTGAAGGACGTACTGTCCTGGCGCAACTTGAGCGAACGAAAAAGCGCCGTCGGTGCTCGAAGTGGCGGTGCGGTCCGTGCCCGGCATCCCCGGCATGTTGGGCATGTTCGGCATCGGCGCGGCACCCGGCGGGGGCACGAGTCGCAGGGTCGCTTCCGCGTTCGAGACGACGCCGCCTTGCGCGTTGACGACTCGCCCTCCGACGGAGGAAGTCTGGGCGAATACCGCCGTGGCCGGCAGTAAGAGCGCCACAACGGCGACCGCTAGTCGACGTCTCACCATACAAGTCACCTCGAAGAAGTTATGTGTTGAGTGCGGCCGCCCTGCGGCAGCGTATTCACAGCGCATCAGGATTACGCGAAGAGACGGCGGGCACACCTGAAGAGTTCATGAATTGTTTGTCAGGATTCAACGGCCTCTTTTTGCGTCGGACGCGGGTAGAATGTGCGCCAACAGATGCTCAAGCGCGCTCTGATCTTTGTCCACCGCTGGCTCGGTGTCGGACTGTGCCTGATCTTCCTGCTCTGGTTCCCCTCGGGAATCGGCATGATGTATTGGGACTTTCCCAGCGTGCGCGCCGCGGATCGGCTTTCGCGATCGCCCGCGCTCGATCCGGCAAGGATCGCGCTTTCGCCTGAGCAGGCGTGGGCAAAGCTGGACGCACGGGACTCCCCCACCAGAATTCGACTCAACAGCTTTGACGGCCGGCCGATCTATCGCTTCAGCTTTGGTGAAAACGCTGCGCTCGTCTATGCGGACACGGGAGAGGAACAGATCGAGGTGCCGCGCGAGATGGTCGATCGCGCGGCCGCGGCGTGGACCCGCCAGCCGGTCACCGCAGCGCAGGTCCAGCCGCTGGACGCGGTCGACCAGTGGACGGTGCAGGGGCAGTTTCCCAGCCTCAATCCCCTCTGGAAATATTCGTGGCCGAGCGGAGAGCAGGTGTACGTCTCCCAGGCGACAGGCGAGGTCGTTCAATACACGACCACCGCCTCGCGGCTCGGCGCCTACGTCGGAGCCATCCCCCACTGGCTGTATTTCACCTCCTTGCGCAAACACGGAGAGACGTGGAGCCGCATCGTGATCTGGTCGTCGGGCATCGGCACGTTCTCGGCGATCCTCGGCGTCGTCATCGGCGCCTGGATGTACTCACCTTTGAAGCGCTATCGGCGGGACGGAGCGCCAACCAGCATTCCGTACCGCGGGCAGAAGCGCTGGCACATGGTCTTCGGATTGATCTTCGGCATCGCGGCCGCCACGTGGGCCTTCAGCGGCATGCTCTCGATGGATCCGTTTCCGACGCGAACAGGTGGCCAGGCGCTGGCGCTCCGGCCCGGCGGCGCACCGAGCATTCCGCAGGCGCTGCGCGGACGATTGGAGCTTGCCGCCTTCAGCGCGAAGCCTCCCCGCGAGGCGCTGGCGCAGCTCGCGAATCTGAACGTGAAGGAGCTGGAGCTGACGTCGTTTGCCGGCGAGCCGATCTACCTGGCCACGCTGGGCGATGGCAGCACGCGCATTGTGCCGCTCAACGAAGCACCGCGTGCGGAGCTCGATCGCCAGCGGATCATCGATGTCGTCACGAAGGCGGCGCAGCCGGAAGGATTGGCGGAGCTCCGGGCAATCGATCAGTACGACGCGTATTACCTCGATCGCCGGCGGCAGCGCCCGCTCCCGGTGATCCTGGCGCGCCTCAACGACGCCGACGGGAGCCGGTACTACATCGATCCGAAGACCGGCCGCGTCGTCGGCAACTACAGCGCGAGCAACTGGGTGTCGCGATGGCTCTATCACGGGCTGCACTCGTTCGACTTCCCCTGGCTTTACAACTACCGGCCCTTGTGGGACATCGTCGTCATCACGTTCATGGTCGGGGGAACCGCGCTGTGCGTCACGTCGCTGATCCTGGCGTGGCGAGTGCTTGGCAGGAAGCTGGCCAGCGAAGACCTCGCCTGAGCCATAATGCGCGAATGCAACGGCGCGCAGGTCGCGTCTCGGCTCGGACGGTGTGCATGCTTGCGTTCCTGCAGGCGTCCATTGGTTTCGCATCGCCAGGCGCACAGGATCAGGCCCCGCCTCCCACGTTCCGCACGGAAGCCAACTACGTGCGCGTCGACGTCTACCCCACACGCGACGGCCTGCCGGTCACCGATCTCCGCAGGGACGACTTCGAGGTCCTCGAGGATAAGGTCGCCCAGAAAATCGATCAGTTCGAGCACGTCGTTATTCGGAGTGCCGGACCGCAGGAGGCTCGCCGTGAGCCGAACACGGTGGCCGAGTCCCGGCAGGCGGCCGCAGATCCGCGCGCCCGGGTGTTCGTGTTGTTTCTCGACATCAACCATGTCGACGCAGCCGCCTCGCGTGCGATCAGGACGCCGCTTGTCGAGGCACTCGAACGTCTGATCGGACCCGACGATCTCATCGCGGTGATGACGCCGGAGATGTCGGCGCGGGACATCACGTTCGCCCGTCGCACGACCACGATCGAAGGTTTCCTCACGCGGTACTGGTGGGGCGAACGCGATCGAGCGATCTCCAAAGACCCCGTTGACGATCTCTACGCCCTCTGCTATCCGGGCATTCCGAGATCTGGAGAGAGCACGGCATCCGATCGAGGTATTGCGCAGGAGATGATTCTGCGCCGCCGCGAGAAGCAGACGCTCGACGCGCTGGAGGATCTCGTCGGCTTCCTGGGTGGCGTGCGTGAAGAGCGAAAGGCGGTGATCACCGTCAGCGACGGGTGGCGCCTGTACGGCCCTAATGCCGCCCTCGTACGTCCGATTGACGGCGGCGTGCCAACCGGACCGGACGTGGGGATCGATCCGCGCACGGGGCAACTGACGGCCCGGCAGACCCAGCGCGGCAACACGAGTCCGAACGACTGCGAGCGCGACCGGTTCGCGCTCTCACAGCTCGACGATCAGCAGCGATTCCGCGTCATCCTGGACGAGGCGAACCGCGCGAACGCCTCGTTCTATCCGATCGACCCCCGCGGCCTCGCCGTCTTCGACGAGGACATTGTTCCGGCCGCGGGCGTCGGGGTTGGAATGAACGCGAATCCCACCGTGTCGATCGTCGAAGATCAAGCGCGGCTCACCGCCCGGCACACATCCCTGCGCACGCTGGCCGACGCGACCGATGGCGTCGCCGTGGTCGACACAAACGATCTTGCCCGCGGCCTGCGGCGGATTGTTGACGATCTGACTTCGTACTACCTGCTCGGGTACTACTCAGGCGGCAAGCTCGACGGTAAGTTTCATTCGATCAGCGTTCGTGTCAAGCGCCCCGGTATTCAGGTCCGCGCCCGGCGAGGCTACCTTGCCAACACCGAGGCGGCGGCCTCCGCGCTGACGAGAGTCGCGGCCACGCCGTCGCCCACCGCGGCGGCGGCGGCCGCGGAGACACACGCCGTCGATGCGGCGATAGGGTCGCTCAGCACATTTGCGCGCGAGCTGCCGATCCGACTGCAGGCGGCCGCGGGCTGGACGCCGTCCGGAGCCGCGACTGTGTGGGCGGTGGCTGAGGTGGGACGTGGCGCGGACAGCGACGACTGGGCTGGCGGCGGACAGGCCGACGCGATGCTCGTCGACGGATCGGGGACGACTCTCGCCACGGGTCGCGCGCAAATCGCGCCTGGTTCCTCGAGCATCCGACTCGCGCTGACTTCGAACGCGCTTGTTCCGGGTGATTATCAACTGCGGATCCGCACGAAAGGCGCGCGCGCGTTGGCTGCCGCGAACGAGACGATGCAGATCGCGCTTCCGGCAGCGCCGAACGCCACCGGCGCGGTCTTCTTCCGCCGAGGAGCGACGACCGGCAACAAGGAGGTACCGACCGCCGATCTTCGGTTCCGACGAAGCGACCGTCTCCGCGTCGAGGTACCGACACCCGCGGCGGACGTCGTCGCCGCGCGGCTGCTCGATCGCGCCGGCAAGGCGCTGCCGATTCCAGTCACGGGCGCGATTCGCGAGGATGCTGACGGATCGCGATGGCGGTCAGCTGAGCTTGCGCTCGCGCCGCTTGCGCCGGGAGACTACCTCGTCGAACTGACGGCCGGAACAGGTCGGACGCTCGTCGCGTTTCGCGTGATTCCCTAGCTGACGATCCGCCGAGACGTCTAGAAACGTACCGTCACCCCAGCGGAGATCAGGCGCGGGATCGAGTATTGGCCCGCTGCAAAGACACTCTCCTGGGCCACCTTGTAGAGGTTGTTCGTCACATTCTCGATGGTCAAACGGAGGCCGATCCGTCGCTTGCCGTCACGGTCATGCCACACATCTGCGCCCGCGGAAACGTTCGCCGTGAAGTGCCCGGGAACACGCGCAGCCGTGTCCTCGTCAACCTCCGTCGGTGTGCCGCTGCCGTATTCGAGGGCGACGTTCGCCCAGGCTCCCGTCTTCGCGTGTCGGTACGTGATGCCTCCAGTCAATGTGTGAGTTTGATCCATCGGGGCCAGGAAACGGTGGTTCTCCTCGAGATGATGCACCTCGGTGATGAATCCCCCGGTGACCGGGCCGGAGAGGTAGACACGGCCAAGTGCGTAGTTGACGTACCCGGAGAGCCCCACCTCCTTGATCAGCGGCGCAGCAAGCCGCGTTTCGAGCCCGTACGCGAGTGAACGAGCGAAACTTGCGTACGAATAGATGCGCGCGTCCGGCCAGATGATGGTGTGCACCGCGTCGCGGCCACGCCTGTAATACCCGGTGACGCCGAGCTGTGCGCCTGCGCTGAACGGCTGGATGACGCCGACTTCAAACTGGTTCTCAACGGTGGGATGCAACGAGGGCAGCGGCCTGCCGATCTCCTCGACAGACTCGGTCAAGCCGGCGCTGCTCGATAAAATGCCTTCCATCGGGGGCGGCACGAACAAGTGGTCATAGGACGCATGGACGGTGGTGGCTCGCGATCCCGGACGATACGCCAGGTTGACCCGCGGGCTCGCGTGCGTGCGCGCGACGACGAGACTGTACCGGTCGACGCGAACACCGAGATCCGCTGTGAGTGCGTCGCCGAGGTTCAGGGAATCCTGCAGGTATGCACTCACTTGGCCGCCCGACTGTTGATGCTCGAACGCGATAGGGTCAATATCGACATGCGGAACCTGGATCACGGCGTTGAACCTGCGCGCGCCGGCATCGTCGTAGAACAGAATTTCCTCAGGCCGGAGACGCACGACATCGATACCAATCTTGACCGTGTGGCGCCCCGCGAATCGAGCGAGATCGCTCTTGACGCCGAGCGTCGACAGGCGGCGGTCGGTATCAGCGACCGCGGCGAGTGCACCGCTTGCCGGCAGTAATCTGGCGCGCGACGACCGCTGATAGAACGACGTGTGGAGAAGCGCGTCGCGTGAGAACGTTCGGCTCCAGCCGAGGATCGCCGTCTGCTGCCGTGTCCTTTCACGGGTCTGAGCGGCTGGTCGCAGGATCTCTTCGAGCGGCGTCACCGGAATGTCGAAGCTCGTGCCATCCAGCATCAGCACCAGGCGCAGCGCATCCGTGTTGTTCGGACGTGCGTCGAGCTGGAAGAAGCCATGCCCCCCGTGCCCGTGGTCGTGGATAGCCTGCGGATCGGGCGGACTCAGAAAGCGGCCCGACTGAAAGAATGAGCCGGCGAGATAATACGCCAGCTTGTCGCGATGGTCCCCGGATTCCCCCGCCACGTTGCGCCGGTTCGCTTCGCCGGTACTCACGGTCACGGAACCTTGGCGGTTCTGGCCAAAACCAGATTTCGTCACGATATCGAGAACGCCGCCGAAGCGGTTCCCATATTCGGCCGGAAAGCCGCCGGTCATCACGTTCGCCACATCGATCACATCGGGCGTGACCCCGCCTGAGAAGACCGCGTGCGGATTCTCCCAAAAGGACACACCGTTGATCATGGTGTTGAGCGCGAGTTCCTGACCCCGGACGTGCACGAAGTCGTCGTGCCCGCGGATCATGCCGGGCGCGGCGGCCACAATCGCATCAGGCAGATTGGTCCGCTGGCCCGCGGGCATCTCATCAAATTGCGCCGATCGGACGATCGTCGAGCTCGGTGAGTACGTGCTGGGCAGCGACACCGGGCTCGCGCTGACCTCCACGCGCTGCGGGATCGGCCGGATCGTCAGTGCCAACGTCACCACCTTGATCTCACGAGGTTTCAGGACGAATTGGAGGCGGCCCGGCGCGAATCCGTCATGCTCCACCGTCAGCGTGTAGACGCCTGGCCGAAGATGCTGAATGCTGAACGCGCCGCTCTCGTCTGTCGCCGCGAGCGCGGCTTGCTGGCCGTTATCGTCCCGTAGGGCGATCTGTGCGCCGGAGAGCGCAGATCGGTCGGCTTCCGCCACGACTTGCCCTCGGATCGCAACTTCGTCTTGTGCCTGGACCGGCGCCGCCCCAACGAGCACGACGAACGCGACGGTGATCCTGGAAAAGATCTTCCGAACCATATGGACACTCCTCGCCATCCTCATCCCCGGTCTTGGGATTTGGGATTTGGGGTTTGGGATTTGGGGTTTCCCGAACGCCTAGGCGCGAGGAGGCGGGGGATCGAGCGAGCGCGCCCGATGGACGGCGGCGACGTGGCCGGCCGGGACGGGAATCGAAACGAGGATTACGTCGAGGGAAACCGGCGACGGCAGAATGCCGAGGCCGAAGCCGAGCGAGATGAGCGCAGGATCCACCGGCGCGCAGCCGCTGCGCATCGCGCAGCCGCTGGCCGGCTGGTCGTGACGGGCGTTGTTGTGGGGCGCCTGACGATGTCTGTGGAGCGGGCACATCTGGCCCGGCGCCATGCTTCTACAGCACGCATCGTCGTCCACAGCGGCCTGTGACACGGCCGCGCAGCAGTTCGCAAGCGAGGGCAACGCGAGCGCGGCAGTCTGAAACAACAGCAACGCGCATCCAACGACGGTGAGGTGCCGGCGAAACCGTGCCATTAATCGGTGTCAGCCTACCATGCAAAACGCGGGCTCTGATATCGGCGTAGGGCGGCCCTTTGCGGGCCGCCAACTCAATTGACGCTCAGAAGCACGATGTCGAAGACCAGCGTGGAGTTCGCCGGGATGGGTCCGTTCGCCGTGGAGCCGTAGCCCAGATTCGGCGGAATGATCAGCCGGCGCTGTCCGCCGACCTTCATGCCGACGACTCCCTGATCCCATCCTGGGATTACCCGGCCGGCGCCGAGCGGGAACGAGAAGTTCGCGTTGGTGTCGAATTGCGTGCCCTTCGACTCGGCCTTCGTCGGGTCGTAGAGCCACCCGGTGTACGAAACCGCAACGGTGCGGCCCTGCGTCGCGGTGGCGCCGGTCCCGTCGCGGAGATCGGTTTGCGAGAACGCCGCCGACGGAGGGGTCACGGCCGACGGCGAGGCGCTCCCTTTGGAGCCGCTGCACGCGGCGGCGCCGAGGGCACTGGTGAGAACGACGACGAGGGCAACCGGGGAAATAGATCTCATCATTTGCCTGCGAAGAATTCCTTTCCTATTCTACTGATAGAGATCTCTCAGCGCCTTGACATCGTCGGGCGAGAGCCCGGTTGCCGTCGCGCTGCCGATGTCATCGGCCGAATGCAGCAGGCTGCGGTACGCGCCGAAGTAGCGGGGCCCGTCTTCCGGCCGGCGGAACAGATACATGATGTCGCTGAAATTCGCCGTGTGCTCGAGGCCTATCGCGTGCCCCAGCTCGTGGAGCGCGGTGAGATACGCCACGATCTGCCGTGTCAACGGATCGACGGGCACCTCCGCTGCAATCGCGATGTCGGCCCGATCGATGAATCCTGTCGCGGCCTCGACGTGCGGCAGCGTCTCGCCGTAATTCCCGCCGCCGCGGACGAAGAACACCTGGATGTCCGCATCGTTGCGGACCAGCGTTCGCTGCAGCGTCAATCGCCCATCGCTCGCCTTCGTCCATGTCTGCATCGCCCGCTCGACGAGCCGATCTCCGCCTGGAGGCACGTCGCGCACATCGACCCAGACATGAACGACCGCGTGCAGGGGCCAATGAGGACTAGGTTGAACGCCAGCGGCGACCGCCGCGGACATGGGCCACAGCGACACAGAGGCACAGAGAAGAACGACTCGTCTCAACGGAGTCATGGCCGCGAGAGTGTACACCCCGACGAAATCCGCCACGTTGGATTCCACCCGGCTTCTTGGATCGGAGAGGCGGTCGCTGGGTCGAAAACCGCCGTAAATAGCTGTGAAATAGACATCTTTGATTGACAGCGCTGGCATGCAACGTGTAGCGTCTCACGCTGTTCACGCACTAAATTTACGAACGCTTTAGGAGATGTAATGCTGCGAATTGTTCTTCGATCGCTGGTCCTTCAACTTGCGTTGCTCCTGCCGGCGTTGATGCTGGCCACAGCCGTTCCGGCGCATGCCCAGGCGGCAAGTGCGTCCATCGCAGGCACCATCGCCGACTCTCAGGGCGGGGTCCTTCCGGGCGTGACCCTGACGGTTCAGAACGCTGAAAGCGGCACGATCCGCACGAGTGTCACTGAAGCTGACGGCAAGTATCGCGTCGCCGGCCTCAACCCGGGCCGCTACAACCTGACTGCGGATCTCCCCGGCTTCCAGTCCGTGGCCGTAAAAGACATCACGCTGCAGATCGGGCAGGAGTACGCGCGGGACTTCCAGCTGGCGCTCTCGACCCTGCAGGAATCAGTGACCGTGACCGGCGAGGCGCCGATCATCGAGGCCAGCAAGTCTGAGGTCTCCACGGTGATCACGCAAGACCAGATTGCGATGCTGCCGGCAGGGGACCGCGCCGCGCTGTCGCTGTCGTTGCTGCTGCCAGGCGTCAGCGTGGACACGACGCGCGCAAAACGGAACGCCACCAACGTCGGGGCGGGCGTCACGACGAGCGCCACCACCTACCTGGTTGATGGACTCTCGAACTCGGTGAACAAGAGCGGCGAGCAGCGCCACGACATCCCCGCGGCGGCCATTCGTGAGTTCGCCGTGCACACCACCCAGCTGCCCGCGCAGTACGGACAGCGCGTCGGCGGCGTCGTGAACATCGTCACCAAGAGCGGCACGAACGAACTTCACGGCGAGGGGTTCGAGTTCTTCCGCAACCAGAAGATGAACCGGAACGACATCTTCACGCAGCAGCAGATCGACGCCGGCCGCGCGGACCCCCGCAACAAGCGCTCACAGTACGGCTTCGCGCTTGGCGGGCCGATCATCAAGAACAAGCTGCATTACTTCGGTACCTTCGAGCGGTCGCGCGAGCACAGCTTCTTCACGGTCAACGTGCCGGCGCAGTTTTATCCGACGATGGCCGGATCGTTTGAAGGCGGTTCGTTCACGAACATCACGTTCGTCCGCGCCGACTATCAGATGAACACGAAGCAGAACCTGTTCTACCGCTACATCAACCAGCACACCGAGTTCTTCTGCAGCAACTGCGGCGGCACGAGCGCGGCGTTCAGCAATCTCGACAACCTGATTCCGCGCGACATGCACGCCATCGGTCACACCTGGGTCCTGTCGAACCGCGTGCTGAACGAGTTCTACTTCATGCGCGCGACCGCCTCGGATCGCAACTACATGAACCAGGACTACACGCCCGCGCGGTTCCAGAGCGTGGTGACGATGCCCGCGGCGCTTGGCAGCGGACAGTACCTCGGCACGCAAAGCTACCGCTTCCCCAGCCTCGCCTGGGGCGGCAACCAGTGCCTGTGGCCATGCCGGACCGGCACGATGACGACGTTCACCGAGGCGCAGGAGACGCTGTCGATCGCCGCCGGCAGCCACAACTGGAAGATGGGCGGCAGCATCCAGTACTTCCCGACGCACGAGTGGGCGGCGAGCAACCCGGGCACGTGGACGATCGGGCGCGATCAGTTCTTCGATCCGCTCAATCCAAGCTTCAACTTCAACTCGCTGACGGGCGCGACGCAGTTCACGGCCTCGTTCCCGAACGTGTTCCGCGACATCATCAGCCACACGTACGCGGCCTATGTCTCGGACGAGTGGAAACCGCTGTCCGGGGTCACGTTCAACCTGGGGCTGCGGTACGACATCCAGACCGGCGTGTGGGACGAGCACCACAAGCAGTCTGAATATCCGCGGCCCCTGCCGTACGTCGACTTCGCCTCGCGCGGCGACAAGAACAACGTCGGGCCGCGCCTGGGCGTGGCGTGGGATGTCCGCAATAACGGGCGCGCGGTGATTCGCGGCGGCTACGGCATCGTGTACAACAACATCACGAACGCCACGCAGGGCACCGAGATTACGGCGTTGAAGCAGAACAGCATCATCATCAACAGCCCCTCGTATCCGGACCCGTATCAGGGCCGCGATCCGGCGTCATTCGCGTCGACGGCGCCGCCCAATATCAACATCCTGAACAACAAGCTGGTCAACGCGCCGGTCCGCACCTACACGGCGGGGTTCTCCCAGCAGCTGATGGTCGACACGGCGGTCAACGTCGACGGCGTCTACCAGAACGCGACGCATTACCTGACGACGGAGAACATCAACACGCCGAAGAACGGCGTGCGCCCGCTGCCCGAGTGGGGCCAGATCATTTCGACCGATCCGGTCGGCAACTGGACCTACAAGGCGCTGCTCGTCCGCCTCGAGAAGCGGCTGGCCCATCGTTACCAGTACCAGATCTCGTACACCCTCGCGAAGCAGGACGGGAATTACGGTTCGCCCGACAGCGTGGGCATCAACCAGGGCGGCAGCATCACCGACTACTACAATCCGCAAGCCGACATCGGCCCGCTGCCGAGCGACCGGCGCCATGCGCTCGTCATGAGCGGCGGGTTCCAGCTGCCATCGGACGTCGTGCTCGGCGTCATCTGGAACTTCAGGACCACGACGCCGTTCAGCGCGCGCGCCGGCACCGACCTCAACGGAGACGGGACGAACAACGACTTCGTCCCGGGTACGACGAAGGACATGGGCAACCGTCAGAATGGCGCGATGATGACGGCCGTGAACGCGTACAGGGCCACGCTCGGCCTCTCGGCGCTCCCCGTGAGCCAGGTCGATTCGAACACCCTGTACCGTCTCGATCTCCGCGGCAGCAAGGCCGTGAACATCGGTGGCGGCCGCAAGGTGGAGCTGATCGGCCAGGTCTTCAACGTGCTCGGACGCACGAACCTGGGCGGCGTTGGCAGCAGCTATCAGACGAGCGCCCGAGCGGCGACGTTCGGCCAGATTCTGACGGCGCAGGCAAAGCAGCAAGGTGAGGTAGCGCTCCGATTCGTGTGGTAATCCTCAGGGGAAGACCCTTTCCGCTCGTCGTCCGATAATCCACCTATGGGCGACTTCGACGACGACCTCGATCACCTGGCCTCGGAGCTGAACCTCGTTGCGCCGCAACGAACAGCCGAAGCTCCGGGCAGCCCGCGCTCGACCGAAACCTGGCTGCGCCGGCTGCGGGAACTCCAGGGCACTGACCTGCTGCTCGTCACGGGCGCGCCGCCGGTCGTGCGCGCCTCGGGCCGGCTGCTGCCGACGTCAGAGCTCGTGCTCAGCGCCGAGGACATCGAGGCGGCCGTCGTCCCGCTCGTCCCGGAGCGGCTGCAGGATGCCTACCGCCACGGTGCGGCCGTGGATCTGGCGTTCACCGTGCGTGGGCTCGGCCGGTTCCGCATGAATCTCCACCGCGAGCGCGGCCGCCCCGCCGCCGCGATCCGCGCCCTGCCCCTGAAGATCCCGGGCATCGCCGACCTGCATTTCACCCATGACATCAGCGTGCTCTCCACGCTTCCGCGCGGCCTCGTGCTGATTGGGGGGCCGACCGGCTGCGGCAAGACGACCACGATGGCGGCGCTCGTCGGCGAGATCAACGGTCGCGACGCGCGGCACATCGTCACCGTCGAGGATCCAATCGAGTACGAGCACGTGCACCTGCGGAGCCTGGTGGAACAGGTCGAGATCGGCGCCGACGCGCCGGACTTTCCCACCGCGCTGCGCTCGGCGCTCAGGCAGGCGCCGGACGTGATCGTCGTGGGAGAGATGCGCGATCCCGGGACGATGCGGATTGCCCTCGCGGCAGCCGAAACCGGCCACCTCGTGTTCGCGACGGTGCACACGACGGACGTCGCGGCGGCGGTGTCGAGAATCGCGGACGCCTTTCCGACCGAGCGTCAGAACGCCGTGCGTCAGGAGCTGGCGATGGCGCTGGCGGCCGTGCTAACGCAGACGCTCATTCCAACCTTGTCGGGGACGTTGATGCCGGCGGCGGAGCTACTCGTGGTCAGCGACGGGGCGCGGCAGCACATTCGAAAGAATGCGCTGCAGCACCTGCATCAGGAAATCACGGTCACTCGCAAGGCAGGATCGTTCACCTTCGAAGAATCCCTGACGAAGCTCGTCGAGCAGGGCGTGATTGATCAAAATGAGGCCCGCATCCGGGCGCCTCATCCCGAGGCATTCGACTCGGTGGCGGGCGGCTGAAAGATACCCCCCCGGGGTGTTATTGCGGACGAGCTGGGTTTGGGGTATAAAGGGCCCGCACGATGCTCACCTTTCGCGACGGCCCCCCAGTCGCCGAGGACGTGATCGGTTTCAGAAGGCGTTTCCGTCCGATCAGGCGCAGAACCGCAACGCTGATTCTGCGTACGGCCGTTGTCCTAGTGGCAGCCTGCAGCGGCAATACGCCATCTACGCCATCGGCACCTGCCACCGCGATCCCGCAAGCTACGCCTCCCGTCACGGTCCCGACAGCAGATCCGACGCCGACACCGACGCCGACTCCAACGCCGACGCCGACCCCAGCGCCGACGCCGACCCCAGCGCCGACGCCTGCACCCGCTCCAGCGCCAACGCCGGTCAAGCTGTTGTCGCTCACGATCGATCCGCTCACCCTGCGCGGTGGCGATTCCACGACGGGCACGGTCACGCTCGATGACCCGGCCCCGGCCGGCGGAACCGTCGTGAAGATCGAAAGCAGCAACATCGATGGGCGACCACCCGCCAGCGTCACCGTTGCAGCTGGCAACAGGAGCGCGACCTTCACCATCATCACCGGCGGCGTTTCGCACGACACCGAGGTCTTGATCACCGCGACGGCCGGCGGTGTGAGCCGCTCGGTTCAGATGCGGCTGACATCTGGACGGTTCGGACCCTCTGGAGGCACGGTCACTATCAGCGGAAAGGTCGGTTAGGAGATGGGCATGGATCGCCAGCGCGTGCGACGCGAAATCCGGCGGCTCGTCGTCATTGCGGCCCTGGTGGCAACCTCTGCAGCCGTCTCGATGTGGCGGCCGGGGCTGCAAACATCCAAGGGAGCGATCACGGTTGTCAACCTGTTCGTCCCGCCGATCTTCACCGGGGCGCACGCGGCCGGGCCGGTGCCGGTCGGCGGCTGCACGGGGACGCCGGTGCCGCCCGGCGACAAGCTCGCGATTACGCTCAAGAAGATTTCGCTCGTGGACTCGGCCAACAAGGAAGTCACTGTTCTGGATCAGGATTCGACGCTTGATTTCGCTCAGAACGCGGGAGCCACAGTTGGCGATTTCGCCCCGAACAAGTTGGTCGACAACGCGACCTACACCAAC
>JBGOTP010000107.1:0-13768 GCA_041476545.1 Vicinamibacteria bacterium | reverse complement strand
TCGGCTGCGTCACCGACGCTTTCCCCGGCAATCAACCCAACGGCCTCGTCCGCGGCCGCGTCCGTTTCTTCCCCGCCCGCCGTGCCTGCCGTGCCTGCCCTACCTGCCTCCCCTGCCCCACCTGCCCCATTTGGGACTGGAAACCGGTCGCGCTCGTCGTAGCGGAACCCGTCCCTACGCCCGATCGCGTGCTCCTCCGCTCCGACAATCGCCCCGAACACGTCGTTGACAAAGGCGAGCAGCGCCGGTGCCGCACGGAAGCTCACGGCAATGGTGCGTCGCGGCTCCCCTTCCGATCGCAGCCCCTCGATGAACCCCGCGGCCTCGTCGAGGATCGCCACGTCGGCATCCCGAAAGCCGTAGATGGACTGCTTCCGATCGGCCACGATGAAGATCGACGGCGGCAGCGCGTCGGTCGCGGCGCCAAACCCTTCGGCCCAGTTTCGAACGAGTTGCGCGACGAGTTCCCACTGCGCACGGCTGGTATCCTGAAACTCGTCGACCAGCACGTGGCGGTGCCGCGATTCCAGGCGGAAGCGGCTCTCCGCGAACTCGTCCATTTCCTTCAGGAGCGCGACCGCCTTCTCGAGCACCCCGGAAAAATCGAGGAGCGCCCGAGCCTCGAGTGTTCGCTGATACTGATTGAGCGCGACGGCGTAGATTCGCCAGGTCCCGCGGGAGAGGACCACATTGAGATCGCGCCGGAAACGCGCGATCGCTTCGGCCACACCTGGCGCGCACTCCGATGCAACCTGACGATGGCGTCGCCAGGCGGCGTCGCCCGTGCAGTCTTCTTTCCGGAAGATGGTGCCGGCAAAGCTCTTGCCGCGAGGCCGCCCATCCTGGGTCAGGAAGTAGGACCGCAGGCGGTCGAGCAGGGCACGACACGCCGCCTGCCCTCCACGGGTATCGAGCGCCAGACGTTTCGGATGCGCGACAAGACTGCGGATATCAGCCGCGAGCATCGCGAACTGCGGATGGCGGATCGGACCATCGTCCAGGAATCCGATGACGCCGCCGAACAGTTCGCCTAGCGACTCGACGGCGCGCGAGCACGCCACCGCAGCCGTCAGGTCCCTGGGACCGCTCTGCAGGTACCGCCGCAGCGCCTGCGGAGCCACGAGGCGGCGATTCAGCAACGCGCTCAGCCCAATGCGCAGCCGGCGTTCGCCGAGCTGCGCAAACACCAGCGCGACGTCATCGTCCTCTCGCGCCACCGTACGGCAGATGCGCAACGCCTGATCGAGCGATTCAGACACAAGACGCGGCACGTCGGTATCGTCCGCAAGGTCGAAGCCGGGATCGACGCCCGCTTCGAGCGGAAACTCGCGCAGGAGCGACAGGCAGAATGCGTCGATGGTGGAGATGGCGATGTCGCCCAGGCGGTGCTTGAGATCGCGCCATCGGGCGAGATCGGCCTGCGACAGACGGCTCGATTCCCGCAGCCGGTCGACGATACGATCGCGCATCTCGGCCGCGGCCTTGCGGGTGAACGTGATCGCCAGAATATGATCGGGATCCACACCCACGCGCAGCAGGTTGACGTAGCGCTCGACCAGAACGCGGGTCTTCCCCGTGCCCGCGGAAGCCTCGAGCACGACGTTCTGAGACGGATCGACGGCATGAAGCCGCGCGGCGACATCGACGGGCTCAAATGCTCCCGACATAGTCCTTCCGGCACACGCATGCGAAGCTGCACGTCTCACAGCGGTAGACATCGTCTGGCTTGGGCGGAAACTCGCCGCTCTCGATTGCGTCGAGGGTGTCGGAAAGACGCTGCTGCGCCTGCCCAAGAATCTCGTCGCGGTTCTCTCGCGATGAGAAGAGCGGCACGACCCGCTTCGGCCCCTTGAAGGCGAGGTACGCGGCCTCCCCGAGCATCCATGGACGCCCGCGAGAGGCAGACAGCTGCTGCTCGGCGGAGAGACCGTAGATCGGCAACTGCAACGCGCGCGATTTGTTCGGTGGCCATCCGAGCTTGTAGTCGATGAGACGGAACGTCCCATCCGCGAGCAAATCCAGACGGTCGGCCTTGCCGCGCAAAGAGACGGTTCGCGGCCCCGCCGCCGTGGCAAACACGAAGTCGCCGTCGAGCCTGTGCTCGAGCAATCGCTCGACCACGGCCACGGGACGCTCGGCTTCCATCCGCAGGACTGCCTCGCCCAGACCGGCGGCCGCAGGCGAACCGAGCAGACGCGTCCGCTCGAGGCCGGCCTCCGCATCGGGCAAGCGAACGAGCGCGCGATCCACGACCTCGGCAAACATGCCGCGCGCGGCATCCAGATTCTCTGGAGTAATGGCCTGGCGGCCCGCGGTCTGCCAGTCCCGAAAGAACGCCTCGAAGACCTGGTGCACAAACTGTCCCTGACGCCGCGGATCCATCACCTCTTCATCGTCTGGTTCTTCCTGAAGGCGCAGCACGTGCTGCGCGAAAAACTTGAACGGACAATCGAGATACGTCTCGATCGCGCTCACCGACCACGTTCTCGCGGGTTGCGGGCCGAGGCTTCCGTGGAACGCCGGATCACTCGACGGCGACCGCCCAATTCGCAGCTCCGTCCACTCGTGTTCTACCGACTCGTGCTCCGACTGCTCCTGCTCGGCCTGATCATCACTGACCACCATGGAGAGGCGCGCCCGTGGCACCTCATCGAGCAACATCGATCGCGTCACAAGCGCTTCATCGTCCAGTGTGAACGTGGACAGGGCGACGCGCCGAGACGCCGACGCGAGGAGATCGAGAAACCGGGCAGCGGCGGCGCCGCGACGGTCCTTCTCGGACGGCCAGCCCAGGGCTTTCAGGAGCGACAAGGGATAGAAGATGTTGCGTTTTGGACGTTCCGGCCACTCGTTCTCGACAAGACCCACGAGCGTCAGATCGTCGCACTCGATGTAGCGCGCTGCCTGATCGTCCAGAAGCTGAACGCCGGCGCCCTCGGATTCGGGAACAAACGTCTGTTCGCCGAGCCAGCGTCGGACGGCCGCGGCAAGATCCTCGATGGACCAGAGGGGGTCGTGGTGAAGGGCATGCGCGTCCGCCAGACTGGCGAGCGTCTGGACAACCGCGGACCGTGCGCGCCGTTCACGGTGCACAAATGGATCGCTTTCGTCGAGCGGCCGGAAGTGGGCGTCGAGGAACGCGAGCAGCCGGCGGATCTGAGTGGAGGCCGGCGACGGTTCGAAAAGCGGCGCCAGCTCTCGCGCCGCCTTGACCGCCGCGTCGAATGCCGGCGCCGCACCAGTGGGAATCGCCGTGAGCGCTTCGAGTCTGGAACGTTCACCCAGATATCGGGCCGCGCTCAGCGCGCGATCGAGCGCAGTCGTGGCGGCCAGTGAATCGGCGGCGTCAATCAACCGAAAATGCGGCGTGCGCAGCAACGCCACGATCGACTGGCGCGTGACGTTGGTTTCGACGACGTCGAGCACGAGGTCGATCGCGGCGGCTGTCGGTTCGGCGGCCAGGGGCAGCGCGTCCGCCGCTTCAAAGGGAATACCCGCCGATCCCAGCGTGTCCGGTGCCAGATAGAGATACGGGAGCGGGCGTTTGAAGACGATGGCGATCCGGTCGAGATCTTCAAGAACGACGCGCCGCGCGATGGCGATCAATTCCTCCTCGCGATCACGGAAGGTGAACCAGTACGGCGCAGGCGTGACATGCGCGGTGGGCGCATGGCCTGCCGCTGCCGCCGCGACCACGGCGGGAGCTGGGGTGACGAGCGTCGGCCGGGATCTCGGCAGGCCCGATAACGCTGGGTCCACGATGCCGGCGCCTTCCTGCTCGTCGATGCCCGGCCACCATCCGTGCAACCGCTCGTGGAAACCTGATCCGAGCAGCGCTTCCGTGCACACGATGTCGATCGTCAGGAGACCGGGCATGCGCGACAGCAGATCGAAGTCGGCGACAAACAAGCCGTCCGGATCGGCAATCCAGTCTGGAACGGTCACGACGACGTGTCGCACCGGCTGAAGCCAGCTGCCTTCCTGTTCAGCGAGCACGCGATCGCGAAGCGCATGTTCGTCGCAAGCGTGGCTCTCGCGCACGCGGCGCTCATAGTCCCGGAAGGTGTCCGCGAGAAACGCGGTCTGACGCAGCATCCGCTCGGCGCCCCGATCGACGTCCGTCGCACGGCCTCCGAGCGCGTCCTCCAGGAGTTCCTGAAACCGTTTGACGGTCTGCGACTGGCGCCGGAGCTGATCGTAGAACCGCAGCATCTCGGCAACGAGCCCGGGACGAATCTGAAACGGCAACCCGGCGCCGCGGACGTTGGGGGAAGACGCGGAGGCGGCAGCCAGCATCATGCTGTCGCGTTCGAACACGGTGAGTCGCCTTGGCGGGTGAGCAAGGCGCGCCAGCAGCACGTCGTACAGTTCGTCGCGAGTGACGAAGGCCTCGGCCGGCATCTCGCGGCACGATCGGGACATCTGTCGCGCGGCGCCACGGGTCGGCACGACGACGACAACGTCGGATGGGTCGGCTGCGATCGCCTGCCGCGCGAGTTCTCGGATCGCGCGGCGGAACATCGGCAGGTCTGGGACACGAACGAGCCGCGTCCGGCGCGGAGTCATCACTGGTGCAATTGCGGAAGCCGGAGCAGCGCGTGAATCTCGTCTCGAGCGTGCGCGCTCAACATGAGTGAACCGGCGGCGGCAGAGGACGCGTCCCAGGCCTGCGCCATATTCGCCGCCCGCGCCGCCTCGCGACGAGTCGTGGCGGCATTTCCGGCGAGCTGCGCCGCGCTCGCCAGCAGGGCATGCGCCGGTTGCAGTTCCTCGGGCGCCTTGATCCGCGTGAGCATCCGCAGGATCTGACCGGTGAGACGCTCGACCGACGCCAGGGTGGAGGACGTCGAGCCGGCGAGCGCCCGGATGTTCTCGAGCGACGGCTTCAGGAGATCGAATCGATCGAACGTTGCGCGAAGGGCCGTGCGATACCGGCGCAACGCGGGCAGACGAACCGCCCAGTGGTCGCGCGCCAGCTGCAGTCTCCTTGCGGCATCGAGCTGCTCCTGGACCGACTCGATGAGCGCGCTCACGACGTCGGATCTGCTCGCACCAAGCGCGGTGTCGCGATCGTGAATCTCGGTGAGCAGGCGCTCGATGCCGCGCACGTCCGCCGCGCGCGCCTCCTTCACGGCGGCCGCCATCGACGTCTGCGTCAGCAGTGTATAGGCGCGATCCGCCCGCACGTCTCCTTCAAGGTCCTTGCGGAGCTTTGCGGCGGTGGCCGCAGCCCAGTCGCCGGGAAACTCTCCGAAGTCCCGGTCGATCTCGGCGAGCGCCGTCGACAGCAGCGACACCCGTTCCTGAGGCGAGTCGGCCAGCCCCGCGGCGACGAGCACCTGCTCGATCGACTCCTTCAGCGTTGGCGGCGGGAGCAACGGCTCGAACGGCTGCACGGGCGCCTCGGCGGCGACCAGACTCAAATTGAAGCGGGAGGCCCCGGCCGACGCTCGAAGGTCGGCGATCGCTTCGTCCAGAAACACCAGCAGCTGCTGCACTTCCCCGTAGTTGAAGTTGTAATGAGCGGCGGGCCATTCCGCCAGCCGCTTCCGCGCGCTTTCGACGATCGCCAGACGGCTCGCGGGATCCGCTGTGCGCGCGACGTCGTTCAGCGTCTGGGCGACGTCGTTCGACAGACGCGCGTAGTCGTCCATCGCCCGGGTCGAAAGATAGTGAGCCGATCGAGCGGACTCCGCGTAGCTGTCGGTGCGCGTCCAGTCCACGTGGTCGGCGGCAATATTGACGAGCTGCAGGTCCGGCGTTGATATGAACGCCGCGGGCGACATGAGCGCGGGAGGCGTTGGCAATGCCACCGGCATCGAAAATACGAGCCGATCCCCGACGCGCGCCACCTCGCCGTAGCTGACGAGCGTCGTTCCATTCTTGAGGAACACGCGGAATAGTGTCGCGTCGGGCGGCGCACTCTGGACCAGTGTTCCCTGCTCGGGTGCCGCCGGATCGGGTGTCGGCGGATCAGGTGCTAGTTCAAATGATGACGCCGGGCGCGCCATCGCCAACATGCAGACCACGGCATACACGCCTGTTTTCATTTGAGTTCCAAGCGTACGTGGCACCGGAAATGCCGTCAAGCGACACGGCTGTTGAAAAGCTGTGGATGAACGGTGCATTTCCTGTGGATGTCCTGACGATGAAAATAAATCTTTGACGCGCACGCCCGTGGTCCCGACGTCATCATGTTTGTGAATCTGCTTTCGTGGCTGGCTTCGCTTGATCCGCACCGCTGGCCGCGTACAATTCGTTCCTCCCAACACATTCAATTCAGCCGTCGCAACTGTGTCCACTGCCGTTCACCGGTTTCAGGAATTGATCGCGGGGCGTCCGTACCTGATCGAGGTCACGGAGGTCGCCGTGAATCGCTGGCGCGCGTACATTGTCCGGCTGCCCGGCGTGCCGACCGCGCTGATGCCGTTTTACGGCGCCACGCCGGACGCCGCGGCCGGTCAGTTGCGGCAATGGCTGACCCGCGCGCACGAACGCGCGTCGGAGGGAGCCGGTCGAGTGTAGGATCGGTGGCGATGGCCACCAGGTGCCCCAGCGCCCGCGTTGGGGCGATGCTCGCCGCTCTTGGCGTTCTTGGGTGTCTTGCCGTTTCTCAGGCGAGCGGCCTCCAATCAGACGCCCAGCGCGGAAGACAGAATGAACGCGTCGAAGCAGGAACCCCGGACTTCGACCGGGCCCTCCGCCAGCAGGCGGACACCGACCGAATCTGGCGAGAGGCGAGCCAGGGGTTCATGCGGATGGACAAGATCCTCTACCGGAGCCGGGTGGGCGATTTGGACATCCCCGCCTTTGTGTTCCAGCCCCTGTCGACAGTGTCGACAGCGCCAAGGGCAGCGGCCACATCAGCGTTGCCAGCACCGGCAACATCGGCGCCTGGGGCATCCAGGACACAACCTGCCATCGTGTGGGTGCACGAAGACATCCGTGGACACCTCTACGAGCATTTCATTCCATACGTCCGCGACGCTGTCGCCCGCGGCTACGTCGTCATCGCGCCCGAGTATCGCGGCAGCATCGGGTACGGCAAGACCTTCTACGACGCCATCGACTACGGCGGCGCGGAAGTGGACGATGTGGTGACGGCGGTGAGCGCCCTTCGAAGCAGATACCCAAACGTCGACCCGGCGCGCGTCGGCATCATCGGCTGGAGTCATGGCGGACTGATTGCGCTGCTGTCGGTGTTCCGAAATCCGACCAGCTTCAGGGCCGCCGCGGCCATTGTCCCCGTCGCGAACCTCGTTCAGCGGTTCGCGTGGAAGGGCGAGGAGGCGCTTCGCGCGCTGATTGACCCCCAGAACCGATTCGGCGGCCTGCCGGCGGAGCGGCGGCAGGTGTACCGGGATCGGTCGCCCTTGTTTCAAGTGGACCGTCTGCGGATTCCCCTGCTCGTGCACATTGCGGAGAACGATGAGGACGTCAATATCGAGGAGTCGCAGCCGCTCATCGATGCGCTGCGCGCGCGCAAGCCGTCGCTGGCCGAGACGAAGATCTACGAGAACCCCCTCGGCGGTCACCTGTTCGATCGACAGACGGATCCCGGCGCGTGGAAGCCGAAGGACACGCCGGAGCAGGTGGACTCCTGGAACCGCGTGTGGGGTTTCTTCGAGCGGCAGCTGGGCAAGCGTTGAGCACTCCGTTCGCCCGACATCCAGCGCGGGCCCGGCGCCCCTGAGAGCCGTCGGCCGCCGGGCGGCGCCTCGTGACACTCGACGCGCCTCCACTTCGCGCACCGAGGAAGTTGTCACTCCGCTATCGCTCGTCGGGATCCCTCGCCACAGCCAACCGGTCGGCTGGCCGGACACCGCGTCCTCCGCCTCGTACTCGTCCGCACCTGCGACGGTCAACGGGTCGTTCGACGGACGGTCATATTCGCGGGATCGCGTTGGGATGACCTCAGCGATCATCGCGCGTCCGACCGTGACCGTCGCCGTACGAGAGGCTACGGCCGCGTTGTCGTGCGATGGCGACGGCCGGCCTCCACGGTTGGCTGCGACGAGGGATCCCGACGCGCGTTTTCCGAGCGGACGGCTCGGTCGCTCGCGTCCGCGATCGGCCCCGACGCCGCACACCGCAGGACGAGTTCCACGACAGGCGACTTCCACGGCCCGGCCTCGATCCGTCTCGTCCCGATCGACCAGACGCCCGCTCGGAACGTCATGCTAAGATTGGGATTCCCCTCCCGCACGTGGGCCAGTAGCGCAGTTGGGAGCGCGCATGAATGGCATTCATGAGGTCACCGGTTCGATCCCGGTCTGGTCCACCAACCTCCGCTCCCTGTTCAGGCGGAGGTTGTCCACCGTAGCTTGGCTAGAGAACTCAGCCAAGTGAAGGTGGACCTCTTCTCCACAAGAGCTTCGGAGCTACGGTTGGTAAACCCTGTCCCCTCTGATACACGAGTGACGTTACTGCGAGGCGAGCCGGAGACACGCGAAGGTGGCCTGCGCGTTCCGGATCTCCCATCGGCAAGCAGCGCATAGGCAACAGCAGAATCCGCTTCATTCGTCCAAGTTCCACATCGCAAGTCCTGCAAACAATCGGTCGATACCAAATGGATTCACGCCGATTCTTGAGGGGCAACTCTCGGCTGCTGACTTGCACCTCGGGTCAGCATGGACCTGCCCAAATGCATCGTTTATGTGCTGAAGAATGAAACCGATCCAGTTCGGTACTACACCGGCCTGACCTCGAACCTCGCCGCAAGACTCGCCGCGCACAACGCAGGGCGGTGTCCACACACTGCCTCCGGCAAGCCATGGACCGTTGACGTCACCGTTGAGTTCTCCGACGAACGGCGCGCCGTGGCGTTTGAGCGTTACTTGAAATCCGGTTCCGGTGTTGCATTTGCAAAACGCCACATCAGGCAAACTGTGCCGTGAGCGTCGCTTTGCTGGAGGCGAACGTCGGCACGCGACTACAGTTCGCCGTTGTTGGCCAGACGAACGAAGGCCTCCAACGTGACAACCCGGACAAGCGCCGAATGAATCAAGTGCTCTCTCAATGCCCCTGACGTGTAATAGTCCCGCAACTTCCAGCCGTCTCCACCCAGAACAAGGTAGGCGCGTTGGGCGCCTCCGCCTTGCACTACATCCGCCAGGCACATCACCTCGAACGGCACTTTCTGTTCGGCCGTCCCACTTGTCTGTTGCCACTTCAGTGAGACCAGAACATCATCCCCGCCCTTGGACGCGACAGCGTCGATCATGTGCCGGCCACCACCGAGTCGCTTGCCCGTCTCGACCTGCTTGCGGCATGTGTAGCCACCACGTTCAAGCGCGGGCAGGATCATCGCCTCCAGGACGCCGCCGGTGTTCGTGTTTCGCGGAGTCACAAATTGCGCGACGCGAACACTTCCCTGGCCGGAGTGCGGTCGCCGTTGCAGCTGATACGACGCGGCGCATCGTGGTAATGCAGCGAGTACCCGAGCTTGCGATAGAGTTCATCAACCCGACGGGTTGACTGATTGACCAGGACCACAGGTCCACGATGCTTCGCGAAAGTCTCTGCCGCTCGCACCTGATCGTCCCAGGAAAAACCGCCCCGGGAATACGCCGTGAACTCCACGTCGTACGGCGGATCCGCGTAGACGAAGTCGCCCGACCGAAGCTCGATGTCCGCGAAATCGCCCGTGGCAAATTCCCAATCGGCAAACGCGTCACGATGCGCTTTGAACGTCTTCGCGTACGTGATGGTCTTGTACTGACCGAAGGGCGCATTGAACTCGCCGCGGCTGTTGAACCGGCATAGCCCGTTGTACGCCGTTCGGTTCATGTAATAGAACAGCTCGGCGGATTCTTTCGACTGCGCCTTTCCCGCGCGGATCAACGCGTTGAAGCGTTCGCGATGACGGTAGAACAGGTCCTCGTTCTTCTCCATCGGTATTGAGGTGACGAGACCTTTCTTGAGCCACGAGTAGAAGTTGATCAGGTGCTCGTTGGCATCGTTGAGCAATGCGCGGTCGGGCCGCAAGCCTAACGCCACCGCAAGGCCGCCACAGAACGGTTCGACCAATCGCCGGCGTGCATGTGGCTGCCACAACGGGAGCAGGTAAGGCACTTGCCAGCGCTTGCCGCCTGCCCATTTGAGGGGCGGCGACAGGGGCTCCGCAATCGTCGTCGTCAACGCCGTCCGCACGGCACGTAGTGTACCCGATACGATTGACAGCCCAGGTCACCGAGCTGGGTGCGATCGTACGATGCTCCTCGATTCTCGACGACTATGTCGATACGCTGAGTATGCTGTAGTCCCCGATGAGCGGACTGTCCACAGCCGAAGCGACCGAACGCCTCTCCCGCGTCGGGCCGAACGCGTTGCCCGAGCGGGTTCCCGATCCGCTGTGGCGCCGTTTTCTGCGTCAGTTCGCGAGCCCGCTCATCTACATCCTGCTTTTCGCCCTCGCCTTTGACGTCGGTCTGTGGCTGTACGAGGGCGCGCAGACCTGGCCGATCGAAGCGAGCGCCATCAGTCTGATCCTCCTGCTCAATGCCGCGCTCGGTCTCTATCAGGAACAGCGGTCCGAGGCGGCGCTGGCTCACTTGAAAGCCCTGGCTGGAGCGCAGGCGTGGGTGCTCCGCGACGGCCACCTCGTTCGCCTCCCGACACGCGCACTGGTACCGGGCGACCGCGTGCGCCTCGAAGCCGGCGACCGCGTCCCGGCCGACGGCGTGCTCGGGGACGCTCGTGGCGCGCTCGTCGATGAATCCATCCTCACCGGCGAATCCGTCCCCGTCGACAAAGTAGACGGAGACGACGCGTTCAGTGGCACGGTGCTCGTCCGCGGCAAATCGTATCTGCAGGTGACGCGTACCGGCGCATCGAGCGCCATGGGCCGGCTGGCCACGATGCTCGGCGACATCCAGGCCGCGAAGACCCCGCTCGAACGGCGCGTCGACGAGCTGGGACGGCAGATCGCGCGCTGGGTGCTGGCACTTGCGGCGGTTCTCGGCCTTCTGGGCATCGTCGCCGAAGGAGTCGGCCGTGCGCCGGAGATGATCATCTTCGCGGTGGCGCTGGCAGTGGCGGCGGTGCCCGAAGGGCTGCCGGCCGTGCTCACCGTCGCCCTGGCCCTCGGCGTCGAGCGCATGGCCCGACACCGGGCCGTGGTTCGCCGGCTCTCCGCCGTCGAGGCCCTCGGGTCAGTAACGGTCATCGCGACCGACAAGACGGGCACGCTGACCGAGAACCGCATGGACGTCCGGGCGCTCGATGCCTCAGACCTGCCCCGCGCGCTCGCGGCCATCGTGCTGGCCAACGACGCGGACCTGACCACCGGCGCCGGCGATCCGCTCGATCTTGGTCTGCTGCGATACGCCACAGCGCACGGCGTGGACGTCGCGCGGCTCCGGCAGGAACACCCCCTCCTCGCCGAGCGGCCCTTCGACAGCGCCTGGAAGTTCGCCCGTGTCACGGTCGGTGACGCTCAAGTCGACGGCCGGGCGGTGAGCTATGTCAAGGGCGCGCCTGAGGTGCTCATCCGCCGCAGCACACTTTCAAACGAGGATCGCGAATCCTGGGCGGAAAAAGCGGACGCGTACGCACGCGAAGGCTTTCGCGTCCTTGCGGTGGCCTGGGCCGAGGGCGAAACTGAAGAGCCGCTGCAGCTGTTGGGACTCGCCCTGTTCTGGGACCCGCCGCGACCCGAGGTGCCCGAGGCCATACGCACGGCGCAGGCCGCCGGCATCCGTGTCGTCATGATCACCGGCGACCATCCGGCCACCGCGCTGGCCGTCGCGCACCAGATCGGGATCCCGGTGGCGCGAATCCTGACCGGGGAAGATCTGGCCGACTATCAGAGCGGCGCTCTCACCGAAGCGCTCGCCGACGTGCACGTCTTCGCCCGCATCCGGCCGGAGCAGAAACTGCAGCTCGTGGAAGCGCTCCAGGCACAGGGCCAGATTGTGGCGATGACGGGCGACGGGGTCAACGATGCACCAGCGCTCAAGCGCGCCGATGTTGGCGTGGCGATGGGACAGCGCGGCTCGGACGTCAGCCGTGAAGTGGCGGACCTGGTGCTGCTCGACGACAACTTCGCCACCATCGTCGGCGCGGTCGAAGAAGGCCGCGGCATCTACGAAAACATCCAGAAGTTCCTCCGCTTCCTGTTCTCGACCAACCTGTCGGAGGTATTGCTCGTGGCCGGCGGAGCGCTTCTCGCGTTCACCCTCGATCTGCGCGACGAGGCCGGGGCCCTGCTGCTTCCGCTCACGGCCGCACAGATCCTCTGGATCAACCTCACGACGGATGGCCTGCCGGCGCTCGCGCTCGCGTTCGATCGCACGCCCGGCGTCATGCAGGAGCCGCCGCGCCCGGCCGACGCGACGATCTTGGACCGGCCGTCGGTGCAATTCATCGTGACTGCAGGCTGCATGAAAGCGGCTCTTGCGCTCGGAGTGCTCGGCCTCGTGCCGCGGCTTGGGTACGACCTTGGCGTGGCACGAGCGTCCGCATTTCATTTCATGGCCATCGGCCAGCTCCTCCTCACCTACCCGTCCAGACACACCTGGATGCGCCCGCTTCCCAACATCTACCTCCACACGGCCGTTGTGGCCGGCATCGGAATCCAGCTCGCCGCCGCGTGGCTGCCGTTTTCCGCGGATCTCCTGGGACATGCGGGGATCCCCATCGAGCTCTGGGGGATCGTGTTCGGCGGGGCGTTCCTGGCGTGGGGGCTTGCCGAGGCGTTGTCCCGACACGCGTGGCGTCACGGCGCGCGAGGTGGTGGGGCCGGACGCTCGTCCCGAACTCGCGTCGCGGGCACTTCTGATACGGTGTAGCCGATGCGCGACAGACCGTTGACCGTCTCGGTCGTCATTCCCGTCTACAACGAGGCGCGAACCGTCGAGGAACTCCTCCGCCAGGTGCGCGCCGTCGGCCTCGTGACGGAAATCATCGTCGTCGACGATGGGTCGACGGATGGGACGCGCGAGTTGATCGAGCAGTTTCGAGGACGGCAGGATCACAACGGCGCTGTCCCGCGCGGAGTCTCCGAATCGCGGCGCGAGGCCGACCTGAAGATCCTGCTGCACGATCGCAATCGCGGCAAGGGCGCGGCGCTGCACACCGGTTTCGCGGTCGCCACAGGCGACGTGCTGATCGTGCAGGATGCCGACCTCGAATACGATCCACAGGACTATCCGAAGCTGCTACAGCCCATCCGGGACGACAGAGCCGACGTGGTGTTCGGCGTGCGAGTCGCTCGAGGTGGACGGGTGGTGAACGGACCCGTGTCGCACTTCTTCCTCAGCTCGTTCAACACGGGACTCACCTGGTTGTCCAACCAGTTCACGAAGCTCGATCTCTCGGACATCGAGACCTGCTACAAGGCGTTCCGGCGCGAGATTCTCGAGTCACTCCATCTCGAGGAGAACCGCTTCGCCTTCGATCCGGAGTTCACGTCGAAGATTGCGGCGCTGCCCTGCCGGGTGGACGAGGTTGCGATCAGCTACGCGCGACGCACCTACAGAGAAGGGAAGAAGATCGGCATGCGCGACGCCATGGAGGCGCTCTGGTGCGTCGTCAAGTACCCGCCGCGAGCGAGCGCCCGACGCGCCACGAGAGCGCACTGAATCGGTGATCCGGCGCAGCTCTCTGAACGGATGACCGTCGACAGGATGGGTGATAACACTGTGTGTTAAACTGTTATCGTGGTCAGAACACAGATTAGCCTTTCCGAACACGAGTACAAGGCGGCGAAGCACGAAGCCGCTCGGCTTGGGATTTCCCTCGCGGAACTGCTGCGCCGTTCGCTTCG
>JBGOTP010000106.1:0-13835 GCA_041476545.1 Vicinamibacteria bacterium | reverse complement strand
GAGCCGTTCGCCGTGATTCTCGCCGACGATGTGATTGATGCGACGCCTCCGGCCATCAAACAGATGACCGATGTCTTCGCGCGTGTGGGAGGGCCGGTGCTCGCGGTGGAGCGAATGCCGCGCGAAGAGATCTCCAAATACGGCGTGATCGCGCCCGCGCTGGGAGAGAATCTCGGCGATGGCGTCTACCGGATCCTGGACCTTGTCGAGAAGCCGCCGGCCAACGAGGCGCCGTCGGATCTGGCGATCATCGGCCGCTACATTCTTACACCGGATATCTTTCCGGCGCTTGCGGCGATCAAGAGCGACCGCACGGGCGAGATTCAGTTGACCAATGGCCTTCGGGAGCTGTTGAAGTCGCGGCCGATCTACGCCTGTGAAATCAACGGCGTCAGGCACGACACCGGCAACAAGCTGGGCTTCCTGAAAGCGGTGGTCTACTTTGCGATGAAACGACCCGATCTTGCGGAACCGTTCGCGGCGTACCTCGCGAAGCTCGGCCTCCCGGTTCCCGCCGGCATACGCTGAACTGCCTCGTCTAATCTTTGGGCTTCGCGGCTGGCTTCGAGGGCGTTGACGGGGCGCCCGTTGCGCTCGACGAACCGCTGTCGCTCGCCGACGCGCCGGCGCTCTTGTCGCTCTTGTCCGTCTTCCCGGTCTTGTCCGATTTTCCGCCGGACTCCGATTGCTCTGACGTCGCGGGTTTCTCCGCCGCCTTGGCATCCTTGTCTCCCGACGCGGCGTCCTTCGGTCCATCTTCGTGCTGGCCGCCCGAGCCCTTCTTCGGATAATCGGTGACGTACCACCCGGTACCCTTCAGCTGAAACGCCGGTGCTGAAATGAGTTTGCGGATCGACCCTCCGCATTTCGGGCAGGCATCGGCTGGGGCATCCGAGAATTTCTGTATCCGTTCGAACCGATGGCCGCAGGCGTCGCACTCATATTCGTAGAGGGGCATGGCTATTCCAACAAGTCGCCACGGTCGTCGGCGCCGAGCATGAGTTGACGATGGAGCCAGAATGGCGCCGTGCCATTGCCAAGCAACGTGTCGTGAAACGTGCGGAGTGAAAACGCTTTGCCCTGTTGCTGCTTGCAGTCATTCCGGAGCTTGAGGAGCATGAGCTTGCCGGCGGTGTACACGAGGTACGTCGGATCGAACGTGCCGCGTTCCGCCTCGCGGCGCGCACTCGCTTCTTCCATGTACGCTTCTTCGCGAAACAGCCTGACGCCCTGTTCGACCGACAGGTCCTCGGTGTGCAACTTGATGCCCACGATGAACCGCACCAGACGGATCAGCGCCTCGGCGAGTTGACCAAGCTTGATCGCGGGATCCTGGCGGCCGAATCCGCTCTCGACCATCATGTGTTCGCAGTAGTGCGCCCACCCCTCAACAAACGACGCCGGTGCGAACAGGATCGACTTCCGTGCCCTCGACTCGACGCGGCGCAGATGCTGGTAGTGGAGAAAATGTCCCGGGTAGACTTCGTGAATCGAGATCGACCAGAGTGTCGGGTAGTTGTAGTCGCGCAGGTGATCCGCCTGGCGATCGGCCGGCCACGACGGATCGGCGTCCGTCAGGTAGTAATACGCACGAGTGGGCCGGCTTTCGAACGGCCCGGGCGTCCACATGCTCGCGAAGGACCATCGATAGAACTCGGGCGTGGGCGCGACCGTGATCGGTTCCCCCTCCGGCAGACTGACGAGCGCCTGCCGCTCGAGGTATGTTTTCAGTTCGTCGAGCTGGCGCCGCCCGACGGCCACGAGTTCACCGGGGCCGGGATGGTCGGCTTTCGTTCGGGCCCAGGCGGCCAGGGGGTCGCCGCCATTCGCCTTGCCGGCGAGCGTCTTGAACGCGTCCTGGGTCGCCTTCAACTCGCGGGTCGCAATCCCCAGCAGCCGATCCGCAGGCATCGGCAAGCCTTCCTCCAGTTTCAGCTTCTGCTCGAACTTGTCCCGCCCAAGACGGAATGAACCACGTGCGCGCGGGGCCACGTCGTTTTCGAGGTCGTACAGGTAGGAACCGAGTGCGCGGGAGGCCTCCGCTTGGGCATCGGCGAGGTCGCCAAGCAGATGCAGGTCGTCAACACTCGAAAATGCGCGCGGCAGGTCCGTCTCGATGAACTTCAGCGCGCCGCGCAACGACTCGATGCCCACCTTGACGAAGATGCCCGGAGGCTCTTTGATGTTCTCGCGCGCGGCCTGCAGCAAGCGCGGAGTCTGGCGGAGCTTCGAGAGCACGCGACGGGCGCGCTCGGGTGCCGGAGCGTGTGTGAAAAGGGCCTGCCCCGCGATACTCGACGCCAGAATGTCCGAGTAGTACTGCGGGTTGCGCTCCCAGGTGCGAACGTCTTCGAGCTCGAACATTCGACCACGAATGCTCGAAGCGAGCATGCGATGCTCGAGGCGCTCGGTCTGCGGCAGCGCGGCCACGTCGATGTCGCCGAGCCGCCGGAGGTATCCGGCCAGCGCGTGGGCTTCCGCCTCAACAGCCGGACGACTCAGGTCCTCGAGCAGGTCGTCATGCGTGTGGACACCGTCGAGACTGGCGTGAGTCGGGTGCGTCTCATGGAGATACCCCAGAAGATCGTCAACGAAGTGGTGTAGTGGTTCGGACGCAGCCATCACGATCCGTCAATGGTACAATAAACACCCGCTTGTTATGGTTCCCAGGGCCGGCACGCTGTTCGTCGTCGCCACACCCATCGGCAATCTTGAAGACATTACACATCGCGCGCTGCGCGTCCTGCGTGAAGTTTCGCTGATTGCGGCCGAGGATACGCGGCGAACGGCGCGCCTCCTGGCGCGGTTTGCCATTCAGACTCCGATGACGAGTCTGCACGAACACAACGAGACCCACAAAGCCCCCTCGCTTTTGCGGCGTCTGCAGCAAGGCGAGAACCTCGCCCTCGTCTCGGATGCGGGAACGCCGACGGTATCGGACCCTGGTGAAACGCTGATCCGGGCCGCCATTGGGGCCGGCGTCCGAGTCGAGGCTGTCCCCGGGGCGAGCGCGGCGATCGCCGCCCTTGCCGCCTCGGGACTTTCCGGGGAAAACTTCGCGTTTCTTGGGTTTCCTCCGACTAGGGGTAAAGACCGAATCGAGTGGTTTGATCGGCTTCTCAAGATCGGCTGCACTGCGGTTTTCTTCGAAGCGCCACACCGGATCCTGGCGACGCTTGAGAAACTGAGGGCTGTGGCAGGGGAGTGTCAGGTCTGCATCGCCAGGGAGCTTACAAAGGCGCACGAAGAATTGGTTAGAGGACCAATATCTGAGGCGATAAGTCGTCTTGGCGAACCGCGAGGCGAGTATACGGTAGTGGTTAAAATATGTCATATGCCAGATTTAGTTAAGCCTATCGCTGCGACAGGGCCCCTTCTGCTCCAAGAACTTGGTGATATAACCAATTGTGGCGGTGTGACGCGCCGCAAGGCAATCAGCAGTCTCGCGAAGCGCCATTCAATGGCTGTCAATGATGTGTACGACGCCATTGAGAAAACCAAGAAATCTGTCTTATGACCGATCGCGGCCGATTGGCTCGCTCAGAGCCATCCGCTTGACCCCTCGTATGACCTTCTGTTACCGTAGCCCGCTTTCAACGCGAGGGAGGCCGTTCGGATTTTCTTCGCACGGCAGAACCTCATGACGAAGCACCGGCCAAATCCGAAGTCCAAGGCCCAGCCGGGGGAGCCCAATCCGCCGGCGCCTCAGGCGAACCGCAATCGGCAGGCCCCGGGGCGCGGGCGCGGCGCGACGGTGCCAGCATTGCCCCCTTCTTCCGCGATCCGGCGTTCCACGTATTTTGAAGCCGTGGCCCTGTACGAACGCGGGCTCGAGGCGCTGCAGCGCCACGACTACCGGGCTGCCGTCGAGCGGCTGAACTCGGTCCTCCGGCTCTATCCCGAGGAGAAGGAGCTCCACGAGCGCGTGCGGCTGTATCTCAATATCTGCGAGCGACACGCGGCACCTCTCGGGGCGGCCCCCGTGTCGGTCGAGGAGCGGCTCTACGCCGCGACACTGGCGATCAATGGCATGCGGTACGACGAGGCCCTCATGCATCTGCGGCTGGTGCGAGACGAGGATCCGAATAACGATCACGCGCTCTATATGCTCGCGGTTGCACATGCTCAGCGCCAGGAGCTGGCGGAAGCGATGGCCCACCTGGAGCGGGCGGTGGCGCTGAATCCGGAGAACCGCGCGATCGCCAGACACGACCCCGACCTCGACCCGTTGCGAGGCGACGAGGCCTTCCGCTCCGCCCTTGACACCACGACCCCGCCACGGGCGTTCGAGCAACGCCGGCCACCTGCCGCCAGAACCAAATCGGGACGATAATTGGAGCGTGCCTGACCTCCACGTCGTGATCCTTGCGGCCGGCAAGGGGACGCGCATGAAGTCTGCCTTTCCCAAGGTGCTGCATCGGGTGGCCGGCAGCCCGATGATTGAATATGTCCTCAGCCTTGCCTCGGGGCTCGCGCCCAAAACAACCACGGTTGTGGTTGGTCACGGCGCAGACGCACTGAGGGCAGCGCTATCGGGGCACGCTGGCATCCGTTGTGTCGTGCAGGAGCCGCAACTGGGAACTGCCCACGCTCTGCTCACCATGGAGCCCATCCTCAGAGACAGCTCGGGCGATGTCGTCCTGCTGTCCGGCGACGTGCCGCTCCTCTCGCCTGACACGCTCGAACGCCTCGTCGATCTGCACAGAACGCGACAGGCTGGGGCAACAGTTGTCACGGCATCCCTGGCCAACCCGCGCGGGTACGGCCGCGTCGTCCGATCGGGTGGTGGGATTGCGCGCATCGTCGAAGAGAAGGATGCCAGTGCGACCGAGCGGGAGATTCATGAGATCAATTCGGGCATCTATGCCTTCGCACTCGAGGGATTGTTCGAAGCCGTGAAAGGCATTGCTTCGGCGAACGCCCAGAAGGAGTACTACCTTCCGGACCTCGTCTCCATTTATCGCCAGCAGGGGCGCATTGTCGAAACGGTGGCGGTCTCGGATCCGGACGAGATTCGGGGCATCAACAGCCGCGTCGAACTGGCAGAAGTGAGTCGCATCGTGCGCGCACAGAAGAACGCAGGGCTGATGGCCGCCGGCGTAACCCTTGAAGACCCGGCGACCATCTACGTCGACCGTGACGTGGAGATTGCCGGCGACACAGTGATTCACCCGGGCGTCTCCCTGGAAGGACGGACAACGATTGGTTCGGGCTGCGAGATTCATAGTGGCGTCCGCATCGTCGATTCCCGCATTGGGGATCGCGTCATCGTGCACAACCACTGCATGATCATGGGCGCCTCTGTCGAGAACGATGCGAGCATCGGCCCTTTCGCCCACCTGCGCAAAGACACATCGATCGGTGCGCGTGCGAAGGTCGGCAATTTTGTTGAGATCAAGAAGTCTGTGCTCGGACCGGGCTCGAAGTCGATGCATCTGACATATCTGGGTGACACGGTCGTTGGCGCCGACGTCAATATCGGCGCGGGAACCATTACCTGCAACTACGACGGCTCGACAAAGCAGACGACAACGATTGAGGACGGTGCGTTCATCGGCAGCGACACCCAGCTCATCGCCCCCGTCACGGTTGGCAAAGGCGCCTATGTTGGCACCGGGACCACGATCCGCGAAAACGTGCCCCCGGGCGCACTTGCGGTCAGCGCTGGCAAGCAGCGGAACATCGACGGATGGGTGGCGAAGCGGAAGAAGTCCAAGACCTGAACGGGTGTGAACCGGCCGACGGGAGAGTGTGAACTGATATGTGCGGGATTATTGGATATATCGGCCCGAAAGACGTCGTTCCCGTCCTCATTGACGGCCTGAGGCGGCTGGAGTATCGCGGTTACGACTCGGCAGGCGTCGCCGTCGTTCACGACGGCGCGATGATTCTCCGCCGCAGTGCCGGCAAATTGTCAAATCTCGAGAAGGTCATCCTCTCGGATCCACTCACCGGCGAGTACGGCGTGGGGCATACGCGCTGGGCGACGCATGGCCGGCCGACGGAGGAGAACGCCCACCCGCATCGCGACTGCACGGGCAAGATTGTCGTTGTCCATAACGGCATCATCGAGAACTACCTGGATCTGAAGCACGAGCTCCAGCTCCAGGGTCATCGGTTCGTGACTGAAACAGACACCGAGATCGTCGCCCACCTGGTCGAGCGGGAAATGAAAAACGACGGGCTCGAGAACGCCGTCCGGCGTGCGCTCATGCTCATGCGTGGTCTCTTCGCGCTCGTGCTCATTTCGGCGGACGATCCGGGCAAAATCGTGGCCGCAAGAAACGGCCCTCCGATCGTCGTCGGAATGGGGGAGAACGAGTTCTTCGTCGCGTCGGATATCCCCGCGATCCTCAGCCATACACGCGACGTCGTCTTCCTGGGTGATGAGGAGATGGCGGTCATCACGGCAACGGGCGTCGCGTTCACGGATTTCTTCGGTCGTGCCGTGTCAAAAGCCACACAGCGGGTGCTGTGGGACCCGATCATGGCGGAGAAGTCCGGGTACAAGCACTTCATGCTCAAGGAGATCTTTGAGCAGCCGACCGCGGCCCGGGAAACCATTCTCGGCCGTGTTTCCCAGGACACGGGCAAGGTGTTCCTCGAGGAGATGCGGATCAGCGACGCCGAGCTCGCCGGCGTTGAGCGCGTGACCATCCTCGCTTGCGGAACATCCTGGCACGCGGGATTGGTCGGGAAGTTTCTCATCGAGCAGTTGGCCCGCATACCGGTGGACGTCGACTACGGATCGGAATACCGGTACCGCAATCCCATCGTGACACCGAAGACACTCGCGATCGTCATCACACAATCGGGCGAGACCGCCGACACGCTGGCTGCGCTGCGCGAAACGAAACGCGACGGTGTCTGCAGCATTGCCATCTGCAACGTCGTGGGCAGCATGGCCACCCGTGAGACCGGTGGCACGGTGTACACGCACGCCGGTCCCGAGATCGGCGTGGCGTCGACCAAAGCGTTTACAACGCAGCTCGTCGCCCTGTACCTGCTTGGCCTGCGCCTCGGGCAACTGAGAGGGGCACTTTCCCTCGACGCATCCAAACCACACGTCGATGCACTTTTGCAGCTTCCGTTGCTGCTCGAACAGACGCTGAAACTGGCGCCGGCGATCGAGGAGATTGCCGCACGGTTTCACGCACATACGGACTTTCTCTTCCTCGGCCGCGGCATCAACTACCCGATCGCCCTCGAAGGTGCGCTCAAGCTCAAGGAGATCTCGTACATCCACGCCGAAGGATACCCGGCCGGGGAAATGAAGCACGGCCCGATCGCGCTCATCGACGAACGCATGCCGGTGGTCATCATCGCGCCGCGCGATCACGTGTTCGAGAAGATGATCGGCAACATGCAGGAGGTCAAGGCGCGCAGCGGTTTGGTGGTGGCGCTCACCACTCGGGGCGACAACAAGCTCGCGTCGATCCTCGACCCGGCTCGTGACTTCCTGCTCGAGTTGCCAGACGTGCCCGCGCTGCTCACACCTATCGTGATGGTCCTTCCGCTTCAATTGCTCGCGTACGACATTGCCGTGCGCCGGGGCTGCGACGTGGACCAACCGAGGAATCTCGCCAAGAGCGTAACTGTCGAATAGGTCCGGGCATGCACTTCCTGGACGCCCTGAATCCGGAACAGCGCGAGGCGGTTCTTCACCTCGACGGGCCGTTGCTGATTCTGGCCGGCGCCGGGTCGGGAAAAACTCGCGTCATTGCCAGTCGCATCGCCTACCTCATTGGCGACGGCCACGCCGAGCCGCACGAGGTCCTGGCCGTCACCTTCACGAACAAGGCGGCGGAAGAAATGCGGACCAGGGTTTCGACGCTGCTCGGCTCCGACTGCGGCCGCATGTGGGTGTCGACCTTCCACTCGCTGTGCGCGCGGCTGCTACGACGCGAGGCTCCCGCAATCGGCCTGTCGCGGGACTTTGTCATTTACGACTCGTCCGACCAACTGGTCATCGTCAAACAGGCTCTCAAGGAGCTGCAGATCGACGACAGCTTCGTTCAGCCCCGTGCGGCGCTCTCGCGCATCAGCCACGCCAAGCACAAGATGGAGAGTCCGGATGTCATGGCTGCGGCGGCCGCCGGCTGGAACCGGCGCGATGAACAGATCGCCAGGGTGTACACGTACTACCTGAACGCGCTGAAGGAATCGAGCGCCCTCGACTTTGACGACCTGCTGCTCAGGACCGTGGACCTCTTTGAACAGTCGGCGAGCGTCCGGTCCAGATATGCCGGTCAGTTTCGCTTCGTCATGGTCGACGAGTATCAGGACACGAACCGCCCGCAGTACCTGCTGATTCGGCGCCTGGCCGAAATCCATCGCAATGTGTGTGTCGTCGGCGATCCTGATCAATCTATCTACAAATGGCGGGGCGCCGATCTCCGCAACATCCTCGATTTCGAAGCGGACTTCGGTGAAGCAACCATCGTCAAGCTCGAACGGAACTACCGCTCGACCCAGATCATTCTCGATGCCGCGTCCGCCGTCATCGGCCAGAACCGCAATCGCAAGGACAAGCACCTCTGGACTGACCGCAAAGGAGGCGCTCGCATCGTCTACTTTCGTGCCAGCGATGAACTCGAGGAGGCCGATTTCATCACCCGGACTGCCCGAGCCGGGCTGGCGGACGACGTGGACGCAACCGTCGCCGTGCTCTACCGCACCAATGCGCAGTCGCGCACGATCGAAGATGCGCTCATGCGCGAGGGACTGGCCTACAAGATCGTTGGCGGCGTGCGTTTTTACGAGCGGCGGGAAATCAAAGACGCGCTCGCCTACATGCGGCTCGTCATCAATCCACACGACGACGTCAGCCTGCGGCGGGTCATCAATGTGCCCGCGCGAGGCATCGGCAAGGGCGTCATGGAAGCCGTGGAACAGTTCGGGGCTGGGAACAATGGACCCGGAGGTGGCGACGATTTCCCCTTGCTCTCCGCGGGTCTACAACCGGTTCTCATGGCCAATTCCCTATGGGCCCGCATTGTCCGAGGCTTGGACGAGCGGGCGTTCCCGCCGCGCGCGGCGGCGTCGCTTGCCGTATTTCGCGATTTAATCGTGAAGTTGACGGAGGTCGCACGACAGGAGTCCATATCGATCGCGCTCGGCAAGATGCTCGACCAGAGTGGCTACCTGCAGGATCTCCGCGACGACCGAAGCGAGGACGGCGAAGCCCGGATCGAGAACCTGGCGGAGCTCGTGTCCGCCGCGCGCGAGTACGAGGGCCGCGAAGAGGAACCCTCGCTTGGCGGCTTTGTTGACCGCCTCTCGCTCCTTTCCGATGTCGATGAGGAGCAGGGCACGCGCGATGCTCGTGTCTGGCTCATGACGCTGCACAGCGCGAAAGGGCTCGAGTTTCCGACGGTCATTCTCGCCGGACTCGAAGAGGGTTTGTTCCCGCACTCCCGTTCGACCGACGATCAGGAAGAACTCGAAGAGGAACGGCGGCTGTGCTACGTCGGCATGACACGCGCGCGCCGGCAGCTCGTTCTGACCGGGGCCGCACGTCGGCGGATTTTCGGCGAATATCAGGCCAGCGAGCCGTCGCGCTTCATCGACGAAGTCCCACCTGAACTCGTCGATCGCGTGGCTCCATCCGTTTCGCCGCACCAATCGAACTTTTCGCAGTACGCGTTCCGCGCGAACCCGTACGGGCGCGGTGGCCGGGGTGGCCGGGGTGGCCGCGCACGAGAGTCCGAACCCGCGTACGCGTACGAAGACGAGGACCAAACCTCGGGAATGTCGCTTCGCTCCGGCATGCGGGTCCGCCATCCGCAGTTTGGCGTCGGAAGCGTCATCAGCGTCGAGGCGCTGGACGACGACACGAAGCTGGTGGTTCGCTTCACAGCCGTGGGCACCAAGACGCTCCGTGCGAAGTTCGCGCGTCTCGAACCCGCGTAACGCCCGCCGTCACTTTTCACTGATGGCTGTGACGATCCAGCGCCTGGCGGCTTCTGGATCGTCTGTCAGGACGCCGCGACGAAACGTCATCACGAGCGCCTTGTCGACAACACGACCGTCGGGCAGCTTGACTGTCGCGGCAATCGTCACGTGCTTGATACCCTCTTGCTCGGGGGTGACGTTCGTGACCTCGAAGTCGACGACAATGCCTTGCTGCAGCGGTTCGAAGGTGACGGTAGAGAGTCGGCTGAGCGCGGTCGTGTCGCGCAGCCGGGCCGCGGCGAAGAATCGGTCGACGATGGCGCGTTCGGGCGCCACGGTGCAGGCGGCGGCCACGGCGGCGGCCAGCCCGAACGCGCACATGTGGAGCCGGCCTTTCTGCATCGGCAATCGGCAATCTCAGACTTCGGGGGGGGTCTCCGTGTCCTCTTCCTTCTCCACGAGTCTGGCGATCGAGACGACCTTGTCGTCGCCTTCGATGTCGATGAGTTTCACGCCCTGGGTGGCTCTTCCAATGGAGCGAACGCCTTTGGTCTCCATCCTCAGAATCATGCCCTGCTGGGTGATGACCAGGAGTTCATCGCCCTCCTGCACGAACGCCACGCCGACGACCTGACCGTTGCGTTCGCTGGTGGCGATGTTGATGATGCCGACGCCTCCGCGGGACTGCACCCGATACTCGTCGATTTCGGTGCGCTTGCCGTATCCGTGCATCGTGACCGTGAGCAGCGTTCCGCCGGGCTTGACGGCTTCCATCGCCACCACGTAGTCGTCGTCCCGCAGCGTAATGCCTCGGACACCGTAGGCGGTGCGCCCCATCGGCCGCACATCACTCTCCGGAAACCGGATGGCCATGCCCGCGTGTGTGCCGATGAAGATCTCGGCACTGCCGTCGGTCACTTGTACGGCGATGACGGCATCGCCCTCCTCGATCCCCATCGCGATGATGCCGCCGGCCCTCGGGTTGCTGAAGGCCGACAGCGCGGTCTTCTTGACGACGCCTTTCCGCGATCCCATGACGATGAAGCTTGCGGCGTCGAACTCCTTCACGGCAAGGAGCGCGGCGATGCGCTCGCCCTCCTCCATGGATACCAGATTGGCGATCGCTTTCCCCTTGCCGCCGGGACCGACATCGGGGATCTCGTGGACCTTGAGCCAATACGCGCGGCCGCGATCCGAGAAGATCATGATGTACGCGTGCGTGGAGGCGACGAACAGATGGCTGACGAAGTCCTCGTCGCGCGTGCGCATCCCGATGCGGCCTTTGCCGCCTCGCCGCTGATTCCGGTAGGTCGTGATGGCGGTGCGCTTGATGTAGCCGGTGTTGCTGACGGTGATCGCCATGTCTTCCTCGGCGATCAGGTCTTCGATGTTGATTTCGCCCGTGGCGTCGATGACTTCCGTGCGACGCTCATCGCCGTACTTGTCGCGGACTTCCTTCAGTTCATCGACGATGATCTGCATCAGCAGACGTTCGCTGGCGAGAATCGCGCGCAGGCGCTCGATCGTCTTGAGCAACTCGGCCAGTTCGTCGAGAATCTTCTGGCGCTCCAGGCCGGTCAGCCGCTGGAGCTGCATGTCCAGGATGGCCTGCGACTGGACCGGCGATAACGCGAACTGCGTGATGAGGCCGTCGCGCGCTTCCGGTATTGTCTTTGAGGTGCGGATCAGCGCAATCACCGCGTCAAGATGATCGAGGGCAATCTTCAGTCCCTCGAGAATGTGGTAACGCGCCTCGGCCTTGCGTAACTCGAACTCGGTTCGTCGACGGACGACCTCCTGGCGGAATTCCACGAAGCTTTCGATGAGCTCGAGGAGGTTCATCACCTTCGGCCGCCCGCCGACGATGGCGAGCATGATGATGCCGAAGCTGAGCTGCAGCTGCGTGTGCTTGTAGAGGTTATTGAGGACGACCTCCGGCACTTCGCCGCGTTTGAGCTCGATCACGATCCGCATGCCGTCGCGATCCGACTCGTCGCGCAGGTCGGAGATACCGTCGATGGTCTTCTCGCGAACCAGCTCGGCGACCCGTTCGATCAGTTTGGCTTTGTTGACCTGGTACGGAATTTCGGTGACGACGATCGCCTGCCGGTCGCCCTTCTTGCTCGTCTCGACTTCGGACCGGGCGCGCATCAGAATCGAACCACGGCCGGTCATATACGCCTGGACGGCGCCCTGGCGACCGACGATCTGGCCGGCCGTCGGGAAGTCCGGCGCGGGAATCAGACGGATGAGATTGCGCAGTTTGTCCGCAGTGGTGATTCGCACCGTCGTGTCGGCGAAGTAGGTGTTCTCGATCAACCAGGTGCAGCCGTCAATCACTTCCCGGAGGTTATGCGGCGGGACGTTGGTCGCCATGCCGACGGCGATACCCGCCGACCCGTTGACGAGGAGATTCGGAAACGGCGCAGGCAGCACCGTGGGCTCTTCAGTGGTCTCGTCGTAGTTCGGGACGAAATCGACGGTCTCCTTGTCGAGGTCGCCCATCATGTCGTCGGCGAGGGCCTGCAGACGCGCTTCCGTGTAACGCATCGCGGCCGGAGGGTCGCCATCGACCGATCCGAAGTTGCCCTGACCGTCAACGGTCGGGTAGCGCATGTTGAAGTCCTGCGCGAGCCTGACCAGCGTGTCGTAGATCGACGCGTCGCCATGAGGATGGAAATTCCCCATCACTTCGCCCACGATCTTCGCGCACTTGCGGTAGCCGCGCGAGGACGACAGGCCCATCGTCTTCATGCCGTACAACACCCGTCGATGGGCCGGCTTGAGCCCGTCCCGCGCGTCTGGCAGCGCGCGCCCGATGATCACGCTCATGGCGTAGTCCATGTACGAGCGCTTCATCTCGTCTTCGATGTTGACGGGGTGTTGGTGTGCGGCGAATTCGGTCATAAATCAGGGAATGGAGGCTGGAGGTTTGAGGCTAGGGCTAGGGAGTCAGGAAGCGTTTCAGCCCTCAGTCCCGAGCCTCGAGCCTCTAGACATCTAGGTTCTTCACGTCCAGCGCGTTGTCCTCGATGAACTTTCGTCGTGGCTCGACCTGATCGCCCATCAGCGTCGTGAACATCAGATCGGCCTCCGTATGATCTTCCGCGCGCACCTGCAGCAGTGTGCGCACTTTCGGGTCCATGGTCGTGGACCACAGTTGCTCGGGGTTCATCTCGCCGAGACCCTTGTACCGGTTGACGGCAACGCCCTTCTTGCCGGCAGCGATGAAGAATTCCACCAGTTCCTCAAATGAGTGCAGCGTGATGTCCGGCGGCTTGACGTTCTTGGCGCCGGGCGAAGCCGCGTCGTCACCGTCCTCCGTGCCCTGCGCAGTCGTCGACACGATCAAATCGCCGGCGACGGCAGGAATATCCCGGTGGTTGCTCAGAAGGGTCCGGTACTCGCCGGCCGTGACGAAATCGACGCCGATCGTATGCTGGCGTGGATAGCCGAGGGATCGATCCTCGATGTGCAGCAGGTACCGGTTGTGTTCCTCGTCGCGCTGCACGGTCACCGTTCGCGCGGGCGTCGTGAGGGAGTGCGCCAGATCGTCGAGCTTGTTCTTGTTGGCGAAGTATTCGCGATCGGCACCCGCGGCGACGAGAGCCTCGACGATTTCCCGGGGGTGACCGCGCCGCTCGACAACCTGCAGCAGCTTCTGATGCGCAATCATCCTGTGCAGCAGTCTTTCGAGCTCAGCGCCGGAGATTTCCACCCCGCTTGCCGGGATCCGCACAACCCGCGCCTCGGTGGCGCGCTTGATCAGGAATGCATCGAGCTCCCGTTCGTCCTTGATGTAGGTTTCGCTCTTGCCGCGCTTCGCGCGGAAGAGTGGAGGCTGCGCGATGTACACGTAGCCGTTCTCGATGATCTTCGGCAGCTGCCGGTAGAAAAACGTCAGCAACAGCGTGCGGATGTGGGAGCCGTCCACGTCCGCG
>JBGOTP010000105.1:0-13848 GCA_041476545.1 Vicinamibacteria bacterium | reverse complement strand
CGGAGTGCTCGACCTCGAATCAGGCCCATTTTCTCGACTGTAGCAAAGCGCGACGGGTTGCGAATCACCACTATAGGGTACAGGACGGACTTTGGACGCGACTACCGGTGGTGGGTCACTTTGCCATGGCGTGATGCGCCGCGCCCGGCGGACGGGACCACTCGGAGCCACGCCGCGTCGAATTCGCGCGATCCGGTGCCGGTAAAATGCGTGCGAGAGGCGCGCAGGCCGCGTCGATCGTCGTATGTCACCCCACCGTTCGAAGGACCACCGGCGTACCTAGTTCCGAACACCGGCCGTCGGACCAGCTGAATCGACGCGGCGATCGGCAGCTCAAGCCGGCGCGCGCATTTTTCCGCGCGACATTCGTGGCGGCGAGGCTCCGAGTGGTCTCGTCCGCCGGCAGCAGGCCCACCCCGGGAAACTGACCCAGTACCGTTGCACGTCATGTCTGGGCGTTGGCCACGATTCGTCCAAAGCTCGCGACGTCGAGGCTGGCACCGCCCACCAGGGCCCCGTCCACATCCGGTTCCCTCATGAGTTCCGCAATATTCTCCGCCTTCACGCTGCCGCCGTAGAGCACGCGACACTGGTCGGCTGCGTCGGCCCCAAATCGCTCGCGAAGTCGGGTGCGAATGTGCCGGTGCGCCGCTTCGGCCTGCGCCGCCGTGGCGTTTCGGCCGGTCCCGATCGCCCAGACCGGCTCGTAGGCGACGACGAGATCGGCCACCTGCGCCGGTGTCAGGCCGTCAAGGCCCTCGCCAACCTGACAATCGAGTACCGCCAGGGTTTCGTCGCGTTCGCGCTCCTCCAGCGTTTCGCCCACGCAGACGATGGGTGTGAGGGCGGAGCCGAGCGCCGCCCCAATTTTCCGCTTGACGCTGGCATCAGTCTCGCCAAATAGCCGCCTGCGTTCGGAGTGGCCGATGATCACGTACTCGGCGCCCGCTTCCTTGATCATGGGCGCGGACACTTCGCCGGTAAACGCGCCTTCGCGTTCCCAATGGAGGTCCTGTGCGGCGACGGCAACGTTGGAATTCCGAAGCGCATCGGCCACGGAATGGACCGCCGTGAACGGCGGCGCGATCACGATGCGGACGCCGCCCGCATCTTTGACGAGTGGGCGCAGTTGCATGGCGAAGGCGACTGCATCCTGCACGGTCTTGAACATTTTCCAGTTGCCAGCGATGAACGGAGTTCTCATATGCGCTCCAGGAGGGCAGGCGGGGCAGGCGGGCCGGGCAGGGCAGGCACGATCACTTATCGCTCAGGGCCGCGACGCCGGGGAGCGTGCGTCCGCCGAGGAATTCGAGCGACGCGCCGCCGCCGGTCGACATGTGCGTGATGCGGTCGGCCAGGCCCGCCTTCTTGACGGCCGCAATCGAGTCGCCGCCGCCGATGATTGTCGTCGTGCCCTTGACATCGCTCAACGCCGCGACCGCGCGGGCGATGGCGTTGGTCCCGGCGGCGAAGGCGTCGATCTCGAACACGCCCATCGGGCCGTTCCAGACCACGGTCTTCGCGTCCGCGATGGACGCTTCGTAGTCCTTGATCGTGGCAGGGCCGATGTCGAGCCCAAGCCGGTCGCCGATTGCCGCGTCCCCAATCTGGAGTACTTCGTGCGCGGCGGCGGCGTCCACGCGATCGGCCACGACGTGATCGCGCGGCAGATCGAGACGGACGCCGCGGGCCTTCGCGTCGGCTTCGATGTGTCTTGCCGCATCGAGCTTGTCGTCTTCGACGAGCGATCGGCCGACAGGCACGCCACGGGCCTTGAAGAACGTGTAGGCCATCGCGCCGCCAATGATCAGCCGGTCGATCTTTCCGAGCAGGTTTTCGATGACTTCGATCTTGTCCGACACCTTCGCGCCTCCAAGGATGGCGACGAAGGGACGCTCCGGCGCTGAGAGCGCGTGCCCCAGGTAGCGGAGCTCCTGCTCCATGAGGAGGCCGGCGGCCGCCCGCGGCAGCACGCGGGTGATCGCCTCGACCGACGCGTGCGCCCGATGTGCTGCGCCGAACGCGTCATTCACATAGAGATCGGCGAGCGACGCGAGTGAGGCCGCAAACGCCGGGTCGTTCTTCTCCTCTTCAGGATGGAACCGCAGGTTCTCGAGCAGGACAACGCGTCCGCCGTGTTCGGCGTGCGCCGCGTCGACGGCCCGTTTCGCCGCCTCGCCGATGCAATCCTCGGCGAATGCGACCGGACGCTTCAGGAGTTCGCCGAGGCGGGCGGCGACCGGTCGCAGGCTGAATTCGGCGTTCGGCTTCCCCTTGGGGCGGCCAAGGTGGCTCGCGAGCACCACCGTCGCGCCCCGTTCGAGCGCATAGGTGATGGTCGGAAGCGACGACCGGATCCGCGTGTCGTCGCCAATGACGCCGTTCTTGAGCGGGACGTTGAAGTCCACGCGGAGAAACACGCGTTTGCCCTCGAGGTCGAGATCGCGGATCGAAAGTTTCATGCGAATAGCGACTAGATCCCCTTTCTCACCAACAGGCGCAGCAGATCCACACAGCGGTTCGAGTACCCCCACTCGTTGTCGTACCAGGAGAGCACCTTCACGAAGTCGCCGTCCATCACCTTGGTGTACGGGGCATCGATGATCGACGAGTGCGGGTTCCCCTTGAAGTCGATCGACACCAGTTCCTCCACCGAATACTGGAGGATCCCTTTTAGCGCTCCGCCGGCCGCTTCCTTGAACGCGGCATTCACCTCTTCGCCGGTTGTCTTCTTGTCGAGGATCGCCGCCAGGTCCACGACCGATACGTTCGGTGTCGGCACGCGCATCGCGAACCCGTCCAGCTTACCCTTGAGATCCGGCAGCACTTCGCCAACGGCCGACGCAGCCCCGGTCGTCGTCGGAATCATGGACAGGGCGGCCGCTCGCGCTCGGCGCAAATCCTTGTGCGGAAGATCGAGCAGGTTCTGATCGTTGGTGTACGAGTGGATCGTCGTCATCCAGCCTTTCCGGATGCCGAAGCGCTGGTGCAGCACCTTGGCCTGCGGCGCGAGGCAGTTGGTGGTGCACGAGGCGTTGGAGGTGATCTGATGCTTCGCCGGATCGTACGTCTCGTCGTTGACGCCCAGGACGACCGTGAGATCCGGGCTCTTGGCGGGCGCGGTAATCACCACCCGCTTGGCGCCCGCCGTGATGTGCTTCGCGGCATCGTCGCGGTTGGTGAAGAGGCCGGTACCCTCGAACACCACGTCGACGCCGAGGTCCTTCCAGGGCAGCTGCGCCGGGTCGCGCATCGAGATCACCTTGAAGTGATCGCCATCGACCGAAATCCCGTCCTTGCCGGCTTCGACCTTCGCGTGGAGGTTGCCGAGAACCGAGTCGTACTTCAGCAGGTGCGCGAGCGTGGCGGCGCTCGTGAGGTCGTTGACCGCCACGAAGTCGATGTTCTTGTCCCCGAGCGCGGCGCGCATGATGTTGCGGCCGATACGCCCGAATCCGTTGATGCCAACCCTGACCGCCATCGAATACTCCTCCCCTCGGGAACCGTCAATCGTTCCCCGGACAAACGCTAAATTCTATCCTAAGATGTAAGACGCCGATGTATCTGGCCTACAGTCTGCTGACGTTCTGTGTATTTCTGGCCGTATCGCCGTACTTCCTGTATCAGGCGATTCGCTACAAGAAATATATCGGCAGTTTGCGCCAGCGCCTTGGGTACCTCCCCATCACGTTCAACGTCGACGGCGAGGAATCCATCTGGATCCATGCCGTGTCGGTTGGCGAGGCGCTCACCGCGCGGGCGCTCGTGGCCGATTTGCGGGCGCGCTATCCGCGGCTGCGTCTGTTCCTGTCGACCACGACGATTGCGGGGCAGCAGGTTGCCCGGCGCGACCTGCAGCAGGTGGATGCGGTGTTCTATTTTCCGTTTGACTGGGCCTTCATTGTTCGCCGCACGCTCAGGATCGTGAAGCCGCGCCTGTTTGTGATGATGGAGACCGAAATCTGGCCGAACCTGCTGCGGATCTGCCGGGCGCGCGGGGTCAAGACCGTGATGATCAACGGGCGCATCTCCGCGCGATCCCATCCGCGCTATCGGATCGTGCGGCCGTTCTTCCGGCGGGTGCTCGCCGACGTCGACTACTTCTGCATGCAGAGCGAGGACTCGGCGCGCCGGCTGATCGACCTTGGGGCCGATCCATCGCGCGTCAGCGTCACCGGCAGCCTGAAGTTCGACTCCCTGCGGATTCCAGCGCCGGCCTCTCACGCCAAACCGCGCGAACGTGTGCTGCGTTTCTTTCGGATGTCGCCGAGTCGTGTGGTGGTGATGGCCGGCAGCACCATCAAGGGCGAAGAGGCCGCCGTGCTGCGCGCCTTCACTCGCATCAAGACGGTCATGCCTGGAGCCATCGCGATTCTCGCGCCGCGCCACCCAGAGCGGTTTGCCGAGGTGGAACGCCTTGCGCGGGATGCCGGGTTTGTCACCATGCGCCGATCGGATCTGCCCATCGATAGCGAACCGCGCGCCGATGTCGTCGTCCTCGATTCGATGGGCGAGCTGGCTCAGCTCTATCAGCTCGCGACCGCCGTGTTCGTGGGGGGGAGTCTCTTCGACCGTGGCGGTCACAACATCCTGGAGCCGGCCGTCTTTGGGCGGCCGATCGTGTTCGGTCCCCACATGGACAACTTCCGCGAGATCGCGGATGCGTTTGTGACGAACGGCGCCGCGGTGCAGGTGCAGTCCGAGCGCGAGCTCGAAGAAGTCCTGTTGACGCTCGTGAGCGATCCGGTGCGGCGCGCGAGGCTCGGGGCTGCCGCCCGCGCGCTCGTCGAGGCCAATCGGGGCGCCAAGGACAAGACGCTCTCGGCCATCGCCGATCTGCTGCCGGTCCGCGCCGGTGTGGTGCGCCCCTTTCGGCTGGTCCATTGAGACCGGACAGCCTTATCAGGCCCGCCGAAATATTGTGATTCTGACCGCAGCCAGTTCGATCTACGGAGCCGTCGCCGGGTGGCGGAGGCGGTGGTACGCGGCCGCGCCCTCACGGCGGCGGCAGCTGTCCCGGCCTGTCATCAGCGTGGGCAACCTGCGCGCCGGGGGTGCCGGCAAGACGCCCGTCGTGGCGGCGCTCGTGGCCCTGCTGGCGTCGCGAGGGGAACGGCCCGCGATCCTCACGCGCGGGTACGCGCGTCGCGTGGCGCGGGACGGCGTCACCGTCGTGTCGGACGGCCAGCAGATCCTCGCAGGCGTCGACACGGCCGGCGACGAACCGCTGATGTTGGCGAGCGCGCTGCCCGGCGTCCCCGTGCTCGTCGGCGCCGATCGTTACCTCTCCGGGTGTCTCGCCGAGCGGCGCTTCGGCGCCACGGTGCACGTGCTCGACGATGGCTTCCAGCACCTTGCGCTCGCGCGTGATGTCGATCTGCTCGTGGCCGACGATGAGGATGTGTCCGATCGTCTGCTGCCGGCCGGCCGCCTGCGTGAGTCGCTCGTGAGCGCCAGATTCGCCGATGCCCTGCTCGTGAACGCGAACTACGAAGCCGCGGCGGAACGCGTGGGTCGATTGCTCGGTGTCACGACCACGTTTTTCGTCACGCGGACCATCCGCGCGCCGCGACTGATGGCGACCGGCGAATCGGTCATCGTGCCCACCGGCGAACCGGTCTTTGCGGTCGCCGGCATCGCGAGACCGGAGCGCTTCTTCTCGGATCTGGCCACCGCTGGATGGCAGGTCGCTGGCACGCTGGCGTTTCGTGATCATCACCGGTTCACGCAGGAAAACGTGGTCCGCATCGCGTCGCGAGCCAGGGCCGCGCGCGCCGCCATCGTGCTGACGACGGCCAAGGATGCCGTTCGTCTGTCGACCTGCGACCTGACCGGCCTGCCGGTGGCGGTCGTGCCGCTCGTCGTCTCGATCGATCCACCCGATCGCTTCGCCGACTGGCTGGACGAGCGCATTCGGCGCGCCCGGCGCGTCCGCCGATCGGCCGACGCGAACAGGCAGGGTGTTCCCGCGTGAGACATCGCGTCGAGTATCTGTTCGTGAGGGCGCTCCTGGCGGTCGTCCGCGTCCTGCCCGGTCCGTTCGTGCCGCGCGTCGGTGCCGGCGTCGGGCGCGTGTACTGCGTCCTGGACGCGGCCCACCGGCGCACGGCCGAGGAGAACGTGGCGGCGGCGTTTCCGGCACGATCCGTCCGGGAGCGGCGCGCGATCGTACGGGCCGCGTTCGCGCACTTCGGCAGCCTCCTCTTCGAGGTGCTGAAATTCAGCACGCTCTCTCCCGAGGCGATGCTGGCCCGCGTCGAGTTCGAGGGCGAGGAACGCGTCCGCGCGGTTCACGCAGAGGGCAAGGGCGTCATCTTCGTCACCGGCCATTTCGGGTTCTGGGAATTGCAGGCGCTCGTGCACGCGCTTCGCCTCCATCCGATGGCGGTGCTCGCGCGTGCGCTCGATAATCGTCCGCTGAACACACTGCTCGAAGATATGCGCACGCGGACGGGCAACAGCGTCATCTACCGTGACGGCGCGATCCGGCGGGTGCTGCGGACCCTACAGGCGGGCGGAGCGGTCGGCATTCTGATCGATCAGCACATGCTGAGCCACGACGCCATCTACGTCGATTTCTTCGGCCGGCCCGCGGCCACGACGTCGGTCGTGGCCGCGCTCGCGCTCAGGACGGGCGCGGCCGTCGTGCCCCTGTTTGCGCTGCCGCTCGGCGGCGGACGCTATCGCATGGTCTACGAGCCGCCGATCGAGCCGCCGTCAGGCGAGGGGCCGGAGGTGATTCGCGCGTTCACGCAACGATGCACCGACGTGTTGGAGATGTACGTGCGGCGCCATCCGGAACTCTGGCTGTGGATGCATCGCCGATGGCGGGACGACGAGGGTGAACAGGCAGTCTCGCTCGCGGAAGAGATTTAGGAAGAAGCTTTCAGCTTTCGGCACCGAGCGAGAGTTCGCGCGCAAGGGGTTGAGTGGGGGAGCTGAGAGCTGAGAGCTGAGAGCTGAGAGCTGAGAGCTGAGAGCTACTCGCTATCCCTCTGGGCAATTGGCATCCGCCAGCCGGTGCCGAACGCGCGATCCGTCACCTTGAGACCGGGCGCCGCCTGCTTGCGCTTGAACTCAGCCGTGCGCACCAGTGTGAGCACGCGGCGCACGTCGACGGGGTCGAGCCCGGCCGCGATGATCGCGTCTGCCGGCTGAAGGCCCTCGATGTGGCGCTGCAGGATGTCGTCGAGGACGACGTAGGGCGGCAGCGAATCCTGATCGGTCTGGTTCGGCCGCAACTCGGCGGACGGCGCTTTGGTGAGGATTGGCTCGGGAATCATCGGTCGTCCCGACGTCTCGTTCAGCCACCGCGCGACTCGATACACCATCGTCTTGGGGACGTCGGCGATGACGCCGAGCCCGCCCGACATGTCCCCGTACAACGTGCAATAGCCGACGGCCAGCTCGGACTTGTTGCCCGTGGTCAGCAGCAACGCCCCGCGCTTGTTCGACAGCGCCATGAGCAGATTGCCGCGGATGCGGGCCTGGATGTTTTCTTCAGTGACGTCGGCCTTCGTGCCGGCGAATGCCTCGCGCAGCGTCGCCTCCATCGTCTGCATGAGGTTGGCAATCGGCAGAGTCAGTGTGTCGATGCCGAGCTGCTCCGCCAGCTGCCGGGAGTCGTCTATGCTGCCGCGGCTCGAGTAGGGCGACGGCATCATGACGCCGAGGACGCAGTCTGCGCCGAGCGCCTCCACCGCGATCGCCGCCGTGAGCGCCGAATCAATGCCGCCCGAGAGCCCGATGATCGCGCGGCTGAAACCGCACTTGCGGGCGTAGTCGCGCGTGCCGAGCACGAGCGCGCGCCAGATCTCGGACTCCACCTGGAGGTCCGCGGCGGCCCCGACCGGCGTGCGCGCATCGAGATCGCACAGCACGATGTCGGCCTCGAACTACCGGCCCCGGGCGATGGTCGCGCCGCTGGCGTCGAAGGCGCAGCTCCGGCCGTCGAAGACGAGGTCGTCGTTCCCGCCGAATTGGTTGACGTACGCGATTGGGACGCGATGCCTGCGGGCCATGCTGCCAAGCATTTCCTCGCGTCGCTGATGCTTGCCGGCGGAGAAGGGGGACGCCGAGAGGTTGACGATCGCCGTGGCGCCGGCGCCCACGAGCTCCTCGACCGGATCGTGGTGGTACCGGCGGCGCTTCCAGAAATCGCGGTCGTTCCAGATGTCCTCGCAGATGGTGATGCCGACCCTCACGCCGGCCATGTCGAGTAGTTGCGGCCCGAGAAACGGCTCGAAGTACCGATCTTCATCGAACACGTCGTAGGTTGGCAGGAGCGCCTTGCGAAAGCACCGTTCCACGCGTCCGCCGCGCAGCAGGGCGGCGGAGTTGAAGAGCGGCCGCCCCTCGTCCGCGGGATTCGGCTCAGGCAGGCCGACGAGCACGGGCGGCTGTCCCGCGAGATCGCGCGCCAGATTCTCGAGCCGCTCCCAGCTTCGACTGACGAACCCCGGATTGAGCAGCAGATCGCGGGGGAGGTAGCCGACCAACGCCAGTTCTGGAGTGACCGCGAGGCTGGCGCCGCCGGCAGCCGCCTGTCGCACCGCGTCGGCAATCAGGCGTGCGTTGCCGGAGAGATCGCCAACGGTCGGGTTGATTTGCAGCAGTGCAATCTTCATCGGAGTCGGATCGCGCGGGCCGGACCTTATAAGGTCCGGCCTACATCAGTGGTACGCTCGCAAGGCACGAGCATGACGACCGTACCACACGGCCCGGACACCGGCAATCGGAGCAATCGGGGCAATCGACTGGTCGTCTTCGCGCCGAACTGGCTGGGAGACGCGGTCATGGCGTTGCCGGCGATTGCCGACATTCGCCGCGCGCGGCCCGACATCGTCCTCGACGTTGCCGCGCGACCGTCCATTGCACCGTTGTTCACTCTGGTCGGAGGCGTGAACCGTGTGATCGATGTCGCCGGGCCCGAGCTGCGCTCGCGGTCGTTCGACGCGGCCGTGCTGCTCCCAAATTCCTTCCACGCCGTTTTCACGGCGTGGCGCGCCGGCATTCCGGAACGGTGGGGCTATCGCACGCAGGGGCGGGCGCCCCTGCTGACCCGTGCCGTTGCGCTCGGACCGCGCGTGCACCAGGCGGCGTATTATCAGCAGCTGACGAGCGCGCTCGGCTATCCGGCGGATGCGCCGCGGCCTGAACTTCGCGTGTCGCCGGACGTGCGGCAGGCCGGCGAGGACATCCTGAGCGCCGCCGGATGGAATCGTCGCGCGCCGCTCGTCGCAGTCGCTCCTGGTGCGTCGAACGGACGTGCCAAACAGTGGCCCGCGGAATCGTTCGCGGACGTGGCGCGTGCACTGGCACAGGACGGAGTAGTGACGGTGCTCGTCGGCGCCCCGTCCGATGCCCAAGCCGGCGTCGACGTGATCGACGCGATTGCCGCTGGCTCGCCGAGCCGGGTGGGGCGGGTCGGGCGGGTGGGGCAGGCGGGGCGGGTGGGGCAGGCAGGGCAGGCGGGGCGGGTCGGCGGGGTTATCAACTTGATCGGGCGCACCGACCTGCGCGCTTTGGCGGGTGTGCTGGTAAACTGCCGCGCGCTTGTCTGCAACGACTCAGGGGCCATGCATTTTGGAGCGGCGCTCGGTGTCGGCGTGACCGCGATGTTTGGACCAAGCAACGAGATGGAAACGCGGCCGCTCGGAGACGCCAGGACGGTCGTGCTCACCCATCAGGTATGGTGCCGTCCCTGCATGCTCCGCGAGTGCCCGCTCGATCATCGTTGTATGCGCGGCATTACAGTAGAAGAAGTCCTCGCCGCCACGCGCACAACCCTGTGAACCCATGAGTCCCCTGAGCGCCGTCTTCATCGACCGTGATGGCACGCTCATCGAGGAAGTCGGGTATCTCGATCGACCTGAGCGCGTTGAACTGTATCCGTGGAGCATCGATGCCATCCGCGTGCTGAACCGCCGCGGCCTGCCGGTCGTCCTGGTCAGCAATCAATCCGGTGTGGCGCGCGGCTTCTTCGCGATGTCCGTGGTCGATGCGGTGCACGAGCGCCTGGCGGATCTGCTGGCGGCGGGAGGAGCGCGCATCGACGCGTATTACTATTGTCCACACCACCCCGACGGCAAAGTGAGGGAGTTCGCGCGCGCGTGCGATTGCCGCAAGCCGGCGCGCGGTCTCGTCGATCGGGCGGTGACAGAGTTCGGTATCGACCCCTCCCGGTCGTTCACCGTCGGTGATCGATGGCTGGACGTCGCGCTCGCCCGATCGGTCGGCGGGCGCGGCATCCTTGTGCGAACGGGGTACGGCGCCAGGGAAGAGGAGCGGCCGCAGGGGACGCTCGTCGCCGATGCCGTCGTCAACAATCTGATTGAGGCCGCGGGCTGGATTCTCAGGCATGCCGACTCCGACGCTCCAATCTCGTAGCGAATCCGACCGGCAGGAACGCCTGCTGGCTCTTATCGACCGGTTTCCCACCTGTCGCGTGCTGGTTGTCGGCGACCTGATTGCCGACGAGTTCATGTACGGCGAAATCGCCCGGGTGTCGCGCGAAGCTCCTGTGCTCATCCTGAAGTACGACACGACGCAGGTGGTGGCCGGCGGTGCGGGCAATGCAGCGAGTAACGTAGCGAGCCTCGGCGGGCGGGTCGCGCTGGCCGGGATCGTGGGCGCCGACTCGGAGGGGCGCCGGCTGCTGGCGAGCTTTCCGCGCGGCGTGGATCGATCGCGCGTCGTGCGCGCGAAACAGTATCGGACGCCGATCAAAACGCGCGTGCTCGCGGGAGGCGTCCACTCCGCCAAGCAGCAGGTCGTGCGCATCGACCGGGAAGCCGGCTGGCCCCTCAGTGATGCGGTGAGCCGCGCATTTGCCAAGAAACTGCTGCCCACCCTGGCGGACTTCGACGCTGTGCTCTTGTCGGACTACGGATCAGGACTTGTCACGCCCAGGCTGGCGTCCGCGATTCGAACGGCTCTCGCCGGACGCTCGCGACGACGGCCGCCGGTGCTGGTGGACAGCCGCTATCAATTGCTCGACTTCCACGGTCTAACCGCCTGCACCCCGAACGAGTCCGAAGTCGAGCAGGTGCTTGGCATCCGCATAGACGATGACGGGGAGGTGCTGGAGCGGGCGGGTCGCACACTGCTGCGCCGCACCGGCATGGCCGCCGTACTCATCACGCGAGGCGGCCGGGGCATGGCGCTCTTCCAGCCAAAGCAACAGACGATTCAGATCCCAATCTTCGGATCCGACGAGGTTGCGGATGTGACTGGTGCCGGCGATACGGTGATTGCGACGACGACGCTCGCCCTGGCGGCCGGGGCCTCGTATGATGACGCCGCGCGACTGGCGAACTACGCGGGTGGCATCGTGGTCATGAAACGGGGCACGGCAACGGTGTCGGCGGCCGAGCTCCGCACCGCGGTGGGCAGAAGCAGGCAGAAGTAGGCCCGAACTTCAGTTCAGGCGATTGGGAACGCGTGTTATCTGAACAGGAACTTCTCGTGGCGGTTACCCGCGACCGCGCGCAAGGACGCACGATCGCGCTGGCCAATGGCTGCTTCGATCTGCTGCACGTCGGACACGTCCGCTATCTTCAGGGCGCCGCGGCGGAAGCTGATCGCCTGATCGTGGCGATCAATGATGACGCGTCGGTTCGGGCGCTCAAGGGGGCGGGCCGGCCGATTCTCCCCGCGGCCGATCGCGCCACGCTCGTCGCGGCGCTGCGCGGCGTCGACTACGTCGTGGTGTTCGGCGGAACCACCGTCGAGCGGCTCTTGATGCTGATCAAGCCGGACGTTCATTGCAAGGGGACGGATTACACGGTCGATTCGGTACCCGAGCGGGCTGTCGTGCAGGCCTACGGCGGGAGGACGGCCATCGTTGGCGACCCGAAGGATCATGCGACGCGCGAGCTGCTGGCGCGGATCGCCCGGGAACCGTGAATCGCATTCTCCTCGTTCGTCTGGGAGCCCTCGGCGACATCGTGCATGCCATTCCGGTAGCGGCGGCCTTGCGCGCCGCGTATCCGGCGGCTCGCATCGACTGGCTGGTGAGCGCCAAGCACAGAGAGATGCTCGATCTCGTCCCCGTGATCGACCGGCGCCTCGTCGTCAAGGATCGTGGAGACGCGAGTGGGGGCATGTCGCTCGTGTCCACTGCGCGCGATCTCCGGAAGACCCGCTACGACGTCGCGATCGATCTCCAGGGACTCATCAAGTCTGCGGTGATCGCGCGCAGCACCGGTGCGCCTCGTGTGATTGGTTTTGCCGCCCCGTATCTGCGCGAACCGCTCGCGCGCGTGTTCTACACGCACGTGCACAACCCTGGGGGCGGCGGAATCTATGCGCCGAGTGAGACCCGGCACGTGGTGCTGATCAACCTGGGCCTTCTCGAGGTCCTCGGTATCACGACCCAGGCTCCGCAGTTTCCGCTAGACGACGCTGACCCGCCAACCAACGACCGCGTGACGAAGATCCTCGAACGGACCGGAGGCGCCTTCGCGTTGCTCAACCCTGGTGCGGCCTGGCCCAACAAGCGGTGGCCTCCCGCGCGTCTTGGGCAGGTTGCCGCTGCACTTCGCGAGCGACGCGGCTTGTTGTCGGTGGTGCTGTGGGGGCCAGGGGAGCGCGAACTTGGCGATCGGGTCGTCGCCGAAGCCGGCGGCGCCGCGATCCTGGCGCCGCAGACGACGATCGCGGACGTGATTGCACTGGCGCGGAAAGCGGCCCTCATGATTTCCGGCGACACCGGACCGACGCACATCGGCTCGGCCGTGGGAACGCCGATTGTCGGCCTGTACGGGCCGACGCGCCCTGAACGCAACGGTCCCTGGCGGCCCGGGGACATCACGGTCTCGCGCGCCGCCATCTGCCAGTGCCACCATCTTCGACGCTGCAAGCTGGAGAGGATGTGCCTCCTGGATATTCAGGTGGATGAAGTCGTCAACGCGGCGGAGCGGCGGCTGGACGCAGGTCGTCATGGCTAACGACAGCGTCGCGCGCGTGGCGCGCCTGCGGGTGCCGCTCGGGTTCGCGTTCGGTGTCTTCGTGTGGTGGCTGGCGCGGCCGACCGTTCACACGCTCATCGCGGGCGGTGCGGTTGCCTGCGTGGGCGAGGCGCTTCGCATCTGGGCGGCGGGGCATCTCATCAAGTCCCGCGAAGTGACCTCGTCCGGGCCGTATCAATGGTTCGCGCACCCGCTGTACGTCGGGTCCTCGGTCATGGGCCTTGGTCTGGCCATCGGGTCGAATCACCTCATCGTCGCACTGCTCGTTGCCATCTATCTCGGCGTGACGATTACGGCGGCCATCAAGGCGGAGGAAGCGTTCCTTCGCCGCGCATTCGGCGACGAGTACGAGGCCTATCGCTGCGGCAGCGCGGCGTCGGCTGTCGCGCGCGGAGTGGGTGCGGTCAGCGGCGCGGGCGCGGTAGTTGGCGCAGGTGCAGTCAGACGATTCGCGCTCGCGCGGGCCCTGACGAATCACGAGCAGCGCGCCGTCGTCGGCCTGCTGCTCGCGATGCTGCTGCTGGCGCTCAAGCTGTTCCAGAATATATAATGAGACGTTTTGGCGGACAGCCGGGGAGCCGACGCTCGCGGGCGGTTAGCTCAGTGGTAGAGCACCGGCTTTACACGCCGGCTGTCACAGGTTCGAATCCTGTACCGCCCACTCAACATTGCAGATATACCGATCTCCGATTGACGATTGATATTGATGGATTGCTGAATGGAAGAAGCGAGAATAAAGTAGGCCAGCAGGAACAGGGTGCAGGCGGTGAAGATAAAAAATGCCGAATACCAGAGATTCAGGCGCAGACTGAAGCTGCCGACGGCGCGTTCAATTGGCTTTGAGGACATAACCAACCCCGCGCAGGGTATGAATCAT
>JBGOTP010000104.1:0-13894 GCA_041476545.1 Vicinamibacteria bacterium | reverse complement strand
GACACCGTTCCGCGGCGATGCCAGCGGCAACACGGCCTTTGGATCAGCCGACGGTTTCCTCATCAACGGCAGCGTCAACAACGGCGCCACTTCCCCGTTTGCACAATCGGCGGCCTTCGGCAACAACCGCCCAGGATCGCGGTCCTTGTACAACGGTAACGTCGGCGTCATTCTCGGCAACTCGGCGTGGGACGCGCGACCGTACTCGTTCAGCGGGCAGCAATCGCCCAAGCCCTCGTACACCGACACGCAGTTTCTCGGCACCTTCGGCGGTCCCATCAGAATCCCGCACCTGATCCGGAACGGCCCCACACTGTTCGCCGGCTATCAGCACTCCGCGGATCACAACGCGACGACGCAGTCGGCGTTGATGCCGACGGCACTGGAGCGCCGGGGTGATTTCTCGCAGACCCTCGACGCATTCGGTCGCCCGGTCGAGATCCGCGACCCTGTGACGGGGCTGCCCTTCGCGGGCAACGTGATCCCGTCGAATCGGATCACCCCACAGGCCGCAGCGCTCCTCGGCTACTATCCCGCGCCGAACGTAGACGCCACCGGCCGGTACAACTATCAGACCCCACTCCTCGTCGCGACACGTCAGGACTCGGTGCAATCGCGTCTCTCCAAGGCATTCAGAGGTCGCAATCAGCTGTTCGGCAACTTTGCGTATCAGCGCACGAAGACGGACACGACGAGCGTGTTTGGTTTCGCCGACTCGACGACCGTGTCGGGCATCGATACGGCCATCAACGGGTCGCACCGATTCTCGATGTTCCTCACGCTCCGTCTTCGATACCAGTTCACGAGGCAGTCAACCGACGTGACGCCGTACTTTACGGGCCGGGCGAACGTGTCTGGCGACGCGGGTGTCTCGGGCAACAACCAGGAGCCGGCGAACTGGGGGCCGCCGAACCTCGTGTTCTCGAGCGGGTTTGCGGGACTCGGCGACACCCAATACGTACGCAATCGGAACCACACGAACGCGTGGAACGCCGAGAGCCAGTGGAACCACGGCCGTCACAGCGTCACGTTCGGCGGCGACGTGCGGCGTCAGCAGTTCAACATGCTCTCGCAGCAGGACGCGCGTGGAACGTTCACGTTCACGGGATCTGCTACGGGATCGGACTTCGCCGACTTTCTGCTGGGTAGTCCGCACGCCAGTTCGATCGCGTTCGGCAATGCCGACAAGTACCTGCGCGGGTCCAGCTACGATGCGTACGTCAACGACGATTGGCGCGCGTCGCCCGTGCTGACGCTGAACGCGGGCGTACGCTGGGAGTACGAGACGCCACTTACCGAGACGTTGGGCCGTCTGGCGAACCTGGACATCGCACCGGGCTTCCGTGCGATCAGCTCCGTCGTCGCCACCGATCCGGTTGGCGCGTTGACAGGGACGCGTTATCCCGCGTCGCTCATGCGTCCCGACAGGCGTGGCGTCGAGCCGCGCCTCGGCGTCGCATGGTACCCCGTTCCCGGATCGTCGCTCGTGATTCGCGGCGGCTACGGCATCTATCGCAACACGTCGGTCTATCAGTCGATTGCCCTGCTGCTGGCGCAGCAGCCGCCCCTCTCGAAGACCGCCAGTGTGGAGACCAGCGCGACCACTCCGCTGACGCTCGCCAACGGATTCGTGTCGCCGGGTGCCACGTCCAACACCTTCGCCGTCGACCCCGATTTTCGCGTCGGCTACGCACAGAACTGGCAGGTATCCGCGCAGCGGGATCTGCCGGCGTCGCTGACGGCCAGTGCGACGTACCTCGGCACGCACGGCAGCCACTTGATGCAGGAGTTCCTGCCCAATACGTATCCACTGGGCGCGACGAATCCCTGCCCGGCCTGTCCCGTGGGGTTTGTGTATCTCACCTCAAACGGAACGTCCAACCGCCACGCGGGGCAGTTTCAGGTGCGGCGCCGCCTCCGCAACGGGCTCTCGGCAACAGTGCAGTACACGATATCGAAGGCGGTGGACAATGCCACGGCGCTCAGCGGCGTCAGCCTGAGCGGCGCATCGATTGCTCAGGACTGGCTCAATCTCGACGCGGAGCGCGGGCCCTCGACGTTCGATCAGCGTCACCTGCTGAACGTGCAGTTCCAGTACACGACCGGCGTCGGTGTCAGTGGCGGCGCGTTGCTCGATGGCCTGAAGGGCACGCTCTTCAAGGGATGGACGGCGACGAGCCAACTCACGGCCGGCAGCGGTCTGCCACTGACTCCGGTGTACCTGACATCGGTACCGGGCACGGGCGTTACTGGAACCATCCGCGCGGATCTCGCGAACACCGCGGCTGGCGCGACACCGGACGGCTACTACCTCAACCCGGCGTCGTACACGGCCCCCACATCAGGGCGGTGGGGCAACGCCGGTCGGAACTCCGTCAGGGGGCCGGCACAATTCGCGCTGAATGCTGGCATTGCGCGGACATTCAGCTTGAGCCAGCGACTCAATCTGGACTGGCGGATTGACGCCACCAACGTGCTCAACCGGGTCACCTTCGCGAACGTGAATGCCAGCGTCGGTAGCCCGCAGTTTGGACTGCCGAATCGCGCGAATCAGATGCGCAGAGTGCAGTCCACTCTTCGGCTGAGGTTTTGACGTGAAGACAAGATTCAACACTCGAATGACACTCTCCGCGAGTTTCGCGGTCTGTGCGTTGATCGTCGTCGTGGTCCTCGCCACACGCTCCACCCCGATTGCAGCGCAAGCGCCGCAGTCCCAGGCGCAACAGCCGACCTTCCGCACCAGTACGCGGTTGATCGTTCAAACGGTCACGGTGAAAGACAAAGACGGGCATCCCATTGAGGGGTTGACGGCCAAGGACTTCGTCGTCACCGAGGACGGCGAGCCGCAGACGATCAGCTTCGTGGAGTTCCAGCGGCTCCAGGACACGCCGGCCTCTCCGCAGGTCGCAGCATCACCAGGCGCAGGCGGCGCGAGCGCGACGAACTCCGCGAACCCAGCGAACCCCGTGAACCCTGTGAACCCCGTGAACCCCGTGAACCGCGTAGGCGCCCTCCCGCCAACGACCCAGACGCAGATTGCGACGCCGGCGGGCGATGTGCGGGGTGCCGAGTACAGAGACCGGCGGCTGCTGATCCTGTACTTCGACCTGACGGCCATGCCGCCACCAGACCAGGCGCGCGCCTATGCGTCGGCGCGGAAGTTTGTCGACACGCAGATGGCCGCGTCGGATCTGGTGGCCATCATGACGTTTCAGGGTGGAGCCGTGAAAGTGAAGCAGGACTTCACGGCGGGGCGCGATCAGTTGCAGGAAACCATCCAGCGGCTGATCTTCGGCGACGACCTGGACGGCGACGGCGTGCCCGATAACCCGGACGTCGCCACGGCGTTCGGGCAGGACGATGCGGAGTTCAACATTCTGAATACGGATCGACAGTTGGCGGCGCTGCAGACGGCTGTCACGATGCTCCGGCCGCTACCGGAGCAGAAGTCGCTCGTGTACTTCGCGAGCGGCCTGAGGCTCAACGGCGTCGACAATCAGGCGCAACTGCGGGCCACGGTGAACGCGGCCGTCCGGGCGAACGTGTCCATTTTTCCGATCGACGCGCGCGGCTTGATGGCTCAGGCGCCCCTCGGTGACGCAACGAGAGCGTCTCCGGGCGGCATCGGCATGTTCACCGGCCGGCTGGCGGAAGCGGCCGTCACGAATTTTCAGCGGTCGCAGGACACGCTCTACGCGCTGGCCAAGGATACCGGCGGCAAGGCGCTGTTCGACTACAACGACCTGTCGCTCGGCATCGTGCAGGCGGTGCGGGCCGTGACGAGCTACTACATCATCGGGTTCTACAGCACGCACAGCGCCACCGATGGCCGCTTCCGCCGGGTCAAAGTGTCGTTGAGCGGTGGTCTCTCCGCCGACCTCTCGTATCGCCAGGGCTATTTCGCCGACAAGGCATTCGCGAAATTCACGACCGCCGACAAGGAGCGCCAGCTCGAAGAGGCGCTGATGCTGGAGAACCCGGTCACCGAAATCACGATTGCGATGGAAGTGAACTACTTTCAGCTGAACAGCGCCGAATATTTCGTGCCGGTGGCAGTGAAGATTCCGGGAAGCGAACTCGAGCTCGCACGACGCGGCGGCGCGCGGCGCACGCTCATCGACTTCATCGGCGAAGTGAAAGACGACTACGGGATCACCATTCAGAACGTGCGCGACAAGCTGGATATCACGCTGAGCGACGAAACGGCCAGCCAGCTCTCGAAGCGTCCGGTTCAATATCAAACCGGCTTTACGCTCTTGCCCGGCAAGTACGTGATCAAGTTCCTCGCGCGCGACGCGGAAACCGGACGCATCGGCACGTATCAGTCCGCGTTCACCATTCCAAACTTGAATAAAGAGGACAAGCGCATTCCGATCAGCTCGGTCGTCCTCAGCAGTCAGCGCGTGCCGCTTGGCGACGCGCTGTACAACGTGCAGAAGGCAGCCGCGCAAGCTGCCAATCCCCTGGTGTACGAGGGGCAGACGCTGATTCCGAGCGTCACCCGCGTGTTCAGCAAGGGCCGCGATCTCTACGTCTTCCTTCAGGCGTATCAACGCGACGCCGCAATCGCGAAACCGCTTGTCGCCTTCGTGAGCTTCTATCAAGGCGAGGTGAAGGCGTTTGAAACCGCGCCGCTGGCGGTCACGGATGGCTGGTCGGGCAGGTCCAAGGCCGTGCCGTTGAGATTCAGCGTGCCCCTCGAGAGTCTTCCGGCGGGCCGATACGAGTGTCAGATTACCGTGCTGGATCCGTCCGGACAGAAGGCCGCATTCTGGCGCGCACCGGTTGTGCTCATCCCTTGAGAGCCCCTGCCGTCACGTGCTCTCCCACGCGTATCCGGGTTCCGTCGTCAGCCGCGAATCCTCCACCGGCATGCCGACAGTGAAATGGTACAGGCTCTGAAACGCGTGTCCCTCGAGTCCAAGCAGTTCATGGACCGCATCGTCGAAAAAGCACCCGATGCCCGTGGCACGCGTGCCGGCGGCCTCCGCTTCGAGGTACAGCAGCTGCCCGATCACGCCGGATTCCCAGAAGAGATGCCGATAGAACGACGCCCCGTGCTCGGCCAGGCTCGCGTCGAACTCCGCGATCATGCCGAGGCTGAAGAAGCCGTCCGCCGCGATGTCCTGATCGCAGCTGACGCGTTTTGAACCCAACCGGTAGTCGCCGGCCTGAAGCAACCAGAGCGGAACGCCATCCGCGGCCGGTTCCCACTGGAAGTCTCGACGGCACGCGCCTTTGAGCCGGGGCACAACGTCGGCGCATCGCGCCAGCATGTACAGGCCTGGTTCGAGACCGACGACGCGATGAACGAAGAGCGCCAGGTGGACGCGTGGAGACCACCAGAGCGCGTCCCACGGGGCGATCGGTCGTGCAGGATCCGGCACGACGCGGGTCAGCATCCGCAAGAACCGCGCGCGATCGATCGACGACACGCCATCGAGCGAGACCGCGCTCCGGCGTCGCAGCACGATGGCACGCGCGTCGAGTTGGCGATCCTCAAACCGCCCATCGCCTCCGTGGTCGTCGCGCAGACCTTCGTCCCTCGACACACTCGGGATGCCCTGCACGACTTCACTCGTGGCTGCGGCCACTTCATCGATGAACGTCCACTCGACATGATCCTCGCTCAACTGGCTCGCCTTCCCAGACCAACGGCCATTCCGCACGGCATGGATCAGACCAGCGTCCGGGATCCGAGCGTCGAGCGCGGCGCCCTCGACGCTCACGAGCAGCAGACAGCCGGGCGCCTCTCGTTCGGCCTCGAAGTAGTCCTCGTCGCGATCGATGCCGGTGAGCGCCGCGATCGCGCGCTGCGACCACTCGGGCCGCATCGTCAGTCGCCATCCGAACAACCCCGCCGCAAAGCGGAGCGCGGCGATGGCGTGCCCGAGATCGTGCTGGCAATAGCGGAAGGCGCGCTCGCCGTACTTCCACGACTCGCGCCAATGGATGGACGTCAGCGCGATAAGAAACGTCGGCGGCATGGCGCCGACGCACGTCTCAGTCGAGCCACCCGCCCCTGCAAGCCGCTCATCCGCAAGACGCCAGGCGCTGGTATCGAACGCACACCGCTGTTCGAGCACATGCCGATCGGGCGCGTAGTGCCAGACACATGGCCCTTCAGCCAGGCCGTCGAGCGCTCCAGTCACGAGATACGCCTCGGTGGGATGAAGGTTGCCGCTCGACGGATTCACGCGCAGAGACCAGCGCGAGCGCTGAAACGCTTTCCATGCCGAGAGGCCAAGCGCGTGGCGGAGGAAGTCGCCGATGGCGGCCGCCGTTATCGGTACGGCCGGCGCAGGGGCGTCGGTGAACAGTTGATCGTAGGTGACACGTGGATGCCCAATCGAAGCGCCCTGAGCGTCTGGGCGTGGATACAGACCGACGATTGGCGCTCCATCGAACGCACGGAACGCCTTCGGCTGCGTCGCCCAGTCGAGAAACCCGAGCGACCTGGCGTAGCGGTTGAAGTGATGCTTGGTGCCGTCATGATAGCGGTGGACAGCATCGGACGCGTCACCAGACATCACGTCGCGAGGCGCGCAAGACGTGCCACAGACATGGCGGGGATTATATGACGGGCGTATACTCGTCGACTGTTGACGACTATGCGGCGCCCGGTCTCCGACGATGAGATGCTGGAGCGCGTGAAGAAGTTGGTGGTCCGCTGACGTGAGCGCCAGGAAATCCAGGCGGTCTGGATCGTCCAGACGCCCGGGCGAGGAACCCGAATCGCCGCCCGTCAAGGCTCCCCCTCGTACATCACCCAGCTGGCGAGCATGGATTGTCCTGCCGGCGCTCGTGCTGGCGACGCTGGCGGCGTACCAGCCAGTCTGGCACGGCGGCGTGCTCTGGGACGACGCGGCGCATATCACGCAGCCGGGGTTGCGCTCGATCGGCGGCTTGTGGCGCATCTGGTTCGAGGTCGGCGCCACGCAGCAATACTATCCGCTCGTGCATTCCGCCTTCTGGGTCATGCACAGGCTCTGGGGCGACCAGACGCTCGGCTACCACCTCGTCAACATCTTCCTGCACGCGCTGTCGGCATGCCTTTTCGCGCTGATCCTGCGGCGACTCCATGTCGCAGGCGCGATTTTTGCAGCCGTGATCTTCGCGTTGCATCCCGTGCACGTGGAGTCGGTGGCGTGGATGACCGAACTCAAGAACACGCTCTCCGGCACGCTCTATCTGGCCGCCGCGATGGCCTACCTGGACTTCGACGACAGCCGGCGAAGGCGGGGCTACGTGCTGGCGCTGGTGCTCTTCTCGCTGGCGCTCCTGAGCAAGTCGGTGGTCGCCACGTTGCCGGCCGCGCTGCTCGTCGTGTTCTGGTGGCGGCGCGGACGTCTGCGCTGGCGCGCGGACGTTCTTCCGCTGGCGCCATTCTTTGCGATAGGCGTGGCCGGCGGACTGACGACCGTCTGGGTGGAACGCACCATCGTCGGCGCCGAGGGGACGATGTTTCAGCTCACCCTCATCGAACGATGCCTGATCGCCGGCCGGGCGATCTGGTTCTATCTCGCCACACTCGCCTGGCCCGTGAACCTGATGTTCATCTACCCGCGCTGGGACATCGATCAGCGCCTCTGGTGGCAGTACCTCTATCCGCTCGGCGTGGTCGCGCTTGTCACGGCGCTGTGGCTCCTGCGGAAGCGTTCGCGGGCGCCGCTCGCGGCTGTCCTGGTCTTCTGCGGCACGCTCGTTCCCGCGCTGGGGTTCTTCAATGTCTTTCCGTTTCAGTTCTCGTTTGTCGCGGATCACTTCCAGTACCAGGCGAGCCTCCCGATCATCGCGCTCGTCGCCGGCGGCCTGGCGACACTCGTCGCACGCTGGCGCCCACAATCGAGCATGGTCGAGGCGACGGTGTTGCTGGGGCTGGCGGCTCCGCTGGCAGCACTGACCTTCAGCCTGAGTCACCAGTACGCCGATGTCGACACGCTCTATCGCGTGACGATCAGCCGCAACCCGGCGTGTTGGATGTGCGAAAACAACCTCGGCGGGTTGCAACTTGCCCGATCTTCCGGCGTGTCGGAGGAGACGATTGCGCACTTCACGCACGCGCTCGAACTCTCTCCGGACTACGCCTTCGCCCACAACAACCTGGGCGTGGCCTGGCGGCGGAAGGGCCTAACGGATCAGGCGATGAACGAGTTCAGGGAAGCCGTGCGGCTCCAGCCGGGATTCTTCGAGGCACATTACAACCTGGGGATCGAGCTTCAGCGTCTCGGCAAGTACGACGAGGCGATTCAGCAATTTCGCTTCTACGTTCACTTTCGTCCGGACGAGGCCTCGAAGATGTCGGCCGACAACATGATTGGCCGAACACTGGCGACCCAGGGGAGGTTCGACGAGGCCGCGGGCCTGTTTCGGCAACTCCTCTCAACACGGCCCGACAACCCCGAAGCGCGAAGCGGCCTGGCCGACGTGCTCCTGCGGCAGGGACGGCACGACGAGGCGGTTCGGGAATACCGCGAGTATCTGCGGCTCGTGCCTGACAACGCGTCTGCTCATCACAGCCTGGGCTTGGCGCTGGTGGCAGGCGATCGAGAAGAGGAGGCCATCGAGCCGTTCAGCAGGGCTGTCGCGCTGCAGCCGCAGAGCGCGCCGTACCGGCAAGACCTGGGAAATGCGCTCGCCGCCACCGGCCGGATTGACGAGGCTATTGCCAGCTACGAGCAGGGACTCGCGCTCGCGCCGACCAACGTCGGCATTCACAACGCGCTCGGAATCGCCTTCGCGGCGCGAGGACGCACGCAGGAGGCACTCGCCCAGTTCCAACGATCGCTGGAGATCCAGCCCGACAACGCCCAGACACGACGTGACCGCGAGACGGCCATGCGACTGGCGGCGCGGAACGCCCGCTGACATGAACCGCGAAACGGTCAGATCGGGAACCATTCGCTCAATCGGCTACAACCTGACCACCGAGACGCTGGAAGTCGAGTTCATGCAGGGCGGTACGTTTCAGTACTTTGCGGTCCCTGAGTTCATGTACAGGGGTCTCATGCTCGCCGATTCGAAGGGTGGGTTCTTCAACCGACGCTTGGCGGGCCGATATCGGTACGAAAAGATCGAGCCGGAACGTTAAGATAGGGTGAGTTCGATGAGTCTGTTTGACCTTCATGACATTCGGGACGGGCCGCGGTCTGATTCTTGGACCGCTGGTTCTGGCGCGGTGACGTCCAGTCGAATCATCGTTGGTGACTGCCTGGAAGTTCTCAAGACCTTCCCTGACGCAACGTTTCAGACGTGCGTGACGAGTCCACCGTACTGGGGCCTGCGAGACTACGGCGTCAACGGCCAGGTCGGTGCCGAGATGAAGGTCGATGACTACATCCAGAAGCTCGTCGAAACCTTTCGTGAGGTCAGGCGCGTATTGGCGAAGGACGGAACTGTCTGGCTAAACCTTGGTGACAGTTACACAAGTGGTGGCCGGACATGGCGTCAAACAGACAAGAAGAATCCTGCACGCGCCATGGATTATCGGGCTCCGACACCTGAAGGACTGAAGCCAAAAGACCTCATAGGAGTGCCTTGGCGGGTGGCGTTCGCGTTACAGGCTGACGGCTGGTATCTACGTTCGGACATCATCTGGCACAAACCGAACGCTCACCCGGAGTCAGTAAAGGATCGGCCCTCTCGGGTTCACGAGTACGTGTTCCTATTGACGCGGTCGGAGGACTACTTCTACGACCACGAGGCCGTCAAAGAGCGATCCGCTGCTCCAAGTGGATCCTTGAGAAGCCGCCGATCTGTGTGGTCCATCAACACTGAGCCGTTTCCCGATGCGCACTTCGCAACGTTCCCGACGGCGCTGATCGTTCCCTGTGTCCAAGCCGGAACCAGTCGTGATTCAACCGTCCTCGATCCGTTCTTTGGGTCGGGAACTGTTGGCGAAGTCTGCCTGGATCTAGGTCGTCAGTTCGTTGGAATCGAGCTGAAACAGGAATACGCCGAGATCGCCAGGCGTCGGCTGATGAAACGCTGCAAGGTGTCGATCCCCGTCATCACTTGACAATGAGACGCCACGTGGCGTGGACCAGACAGAAATTCTTCGACAGATCTTTTATCTGCAACTTTCGTTCGGTTCCGCCATCAAAGTACAAGTGGAAGAGCAGCAGCTTCTTGTCCGTCATCACCGTGCAGTAGCCGGGCTTCGGCGTTTGGCGGCTCGTGGTAACGAGCCTGAGCACGCCATCCTTGGCACGTAGCAAGAGGTCTTTCGGTATCTCCACCAGCTCGTACTCATACCGCACAAAGGCGTCCATGAGCGGAGCGCAAAAACAACGCAGTGAAAAGATGCGATCGTAGGACTCCATATGATGGAACATCTGATCGTGAAGTCCAGCGAGGTCGGCTTCCGCCTCCCATCGTCCCCTTCCCAACTCCATGAACTTAGAGATGTGGAGCGAGTCACGTTTAATGCTCGCGTCCGCTTGCGTTTTGAGCGACCAGCGCTCCGTGTCGACTGTGAGGTCGTGTCCCGGATTGCCGCGTCGCGCCAGTTCAGCGCGGTGCCCAGTCTGATTGAGCGCGGCGACCATCGCGTGCTCGAACTTGTCTTTTGTAAACGGCTCATGCGAGAACAGGTGATGCAGTCGAAGCGCGTCTCCAAATCGGTGGGCGAATGGCTCTGTAGCGAATCCCTCCTTCGAAGACGTTGAATCTGGCGGCTCCAACAGAGCGTGCACGAACGCCTCGACGCGTTCAAGTTGGTCACCGCGAAGCACCTGCAGCCGGTTGATCAGATCGTTCAGCGAGTCCGCCATCTGACCGTCGAGTTTACAGGTACCTGCAGTGCCAGATAGCGGGGTGTCTGAGGCTCGCCTCTCAACTGCGTAAACACGTCGTTACTGGGCCGGCTCCGGGCGATCGGCAAGCTGATAGATCCTTCGCACGCCGGCAGCATCGATCCCGACACCTCGAATCGAGGGGAATTCCGTCCTGTATTTCGTCACGTCGATCTTCGCCGCCGCGGCGTCTGCGGACAAGCCTTGCTTGCGCAAGGCGCTCGTCTGCTGCAGGACGTCGCGCAGGTACGCCTGAAACGCATCGATCTTCGCCTTCCCCTTGAACACCACGCCGTGTCCGGGCATCACCGTGTCGAAATCAAGTGTCTTGAGCCGATCGAGCGTGGCAATCCATTCCTCGGCATACGCATCGCCCATGTAGGAGATGATCGATTCCATCAAGTCGCCGCTGCAGACGATGCGCTCTTTCGGAAGATAGACGACGACGTCGGTGTCTGTGTGTCCGCGGCCGAGGTAGAGCAACTGGATCTCGCGCCCGCCGCGATAGAGCGTCATCTTCCTGTCGAACGTAACATTGGGCGGCGTGACTTTGGTTTCCTTCACCTGCTCCAGATACGCCGCGTTGCTCGCGAGCTGGCGTTCGAGCGTCACCTTTGCCTGCGGATCCTTCTCGTCGGCGATGCGCTGCCTGAGCGAGGCGATTCGCGCCGGGACCGGCTCAACACTGCTCAGGAAGGTGTACTGCTCGAGGACGTTCGTGAGCAGGCGCTTCCGGGTGTTCTCGTGGCCGATGACCTGTGCGTCCGCCATGAACACCTGGTTGCCGTGGGCGTGATCGTAGTGGTAGTGAGAATCGATCACGTAGCGCACGGGCAAACTGGTAATCGCCTTCATGTCCGCCACGAGCGCCCGCGCCGCGGCCGGCGTGATCTCGGAGTCGATGACGATCGCTTCGGTGTCGGTGAGAATGATCGGCGAGTTGGCGCCGACATTCATGGTGCCGGACGCCGTCGCGTAGTAGATGCCGTCGGTGACTTTCTCGAACCGGTGGGCGCCGCTCACGATCGGAGCGCCGGTTTGTGCCCGGGCATCCAGCCAGAGCCAACCGGCAAACAGTACGACGAACACCATGGCAACGCGTATTCGCATGAAACCTCCGGTCCGCACATTCTGAGGGAAACCGAGCCGTCTGGCAATCGTCAAAAGAGGTCCGGCGGTTCCATCTTGATGACATCGGCACCATGTCGCATAGTTGCAGGGCATAGTGAACCCTGTGAACCCCGTGAACCCCGTGAACCCTGTGAACCCTGTGAACCCTGTGAACCCCTCGCGCCTGCTGTTTGACATCAAAGGATCCGTCGCCACGGTGACGGTGAACCGTCCTGAAGCCAGAAACGCGATGACCTGGGACATGTACGACGCCCTCTTCGACGCGTGTGAGCGCGTTGACACCGAGGAAGCCGTTCGGGTGCTTGTTCTGAAGGGCGCGGGAGGTCAGGCGTTCGTCTCGGGCACCGATATCGGGGAGTTTACGACGTTCGCCTCTCGGCAGGACGGCCTCGGCTACGAGGAGCGTCTGGACCGCATCATCGATCGGCTCGAGCGCGTGACCAAACCGACGATCGCGCAGGTCGAGGGCGTCGCCGCCGGCGGTGGATGCCTGATGGCGATGGCCTGCGACCTTCGCGTGTGCACGCCGAAGGCCCGCTTCGGCGTGCCGATTGCGCGAACGCTGGGCAACTGCCTGTCGGCCGCCAGCACCGCGCGTCTCGTGGACCTTGTTGGCCCGGCCCGCGCCAAGGATCTGCTCATCACCGGCCGGCTTATTGACGCTGAGGAAGCGACGACGCTCGGCCTCGTTACACGCATGGCGGATCCCGCGGAGATCGAGACGTCCGTCCGAGAACTGGCGACCACCGTCGCCGCCCATGCGCCGCTGACCATTCGCGCCGCAAAGGAAATGATCCGCCGGATCCAGGTCAGCCGCCGTCTTGACGCGATGGACGCCGAGGATCTGATTGCGCTCTGCTACTCGAGCGCCGACTTCAAGGAAGGCGTGGCCGCGTTTCTCGCCAAGCGGCAGCCGCGATTCGTGGGACGTTGATCGCGTCTACGTCCGAGGCACCGTCGAACGTTGGTCCGCCTTCATCAGCAGAAAGTCCTCGAGCACGAGCACATCCATGTCGGTCCGCATGAAACAGCGATAGGCGTCTTCCGGCGTGCAGACGATCGGTTCCCCGCGCACGTTGTAACGATGTGTTGACGATGACCGGACAGGTACGGGCTGTCTTCGGTCAGGTCGAACCACTCGCCCACGCACTCGCGGAGCACGGCCGGCGCAAATGGCCGGAACGATTCCCGAAACTTGATTTTGACGTTCATGATCGATTGCATCTTCGGCGATCGCGGGTCGCCGATGATGGAGCGCCCGCCGAGCGCCCGCGGGCCGAGCTCCATTCGACCCTGCAACAGACCGATGATCTTTCCGTCGGCCACGAGGGCGGCGATTCGATCGGCCAGCGTGGCTCGGTCCACGCGCGTCGCCACCCATCCACCCGCGTCGACCGCGCGCTGAATGTCTGCGGCCGAGAATCGCGGACCGAGGAACGATCCGTTCATGCCGTCCGCGTACTTCTCTGTCGCGCCGGAGCTCAGGCGCGGGCCTACACTGGAATTCGCTTCGCCCGCCTCGCCTGCCCCACCTGCCCGACCTGCCCCACCTGCCGCACCCGCCCTGCCTGCCCCACCTGCCCGACCCGCCCCACCTGCCCGACCCGCCCCTGTGAGCGGCCGCGTCCACGTCCCTGCGGCCTCGGGGCTCACGCGAGGCTTGTCCAGGTACCGGTGCCAGAGACTGAACGCAACGCCGAGGGCACCGCCCGCGTCGCCGGCCGCCGGCTGGATCCAGATCTGATCGAAGATCCGCTCGCGCAGAATCTGTCCGTTACCGACGCAGTTGAGCGCGACGCCGCCAGCGAGACAGAGATCGCGCATCCCCGTTTCGCGCCGCGCGAACCGCGCCATCTTGAGCATCACTTCTCCGGTGATCTCCTGCACCGATCGCGCGAGGTCCATGTCCCGCTGCGTCAGCTTCGCCTCGGGCATGCGCGCCGGCCCATCGAAGAGCCGCGCGAACGCCT
>JBGOTP010000103.1:0-13944 GCA_041476545.1 Vicinamibacteria bacterium | reverse complement strand
TGATCGAAAACTCGAAGCCGGCCGGTGTCCGCTCGGTCCAGCCGCGCGTCACCTCCGCCCGTGGCTGACCGTAGAACGTCGAGTTCACCTCGACCGTGTTGAAATGCTCCGCGTAGAACGACAATTCGTCGAAGCTCTTCGCCCGCCCGCGTGAGGCAGGATAGAAGAGACCATTCCACGTCCCACGCCCGGACGGATAGTTCCATCCGGACGTGCCGATGCGGACGTTGCTCATTACGAATAGGATAATAGCGGTTGTAGGCCGATAGCTGAGAGCTGAAAGCTGGACTAGTCCGTGTGCTGACCATCAACGAGATCTTTTATTCCATCCAGGGCGAGTCGACGCGAGCCGGCCGTGCGTGTGTCTTCGTGCGGCTGACGGCGTGCGATCTCCGGTGCTCATGGTGCGACACGCCGTACGCGTTTCACGAAGGCACGAAGCGGTCTGTAGACGATGTGGTGAAGGAAGTGGAAGGGTACGGATGCCCGCTCGTTGAAATTACTGGCGGCGAGCCGCTCCTGCAGGAGGACGTGTATCCGCTGATGGACGCCCTGATGGCGGGCGGACGCACGGTGATGCTCGAAACGGGCGGCCATCGATCCATCGTCCGCGTTCCCGCCAGTGTCGTCAGGATCGTCGACGTGAAGTGCCCGGGGAGCGGTGAAGCCGACAAGAACTGCTGGGACAACATGGATGCCCTGGCGGCTCACGACGAGGTGAAATTCGTGATTGCCGATCGCGCGGACTACGACTTCGCGCGAGACGTCATGCAGCGATACAGCCTGGCGTCGAAGACGGCCGCGGTGCTGTTGTCGCCGGTGCACGGTGGGCTGGAGCTGCGAGTGCTTTCCGAGTGGATGCTCGCCGATCGCCTTCCCGCGCGCCTGCAGCTTCAGTTGCACAAGTACATCTGGACGCCAGACACGCGGGGAGTCTGACGGGAATCCTTGGAATGTAAGGATGTAAGGATGTAGGGATGTGAGGATGGGTCCTGCGGTTGTGCTGCTGAGCGGTGGATTAGATTCGTACACTGCCGCCGCGATTGCCAAGTCCGAGGGTTTTGGGCTCCATGCCTTGACCCTGCGTTACGGTCAGCGCCACGTGCGCGAGATTGAGGCGGCGCGCGGAGTGGCAGCGGCCCTTGGTGTCGTCAGGCACCTCGAACTCGACCTGGATCTGCGTGGCATTGGCGGGTCCGCCCTCACGTCCGAGGCACCGGTGCCGCACGGTCGCGACGTGCTCGAACCCGGTATTCCCTCGACCTACGTGCCCGCGCGCAACACGATCTTTCTGTCGCTCGCGCTCGGATGGGCGGAAGCGCTCGAGGCGCGGGACCTTGTCATCGGCGTGAACGCGCTCGACTATTCGGGCTATCCGGATTGCCGGCCGGAATTCATCGCGGCGTTCGAAGTTCTGGCGGCGCTTGGGACGAAAGCCGGCGTCGAAGGACAGCGATTCAAAGTGCACACGCCGCTCATCAACCTCACAAAGGGCGAGATCATCCGCCGAGGCGTGGCGCTCGGCCTCGACTACAGTCTCACCCACAGCTGCTACGACCCGCCACCAGGCCGCGCGGCTTGTGGAACCTGCGACAGCTGTGTGCTTCGCGCGAAGGGATTCGCGGAAGCTGGCATTGCCGATCCGCTGCGGATCTAGACGCTGTACGGGTGCGCGTATCGGCCGCCCGGGACGATCGCGGCGCACCATCACGGACCAGGCGCGACCGGACGACATCGGCGGCGGCGACCCGGGTCGGACGCCGGAACTGCGCGCGTCCGGTTCGTACACTGCCGATGCTGCGGCGATCAGGAGCTGGCTTGAGGAATGGGCCAAGCACGGCATGCACCAGCGCGGGTTCTCCCATCGTCACGGATCGCGGGGAACAAGATCGCCGCGTCGAGAACCGATCGCGCACAGTTGGGGTCACGGCCCGACCGGCCGTCCTCCCACGGGTCGCCGCCGCCGCCGTCGTCCGGCCGCCGGCGATCACCGATCGTAGGCCGCGATCGTCTCGAGCGGCAGCGGCCGTATGAGCGTGCCGATGCAGACCTGACCGGAAGCTGTGCGGATGTTGTCCGTCTGAGAGGCCAGGAACATGTTGCGACAGCGAACCTGCGAGCGGCGCGTCGCACGCGTCAGTTGGGAAACCGAATCGTAGGGCCGAAGTCCGCGGCAACTCACGGAGTTGCCGCATGCCGCCAACAGATCCCGAGATGAGGTTTCCCGCGTCGTCGAGCGGTTCGCCTAGCAGCGTGTTTCTGGCCTATCAGACCGAAGTGACAAAGTCGCGGCGATAGCGCTTGTCTCGCTAACGATCCGCGCCAAGCCGAGGACGACGGGGCCGCTGTTTTGCGGAAATCGACTTGATCACGGTGTAGCCTCGTCCGGTCTTTGGCAGCGGCGAATCAGACTCTTTGATCGCCGCGCGAATGAGCGCCGCCACACCAGGCTTGTCGAGCGTCGCGAGCGTTTCCATCCGGATGAAGCGGCCTTGATTGCCCTGGCCCTGCAGGAGACCGCGGGGGTCGGCCAGCGTCGCGCCGTGAATGAAATAGAGAGTCACCCCGCGGGCGAATGCCGCCACCGAGATGATCGCTTCCGATGTCCGCTCGTTGGGACCAAACCCCATGGCGAGCGCGTTGTAGTTGTCGTAGACGAGTTCGACGGCCGTGGGGAAAAAGCGCTTCCTCAGCGCGGCGCGGGTCGCCTTCGCGAGCCGAGCGACCTTGGGATCGAACTTATTAATGAACGCCGCGACCTGTCTGGCCGGTGATTGAGCAGTCATCGTCTCTCCCCCGCAACCCGCAGAGGCTGCGATCCTAGCATGGCACTTGCGCCCCGAACGCCTTTGCAATACCGTGCTGACGGAGCGGTCAGCTCTCAGCTCTCAGCGTTCAGCCAATGGGCCCGGTGGGCGTTACTGAGAGCCGATAGCTGAAAGCTGATAGCTTCGTTCAACCCCGGAGGCTGAAATGTCGACTCGAAACCTGATGCTGGTGAGTGTCGCGGCGGCGTCCGCCGTGCTCGCCGTGTTCACTGCGTCGTCTCGCCTCGGCGCGCAACGACCGGCCGCGCCAACATCCGTCGACTGGGTGCTCCACAACTTCGACCTCGCCGGCACGAGGTTCTCGACCCTCGATCAGATCACCACGTCGAACGTCAAATCGCTCGCGCCACGATGGCTCTTTCAGCATGGCGTGATCGACGGCGTCAGCAATCAGACGACCCCGGTTGTCGTGGCGGGGACGATGTACGTGACGGATGCGAGGGGGAGCGTGTACGCGCTTGATGCCGCCGACGGACACCTGCTGTGGACGTTTGACGTGACGAATCTGATTGGCGGCGGAGCGAAGGAAGGCTATATCTTCCGCAACCGCGGCGTCGGCTACGCCGATGGTGTCGTGTACACCGCGGCCGGATCGTTTCTCTTCGCGCTCGACGCCAAAACCGGCAAGCCGATTTCAACCTTCGGCAAGAATGGTCAGGCGAGCGTGATCCTCGACGTCGTCAAGCAGCGATATCCAGAGGTGACCAACGCCATCAGCCTCGGGTACTGGTTCACCACGGCGCCGCTCGTGCACAACGGCGTGCTCTACATCGGCAGCACGAGGAGCGAGAGCCACATCCCGGGCGGTCACGTGCTGGCGGTCGATGCGAAAACGGGCAAGGTGCTGTGGCACTTCAACACGATTCCGCAGGACGAAAAAGATCAGGGCTGGGCGATTGCCGGTCCCACGTGGGTCGGCGGCGAACGCAATGGTGGAGGCATTTGGGAAACGCCGTCCATCGATCCCGAACTGGGGCTCCTCTACGTGGCCGTGGCGAATCCATTTGGCGACAGCACGAAACGAATCGGGACGAATCTGTTCTCCTGCTCGATCATCGCGCTCACGCTCAACACCGGCACCCTCAAGTGGTACTACCAGCAGACGCATCACGACGTGTGGGATTTCGATTCGGGCAACCAGCCGGTGCTCTTCGACATGCAGGTCCGCGGACAGCGCGTCAAGGCGCTCGCCGAAGCGAGCAAGAACGGTTTTCTTTATATCCTGAATCGCGAAACCGGGCAGCCGGTGCATCCGATCCCCGAGACGGCGGTGCCAACGGAAACCACTCGCGCCGGAGAGCAGATGTGGCCGACGCAGCCGATTCCGCGGGACGCGGCGGGGAAACCCATGCAGCCTGTCAGCCCCATTCTGCCAGTGGATGTCCCGCCGGACCGGCTTGAACGGTTCAAGCTGGCGCCCACGTTTGCGCCCCCGGGCCCCAATCAGATCCGCGCGCCAGGCACGGAGGGTGGCGCCAATTACGGTCCGATCTCCTACAGCCCGCGGACCGGTTTCCTCTACGTGAATGGCATCGACAGCCCCACGAACATCGGCCGCCCGGCGAAAGGCTACTTCTCCGCGTTCGATCCCACGACCGGCGAGATGGCGTGGCAGAAGTCGTTCGACGGCTGGGGACAGGCCGGGTCGGTGGTCACCGCCGGAGGTCTGGTCTTTGTCGGCACGGGCAGCAATGTCGCTGGCTATTTCTTCGCGTTCGATGCCAAGACCGGCGAACTGCTCTGGAAGTTCAACACCGGGTCGGGCGTCTTCTCGTCGCCGTCGGTCTACATGGTCAACGGCGAGCAGTTCGTCACCGTCGCGTCGGGCGGAGGCGAGCGGGGCCGGCGAGGTGGGGATCTCATTCTCAGCTTTGCGCTTCCGAAGCAGTAGAAACGGTGGCCGTCGCGCGAGGCTCATCGAGGCTTGCCCGCAATCTGATCCGCTCGCGTCTCGTGCATTCCTCGATGGTGTGGCCGGACCGTGACACGCTCGGCCGGTTGCTGGAGGCCTTCGTGCTTAAAACTCTACTGCGGCACCATCTGCAGCGTGATGGAGGGAGGGATGCCGATTTCCATCTGAATTTCCGCGAAGCGAACATGTCCGGGCTTGATCTTCTGCTGGAAGTGATCGGCCGACAGTTTCTCCGAAGCCTCGCTGACGGCCTCCTTCATCTTTTCGCTGATTTTTTCAATCATGGCCGTCATTTTACGATACCTTCACGTACAACCTGCACCGACAGCTAGGAAAAGGAGTCCCGATGGCAACCAACAAGCGGCACGATTCCGAGATCATCAACCCCTCGCGCCGCCAGATCATCAAAGCCAGTGTCGCTGGTCTGGTTGCCGTGGGCGCCGGCGGCGCATCCCTCGCGAATGCACAATCGTCCGCCGCGCAGGCGCCCGCTCGAGCGACCGCGGTACGGGCGGCACGCGCAAATGGGCCGCTGTTCTTCGACGCCGAGACGAGGACTGGTGTTGTCCGCGGCATGGCGAACACCGGCATCAAGGTGTTTCGAGGCATTCCCTACGGCGCAGACACATCGGGGCGCAACCGGTTCATGCCGCCACGCAAGCCGGTCGCGTGGACCGGCACGCGCCACTGCATCGGCTACGGCTCGATCTCGCCGCAGACGCTGTCGAGCTATCGATCGGACTATGCACAGATGATCATGTGGGACCGCCACGTCGGCGACGGCGGCATGAGCGAGAACTGCCTGTCGCTGAACGTCTGGACGCCAGGCGTCCACGACAATGCGAAGCGCGCGGTGCTCGTGTCGTTCCATGGCGGCGGGTGGGCGACGGGCTCTGCCAACGGGCCGATGTACGACGGCGGCCAGCTCGCCCTCCTCGGCGACGTCGTCGTCGTGACCGTCAACCATCGGCTCGCGAGCTTCGGCTACACGCACCTGGCGGCGGTTGGCGCGCCTGACGAGTTCAAGCATGCCGGCGTGTGCGGCGTGATGGACATGGTCGCGTCGCTCGAATGGGTGCGCGACAATATCGTGGCGTTCGGCGGCGATCCGTCGCGCGTGATGATCTTCGGGCAGTCGGGTGGCGGCTCGAAGACGTCGACGCTCCTCGCAACGCCGGCCGCCAAGGGCCTCTTCCACCGCGCGGCGATCCAAAGCGGTTCGGCGTTGCGCATCGCGACTTCGGCCGACGCGGAGAAGTCCGCGGACGAGCTGCTGCGGAAGCTGAACATCCCGCGGAGCCGCATTGCCGACATCCAGCGCGTCCCGTGGGAGCAGCTGCTCGAAGCACAGACGGGAGTCAGCGGCGGGTTCACACCGGTCGTGGACGGCACGTATCTGCCGCACCATCCGTTCGATCCGGCCGCACCGCCGGAATCGAAGGACGTTCCGGTCATCATCTCGAACACGCTCGAAGACGCGGCTCTGAGTCTCACGAACTGGGACTTGACCGACCGCGCGCTCACCACGCTCTTGAACGAACGGTTCAAAGGAAAGGGCAGCGAGATTCTTGATCTCTATCGCCCGACGGTCGCCGACAAAACGCCGTATCTGATTCAGGCGCAGATCCTGACGGACAGCGATCGACGCCTGCGCGCGATCACGCAGGCGGAACGCAAGGCCGCGCAAGGCGGCGCCGACGTCTGGATGTATCTGTGGCAGTGGGCCACGCCGGGGTTCGACGCCAAGTTCGGTGCCGTGCACGGCCATGACGTCGACGCGTCATTCAATCTTTATCGCAACGGCATCTGCGGGACAGGCCGGAAAGAAGGACGGCTGATGTGCACGCGCCTTGCGTCGACGTGGATCACCTTCGCGAAGACCGGGAACCCGGACAACGAACACATCCCGCACTGGCCGACCTACGACGGGACCACGCGCGCGACGATGATCTTCGACACGGACACGAAGGTCGTCAACGATCCGCGGCCGGCGATTCGCAAATACTGGAGCCAGAATCCGGCATTATCGGCCACCGGCAACGACTAGGCGCATCCTCGTCAGGACACTTCTTCGCCGCGCTCGAGCAGCACCAGATTCGGCAAGACGCGCTCGCCCACGACGCGCTTCGCGCTCGCGAATCGGTAGCGCTTTGACGCGTTTCATCAGCTCCGTCACGCCCATGTTGTCATGGTAGCTGGACAGGCGGCAGGCGGCAAGTCACCAACGATCACGGCCTCGCTGGCAGTGTGAAGGCCACGTACTCGCCTGAATAGACTCCACCGCTGATAGCGACGACGATGTACTGCTTGCCGTCGACTTGATAGGTCATCGGCGAACCGCTCTGCGGCGCTGCCATCCACACCGTCCCGACTTCCTTCCCCGTCGTCTTGTCGTACGCCCTCAACATGGCGCCTCGTGGATGATCCGGGGTCGTCGTGATCTGCGGGTCTCCCATCACGACCAGCGTCTTGGTCACCATGAGGCCGATGCCTGACGCACCCGCCTGGCCCGTCTTGGGGATCGTGAGTCCCTTGAGCGCCGGATGATTGCGCACGTTGTCTGGCGTGTCGCCATGCGGCACCTGCCAGGCGATCTCGCCGCGATCGAGATTGATCGCGGAGATCGTTCCATACGGCGGCTTGAGGATCGACAAGCCATCGACCGTGAATCCGCCACCACCGCCTCCGGCCGGCGCAGCAACAGGTGCCGCGGAGGCGCCCGGCGCCGATGCACCAGCCCCGCGCGCGGTTGCCGCTCCCGCACCAGTTCCTCGCGCTGTTCCTCGTCCCGCGGGAGCCGTTGCTCCCGACGCGCCCGGGGCTGCTGGTGGGGCAGCCGCTGCCGGCGGAGCGGCGCCTCGCTGTCCTGGTCCCTGTCCGCGTGGAGAGTCCGCCGCGCAGCAGTCGCCCGGTCCCAGTACTTCCTGGAACGGCCGGCCACCGACGCCAGACACGTAGCGGATGTCCGAGAATCCCGGCGGCGGTGCCACGAGCGATCCAGACGTGAGGCCGACGTTGTTCGCCTGCGCGAAGATCGTGTGCAGTTCGGGATCGTAGGCGACGCCGGGCCAGTTGGTGCCACCGACCGCATTGCCCATGTTGACCGCGCCGAGCAGTCCATTCACGTTGCCGAGAATCGCCGGGTTGTACATCCATGGCCCGACTTTGTATCGCTTGAGACCTTCGGTCGCCTGTGCACGCAGCTCCGGCGTGAAGTCGATGAGGTCGTCCGGCACCTTGAGATAGTTCCGCGCGTACGCCGGCGGCTTGGTCGGGAATGGTTGCGTCGGGCTCGTCTTCTCTCCCGGCACATCAGACTGCGGCACGGGACGCTCTTCAATCGGCCACACTGGCTGTCCGGTGACGCGATCGAAAACATAGAGGGCACCTTGCTTGCCGGGAACCGCAACGGCTTTGATCGCGCGTCCGTTCACGGTGATGTCCGCCAGAATGGCCGCGGACGACATGTCGTAGTTCCAGATCGGGTGGTGCACGAACTGGAAGTGCCATTTCCGCTGCCCGGTCTTCAGGTCGACGCACACGAGGCTTTCGGCAAAGAGGTTGTTGCCCGGCCGGTGGCCTCCGTAGTAGTCCGAGCTCGGCGTCTCGACCGGAAGATACACCAGGCCGAGATCCTCGTCGACAGTGATCTGCGTCCACACGCCGTTGTTGCCGTTGATGGCCCACGAATCGTTCTCCCAGGTGTCGTTGCCAAACTCGCCAGGACGGGGAATGGTGTTGAACGTCCAGAGCACTTTTCCCGTGCGCACGTCGAACGCGCGCACGAGGCCCTTGGTGTTGTTGTGCGTCTTGACGGTCGCGCCCTCGCGGAACGACGACCCGACGAGCACCACGTCCTTGGCGATCGCGGGCGTCGCATGGAGACCGATTTCGCCGGTTTCCAGATCGATCGGCTGCCGGTTGCCGAACATGGCGCCCTGTTTGAGATCCACGATGCCGCCCGTGCCGAACGAACTGATCATGGCGCCGTTCTTCGCGTTGAGCGCCACCAGCCGATAGCCAGTCGTCACGTAGAGGATGCGATCGTCGCCGCGGCCGTCGGTCCAGTACGAGAGGCCACGGCCCGACAATTGCCGAGGGGAGATAGCGGCGCGCATGCCCTCGCGCAGGCTGTGTGCCCACATCAGCTCGCCGGTCTTTGCGTCGAGCGCCACAACGGACCGTCGCGTGCCACCGGTGGCATAGAGCACGCCGTTGATCACGATCGGCGTGCCCTCGAGCTTGAACTCGGGGCGCGGTCCCAGGTTGTCGGTCTTGAAGCGCCACGCGACTTCCATCGTGCCGAAGTTGGCGGCGTTGATCTGATCGAGCGGCGAGTACTTGGTGCCGCGGACGTCTGCTGCGTAGTGAGGCCATTCGCCGGCCGCCGCGGACGGTTGGCGTCCCGCACCGGATCCGGTGCGGTCTTGGCCCGAGATGCCCGCGGAGACGCTGAGTAGAACCGCGAGCGGACCGAAGAGCCCTGAAAGTACTGTCCTCCGCGACATGGTCACTCCTTGTTCTCGAGGCCGCTTGGGCCTTGTCTTTGTGGGTTCCGGCGATAATACTACCGCCGTAGCGCGGTCGTAGTGCGGCCTTCAGTAGCGCGGTCGTAGTGCAGGCCTTCAGGCCTGCCTGGGTGTTTTGAGAGGTGAGTCATGAAGCGGGTCTTCTTTGGTGCGCTTGCTGTCGCTCTGTCGTTCGTTCTTCTGCCGTTGTCCTCCCGAACCGGGGTCGCCGCGCAGCAGCCGGGGGCCCCACCGGCCGCCGGGCAGCCTCCAGCGGGCGGAGGTCGCGGCCCCGCCGCTCCGAGGCCGCCAGCCGGGCCGCCGCAGAACGCGCCGAAGATTCCCTACAAGGTCCAGACGGATTTCCTCAAGTACTCGGCCGACATGAATCTTGGGGAAGTGCTTGGCGTCGCCGTCAACTCCAAGGGCGACATCATGGTGCTCAACCATCCCGGTACCGCGACGTCAGGGCCGCTTTTTGGCAATGCGACGACGCAGTTGTTCCTGTTCGACAAAACCGGCAAGTTCGTGAAGGAAGTCGGCAAGGGTGTCTACGGGCTCGGGTACTCGCACTCGATTCGGTACGACCGGTACGACAACCTCTGGGTCGCCGACAAGGGCACCGACTCCGTGATGAAGTTCAACCCGGCGGGCTACGTGGTGATGAACCTCGGACGAAGACCCGAAGGGTACGACACGCACGAGCACGTGGAGTGGAACTTTGCCCGGGGCAACCCGCCGCACCGGGAGGGGACGTTTGCCGGCGTGACCGACATGGCGTTCGACATGGACGACAACATCTACGTGAGTGACGGCTACACCAACTCGCGTGTCGCCAAGTTCGACAAGCACGGCAACTGGATCAAAGGCTGGGGATCGCGTGGCGCCGACACCGGCCAGTTCCTGCTGCCGCACAATCTGCAGGTTGATCGCCAGGGCAATGTCTATGTGGCCGATCGGAACAACCGGCGCATTCAGGTGTTCGATTCGAACGGCAATTTCCTGCGGAACAACATGCTCAACGTGCCGTACGACAAGAATCGCCATCCGACCCTGGCCGCGCTGCCGCCGAATCCCGCCAACAGGCCCGACGAAACGCAGCCGTGGGCGCTCTGCATCACCACCAACAACCCGACGACGCAATATCTCTATGCCGTGGACGATGAGCCGGGGCGTTTGTACAAGATGACACTGGACGGCAAGATTCTCGGCGTATTCGGCGAGTCCGGCCGTCAGTCGGGACAGTTCAACTGGCCGCACGCCATCGCGTGCCCGTCGGAGAACGAGATCTTCATCGCCGACATGAACAACTGGCGCGTGCAGCGGCTCACCCTGCCGTAGTAGCCGGCTTTCGACGAACGCAGCCGGAAGCTAGAACTCAAGAACTCAGAAGTCAGAAGGACAACGTCAGGACGCCGGTCCTCAGTCCTTTTGACTTTTCACTTTTCACTTTGAAGTTTTCTTCTATGTCCGATCGCATCACGTCGCCCTTCGGCGCCTTCACGACTGCCCGCGAAGTGGTTGGCGGCAAGGATCTCACCAGTCTTGTCGCCATCGTCACCGGCGCGGCCACCGGTATTGGCATCGAGACGGCCCGCGCGCTGGCCGAGGCAGGCGCCGAGGTGGTAATCGCGGTCCGCAAGCCGGACCTCGCCGTTGCGGCCGTCGCGGAGATCAACAAGACCGTCAAGGGCACGAAGGCCCGATGGGAGATGCTGGATCTTTCGATCTTCGCATCGGTCCGCGCGTTCGCCGCCAGGTGGGCGGACAAGCCGCTGAACATCCTGATCAACAATGCCGCTGTCATGGCCTGTCCGCTGGCGTACACCACGGACGGTCTTGAGATGCAGATCGGTACGAACCACTTCGGTCACTTTCTGCTCGGCACGCTGCTGGCGCCGTCGCTCGAAGCGGGCGCGAAGGTCGCGGGCAGACCTTCCCGCGTGGCGAGTCTCTCATCCATCGGCCATCGTCGATCCCCGATCAACTTCGAGGATCCCCACTTTCGCCATCGTCCCTACGACAAGTGGGAGGCGTACGGTCAGGCCAAGACCGCCAATGCGCTGTTTGCCGTGGGCTTCCACAAGCGGTTCAAGGATCGGGGCGTGACGGCCAACGCGGTGATGCCGGGCGGCATCATGACCCCACTGCAGCGTCATCTGCCGATGGAGGAACAGATCGCGTTCGGCTGGATCGATGCGAACGGCAAGGTTCGCGACGGCTTCAAGACTCCCGCGCAGGGCGCATCCACCAGTGTCTGGGCGGTTGTCGGCGAGGAACTGGAAGGTGTCGGCGGTTTGTATCTGGAAAACTGCGCGCAGGCGTTCCCGTGGGCGAGCGAGACGCCCTGGGCCGGCGTCCTGCCTCACGCGCTGGATCCGGAATCAGCCGATCGGCTGTGGGATCTCTCGGTCGCCACGGTCGGCGCGGGCCTGTAGCTGTCAAGGACCGTCGAAAGGCGCCTGGGCCTCACTTGATGGAGACGATGCCGTGATCGACCAGCACCGCATCGCTCGTGCCGAGGCGTCCGTACGATCGGCCGTTCACGACGAGTTCCTCGCGGCGAATGAGGACGTCGGCGTCCTTGCAGGGCATGAAACGATCGGTCCCGTCGGCGACCCGCTGCGGAGGCGGCACGCTCGTCCGATAGCAGTCGGTCACGACAACCGTGTGCGTGCCGACGACGGCTTCGACCCGCCCGAGCAGCAGGTTGTTCGATCGGCTGCACGCGGCGCTCAGGATCAAGCCAAGCGTCACGATGGCGATCCACGTCCGTGTTGGCGGCCGGTCAGTTTGATGCGCGCCTGTGTCGCCGTTCATCGGTAGTGCTCGAGGTAATACAGCAGTCCAAACGCGAGAACCACGACGACGGCCGAAAATGCCAGTGGTCGCGCGCTTCGCACAGGCTGCTTCCAATCCGCCGTGGCAAGGAAGAGCAAGACCATCGGCACCAGCGCCGCGATTGACAGCTGAAAGATATGTGCCTGCGTGCCTTCGTCCCCTGTGGGTTGTGGCGGGTGAATGTACCCGCTGATTACGGTCAGCAACGCGGCAAGAGACAAGGCCATGACGACTGTTCCGCTGATCCCGTTGAGTCGTGACTCCCCCATACCGCAAATAGTAAACTACTTGGCATTATAAAGAAACCATCCCTACATCCCTAAATTCTTAGATTCTCGACGTCAGCCGAGGGGCGACACGTCGGCCTCGTAGTCCACGCCGTCGGCTTCGAAGCCGAAAATGCGCAGGAAATCGCGCCGGTATCCGGCGAGGTCCGAGATTTCCATGATGTTCCCGGTGGTGATCAGGTCCCATCGCCGCCGCACCTCGGCCTGAACGTCCTCCCGCAGCTCCCAATCGTCCACGCGCAGGCGGCCCACCGGATCCAGCGGTGGAGCGCTGTCACCCGAGTACAACACGCCACGGAACAGACGGTCGATGTGGCGGATGCAGTCTTCGTGCAGCGCCATCTCCTTCATCACCTTGAACAGGATGGAGACGTAGAGCGGCACGACCGGGATGGCCGAGCTCGCCTGCGTGACCACGGCCTTGAGGACGGCCACGCGCGCGTCGCCGTTGAGGATGGCGAGGGTCGCGCGCATCGCGGTTGCGGCGCGGTCCAGATCCTCCTTGGCTTTGCCAAGCGTGGCGTCCCAGTAGATGGGCCACGTGAGTTCGCTGCCGATGTAGGTGTAGGAGATGGTCCTGAATCCGGGATTCAGCAGCTGCTGTCCGTGCAGGTGCGACACCCATCGCTCCCAGTCCTCTCCGCCCATCACCTTCACGGTGGACTGAATTTCCTCGTCGCTCGCCGGCGCGAGATCGGTTTCCGCTACAAGGCCCTTCTCCACGTTCAGCGACTTGATGTGGACGGTGCGGCCGATGGGTTTGATGGCGCTGCGATAGAGGACGCCCGTGTCGGGGTCCGTTCGGACGGGCGAGGCCAGGCTGTACACCAGCAGATCGATGCCGCCCAGATCCTTTCGCACGATGTCGGCGATCTGGGTCTTGGTCGCGTCGGCGAACGCGTCGGCGTTCAGCGAACGCGCGTAGAGATGCAGACGAGCGGCGGCACGGTCGAACGCGAGGTTGTTGTACCAGCCGGCCGACGCTGTACGGTCTTCGGCCGGTTCCTTCTCGAACGAGAGGCACAGCGTGCGTGCGCCGGCGCCGAAGCCCGAGACGATGCGAGAGGCCAGACCGTAGCCGCCGGAACCGCCAATCACGAGCACGTTCTTCGGGCCGTTCACGATGGGCGGCTTCGCCTTTGTGTCGCGGATCTGTTCGTCCACGAGGGCGGCACAGCCGGTCGGATGCGCGGTAGTACAGATGAATCCGCGAATGCGCGGTTTGATGATCATGGGTATCCAAATACTACACGCTCAACTCCGGACGCGGGCGATCCAGAGCGTCCCGGTGAGCATGCCGACGCTCATCAGCATCCACATGCTGCCCAGATTCCGGCCGGCACCGCGAACAGCCTCGCCATCGTGTCGGCGTCCGACGGCCCGTGGACCAGGAACAGCACACGAATGTCGTAGACCGAATCGAGCGCGACCTGGACGGCCAGCAGGCTCAGCACGAATAGCGAGAATGTTCCTCGTCCCTGGGACAGCGTGACGAGCACGGCGCCCCAGACGAGCACCACCGCGATGCCGAAGGGGTTTCTCATCCAAATGACGAGCGTGACGAGCAT
>JBGOTP010000102.1:0-14099 GCA_041476545.1 Vicinamibacteria bacterium | reverse complement strand
GGCCCGGACACCGCGTCTTCCGCCTCGTACCCTTCCGATCTTGCGACGGTCAACGGGTGCCTCGAGGCGACCGTCATCTGCGCGGGATCGCGACCGGATGACGCCAGCGGTCATCGCACGTTCGACCGTGACCGTCGCGGGAGGAGGCTGCAGACGCGGTGTCGTGCGATGGCGACGGGCTGCCTCCAACGCTGGCCGAGACAAGGGATCCCGACGGGCAGGTGAGCGGCCGGGACGGCTCGGGGACGCGACGCGTGGAAATCGCGCGATCGGCGACAGTGGATAAAACGCGTGCGCAGGCCAGCGGGCCGCGTCGATCGGGAGTGGCGCCCGGATCGCATCACATCGCCCCAGCGGTCGAATGTTCCAGGCACGGACCGTGGGATTAGCCGAATCGACGCGGGCATCGACAGGTCCGCCGGAGCATGCGTTTTTCCGCGCGAGTTTCATCGCGGTGCAGCCCCGAGCTGTCTCGACCGCTCGCCTCATCCACCGGATTTGAAATTGACCCGATACCTCCTCGTAGCGCAGGCCTTCAGGCGTGCTGAGCCCGATATAATCGGAAGAAGATGTCTCACCTCATTCCCCTTTCAGATCTCAAATCGCGAGCACCGAAGCCCGACTGGCTGAAGGTCCGGGCGCCGGGTTCGCCGCAGTATCTGCATCTCAAGGGGTTGATGAAGGAACTGAATCTGCACACGGTGTGCGAAGAGGCACGCTGTCCCAACATCGGCGAGTGCTGGGCGCAGGGCACAGCGACGTTCATGATCCTCGGCAGTGTGTGCACGCGTGCCTGTGCCTACTGCGCGGTCGAGCACGGCCGTCCGGCGCCACTCGATCTCGCGGAACCCGTCCGCGTCGCCAACGCCATCCAGACACTCGGCCTCACTTACGTCGTCATCACGTCGGTGGACCGAGACGATGTGGACGATGGCGGCGCGGCGATATTCGCGGCCACGATCCGGGAAACGCGCGCTCGACTGGCCCAGTGTCGCATCGAAGTGCTGATTCCGGACTTTCAGGGCAACGAAGCCGCGTTGCGGACCGTGCTCGACGCGCGGCCGGACATTCTCAACCACAACACCGAAACGGTGCCGCGGTTATATCGGATGGCGCGATCGGGTGGACGCTACGCGCGGACGCTTGAACTGCTGGATCGCGCGCGACATTACGCGCCGGACATTCCGACCAAGAGCGGCATCATGGTCGGTCTAGGCGAGGAGCACGACGAGCTCGTGGCCACGTTCAAGGATTTGCGCAACGTCGGCTGCGGCATTCTGACTATCGGCCAGTACCTGCGGCCAACGCCGTCGCATGCACCCATGAGCCGCTATTACGATCCGGCGGAGTTCCGAGAGCTGAAGGACATCGCGCTCGGCATGGGCTTCGTCCACGTCGACTCAGGACCGCTCGTACGCAGCTCCTACCACGCGCAGGAAACCGCCGACACCTACCTTACCCGTAGTGCAGGGCTCTGCTAGGGGCAGACCATCGAGGAGAGATCGTGTGCCCGGTCGGCGATCTTGTTGAACGTCCGATTCGTTCCGGTGACGGGATCCGCAACCGTGATGCCGGTCAGGAATCCGGAAAGGACTGCCGGAGTGCTCACGTTCTTGCGATCGAGGTGGATGATTCCCGTGCCGGTTTCCGCCGCGTGGCAGCCATTGCAGGTGTTCAGGGAGAACTTCTGCCTCGTATCGTCGGGGTTGATGATGCTCGGCGCGTTCCAGAAGTTGTTGACGGTTGAACCGCCGAGGCTCGCGAAGATGCTCCCCGCCTGGAACGGCGCACTCTGAAATGTGGGCGGAACCACGAAGGTCTCGTCGAGGACGTACGCCTGGTTCTGGTTGATGAAGTCCGCGAGTCGCGTCGTGCCGTTCGCGGCATTCATCGGCGTCTGGTCGAGCGGCGCCGGGTCCAGTCGCGTGCCGGCGGCATTCAATTGAAACTGGCGAAATTCGGGGACGGTCGTGGCAATGTTCTCCGTGAGCGGGTCGAGCGTCGCATCTTCCGACCGAAACGACAGCAGAGCGCCCGTGTTGGTGAATCGATCCGTGATGGCGCCAAGCGCATCGTTGTAGACGGCGGATCCAAGAACGAGCGAACCGAGCGCGTGCCAATCACGCGCCCACTGATCGATCCCGGCTTGGTCCGTTGCGTACAGGTTGTATTCGAGAATGACGGTGAAGGCGGCAATATTCCCGTTCTCGAGGACGCTGAAGACGAACCGCCCCTGTCCAGCGCTGTGCTTCGTCAGATCACGCAGGTCCAGACGGGCGACGATGGCGTTCAGCTTGAAGGGCGCTTTCTTCAGGTCGAGCGTCGTCGCGGGCTGCTTTTTGGTTCCACTGGCGGCCAGCCAGGGCGCGATGATCTCGGTCTGCATCTTCGGCCGCGCGGCGATCGTTTGCCCGTTGACGACCTGATTGGTCACCCACGTGTCGAGCATCGTTCGAACCATGACTTGTGGGTCGTTCGGTCCGGCAATTTTCTGCATCAGGCGCCCGAAGGTCCACGCGGCCGCGCGCGGGTCGACGGACGGATCGGTGTTCCACGTCGCGCGGAGCGTGCTGTCCACGACAGACAGGGCGACAACCGTCAGCTCGCGCGACGGGTCGACACATCCGATGAGCGGAGGCGGGGGCGGCGGGGGCGGCACCGGCTTACCGTGCGACTGCGCTCCATTCGGAGTTGCCGCGAACAGGACACTGAACATCGCGATCAGAATCGCTGGCACGCCAGCCCAGGACCGACGACGGACGCGGTTGAAATTCATCGGGTTCCTTGTCAAATGAACTACGTCAGTTCTTTCTCTCTGTTCACGGTGCGTGCCGGTAGCAGCCGCGGAGTGCGAGTGCGCGGCCACAAACCTCAGCGCGCGGACGCACTCGCCGGCACATCTATTGCGAACACGAAACGCTGGCCGTCGCGGCTGACGTTCTTCGCCACGTCCCAATTTCCGCCCCAGTTGTAATGCCTGCGGGTTGGTACCTTGAAAAGGAGCCTGGGCGTCCCCGCGTGAAACGTGGGAGTCGTGGTCACGTCCACCGCCATCACCTCCCGATCGGGATTCAGGTAGTACATCTCCTTGCCGTCCTGCCGCCAGGAGACCATGCCCACGGCGCCCAATGTGGACACCTGCACCGGTTTCGCGCCGCCCGTGCTGACATCAGACTTCGTGGCATCAAACGGGCGCACATAGACCTCAGATATCCCGCTCTCGATCTCTTCCGTGGTCTTGGACTCGTTCGACAGGTAGGCCATGAAGCGGCCATCGGGAGAAAACCGGCCGTCGTGCGCGTCGTACTCATCGCGCAGCCAGTCAATCGCTTTCCGCTCAAGAGCGTTCTGATCTCCAGTGAGCGGCACCACCATCACGACTCTTGCGTTGCCGTCGTGGACGCTCAGAAACTTTCCGTCCGCCGACCAGTCCGCCAGCCGCAGGCCTGCGCCCGGCGTGTACTGAAACAACTGCTCTTCATTGCCCGTGCCGTCCCACGCTTTTCGACAGATGCTTTGGAAGGCCCCGCGAAACGAAACGTAGGCCACCTGACTGCCGTCCGGAGACCAGGTAGGGAATTCGTGCCCCACGGTATCATTCGTGATTGGCGTGCCCTTACCGGACGCGACGTCGAACGTCCAGATGTCAGACTTGCCCGTCCGTGGATCGACCCGGAAGACCGCCACTTTGGTTCCGTCTGGTGAGAGCGTCGGGTCGTCGACAAGAGCAGGCTCCCCAACCTTGCTCAGCGCGTTCCCCTGACGGTCGAAGATCGTGATCTGCCAAAGGGTAGGCGTCGGGTTCACGACGATCACCACTCGCTCCCCGTCGCGGCTGACATTGGCCGTCCCAACGTCGACCCCCACCGGCGGGCGGAACAGCAACGTCGGCGTTCCGAATGTGAAAATCGGAGCGGTGCTGACCGCCACCACCATCACAGCTCCATCGACGGCCACGTAGTACATTTCCTTGCCGTCCCGCCGCCAATAGGTGTTCCCGGTGTTCCCGCCACCTTCGCTGGACACCTGCCATGGCCCCGCAGCCGGTGTCGCCCCCGCGACCGCCGGGGGGTCGAACGGCCGGACATACACTTCATTTTTCCCAGACTGGTTCGACACGTACGCCAGGAAGCGGCTATCGGGAGAAAGGCGCGGTTGCCCCAGACGGCGCGTTTCCCCCACCTGAGACTCACTGCGAAGGACCTCGATGGGTTTACGCTCCCCACCACCGAGCGGCAGCGCATACAAGGTCCCCCCCGAAAGGTCGTTCACTGAGGAGAAGCTCAGGAAACGTCCGTCCAGCGACCAGTCGGTGAGGGCCATCGTCCCGCCGGGATGCTGGTACAGGAGTTCCTCGGTTCCCTCTCCGTTCGACGCCTTTCGGTACAGACCGAAGTAGCCGCCGCGCAACGCCACATACGCCACCTGGCTGCCGTCGGGGGACCAGACCGGCGTTTGCGGCGGACGTAGCTCCCGCTTTGGACTGAAGGTGATTCGCGTGCTCTTCCCCGTGGCCACATCCAACACCCAAAGGTCAGCGGTTTCGTTCTCTAAATCGCTCTTGATCACGGCCAGCCGAGTCCGGTCCGGCGAGAAGACCGGGTTCCTGTAAATCGCAGGCTCCCCGACCGTGCTCACGACCTTCCCCTGGCGGTCGAACACGGTGAGTACTCGAGGCCGGGTCTCAAACAGTTCGGCCCTCACGGCTTTGTCTTTGGCCGCCGCAGCCGCCTTGGCCCGCTCATCGGTTGGGCCCTGGGCCTGTGGGCCCTGTCCAGCCACCGGAGCCAGAAACACCGCGGCACAGAGCGCAGCTGTGGTCACGATCGCCATCCGGAATTTCAACAATTTTGCGGACATAACGACACAACCTTTCCGTCCGGTAGCGTGATGATTCGTATCAGCCCGCCGAGAGAGCCGTCCCTGGCACGGCTGGCCTCGACGGTCACCGTCTTGCCGACGGCGTTCTGGAAATCGCTCCTGTCGACGTTCAGGTTTCGGAACACATTGGGCGCCGGTCCCTCGAACAACCAAGTCTCCACCTTCTCGACCGGGCCCCGGTCGCTCTTCGCGTCCACGGACAAATAGATGTGGGGATTTCTCCAGTCCATCTTGCTCAGCATGCCGGTCACGGTGAATCGCTGGTTGAAGTCGAACGACGCCGACATGTTGTGATGCGCCGACAGAGTTCCCACTGCGATGAGAACGATGCAGACCATCAGAAGTCCAACAATTGCCTTGTTCATGGCACTCTTCCTTCAACGAACATGTCGGGTTTCCCCACGTTCACACTCACCGCGCGGCGGCGGACTTCGGCAGGAAGTCCTCCAGGACCCAGAGCTCGGATGGGGCATCGACCATGTCGAAGGCCAATCGACGGCCGTCTGGATGCATTCGAAGCGCGCGAATCCTGCTCTTCGAAGTGAGAATGTTTTCGGCTTCCCCTCCGGCAAGCGGCACTCGCCAGATGGCTCTGATATCTGGTTTGACAAAGAACAGGTAGCGCTGATCCAGCGACCACGTCAGCCCCCCCAGCCCGTCGACACGCTCGTAAGGGTCCGAGGCCCCAGACAAGTGAACCAGCTCACGGGGTTCACCGCCGGCGGCCGGCGCCACCACCACCCCCTCGGGGCTCAGATAGGCGATTTGCGCACCGTCGGGCGATATCGCGAGCGCCAGGGACCGGTGCCATTCCTTGGCAGAGTTACCCACCGGTGTCAACCGTGTTTCACGGCGGCCGTCGATATCGAACCGCACCGGCTGCCCCGGAGTCTCGAGGTAGAAGATCGTTTTGCCGTCAGGGGAAAGATCCGGGCGGACGGCCACGCTCCCGGATTCCGCGACATTCTGGTATGAGGTCTGGTGCAGCAGCTCCGCATTACCACTCGTGATGTTCACGCGGTAGAACCCGACCTGCCCATTCAGGATCCGGGCGTCGCGCGACGCGACGAGCAGCGACTGGCCATCTGGAAACCACCTCACCGGGCCGCTGATTGGGATTCGGGCGGGAACTTCGCGATCCTCGCCGGTCTTCACCGTTTGAACCCGAACGAAAACCCCACGTGGGGCTGCGGAGAGGTACGCCAGATACTGGCCGTCAGGAGACCACACCCCATTGAGGTTCGAGTTGAGGTACCGGTTCGTGGCGATCGATGGCGCTGCAGCGGCATTCAGCTTCGCGTCCAGCTCCTCCGTGTAGACGTTGGTGATCGTCTTGCCAGCAACGTAGTAGAGGGCGCCGCTTCGCGTCATCCCCAGGGGGGAGAATGGTCCAAGGTCTGCCTTGACCAGCTTGGCGGGACCAGCGGGCGTTCCTCCGGCGACAGGTATCATCCAGAGCGACCTATTGCCGGTACGATTACTGGTGAACACGATGTGCGAGCCGTCGGGCGACCACATGGGGTTTGAATCTACCCCGGGGCCTTCCGCGACTCGGGTTTCCTTGCCGTCCAACGTCAGCACGAAAATGTCGTCGTTCGGCCCGCTGTTGTCTTGGCCGACGTGCTTTGGATACGCGACATACCGACCGTCGGGAGAAAAGCGGGGCTGGACTTTGCCGTCCCATGGGATCTCTTTGAGCACGCGAACGGCGCCATCGGCAATCGAGATAACGGCAATCTGCGCCGTGGCATGGTCACCGACTTCAATGACGACCACAACGCTCTTGCCCTCCGGACTCCATCCTCCCACGCTCATGGACCCGTAGAATCCCTCGGCGCTCTTCCCGGGGTTGAGATGTAGGCTCCGACTCCTGGCCGGCTTACCGCCGTTCACCTCGAGCACGCGCAGCTCTTCACCGGCCTCCATTTCCCAGATGTACGCCACCTGACGACCGTCTGGTGAGACGACCGAGCCATCCACATCGCCCCAGTCCGCCGCGTGTTCACTCAGGATCGTGCGCGGGACATGGAGGATTTGGCCTGCCTTGAGATCGAGGATGCCGAGGCCCTGAGCCTGATTTCCTTCTCCTTCCGAAAAGCTCACATATCGACCGTCCGCCGACGGAGATGCCATGTTGGGACTGCCCTGGGACCTGCCGAGATCGTTCCAGAGCAACCGATCGGCCTGCCCCACTTGCGCGGCCCGCGCCGATGGCATCGCAGCCAGACGTGCGCGCGCCGCGGCCGCGCTTTCGGTCTGATCGGCGAATTCCCGCACCACGCGCTCGTACGCCGTGCGCGAATCGGGTCGGCCCAGCTTCTCGTAGACCTGACCCATCTGCACGAGCGCTTTGGCCGCGAGCGCGCGGTCGCTTCCGTGCTTCTCGACGATGGTCTGGTACAGGGCGATGGCCGCCGACATGTTGCCCTCGGTGCGTTCTTTCACGAGCGCCTGCTGAAACAGTTCGTTGCCGCTCTGGGCCACGATCGTTCCAACGCCCAGCGCCAGCATGCCGATCGTGATCACGGTTGATACGAGTGCCCTCATGGATGTGCTCCTCAGTAGCTGTCAGCTACTTTTGTGACTGTAGCCGCACCGGCAACCTCGCGTGTCATCGGCGGAGGCGACGAATGTAAAATCGGCACGAAATGTTGGTCATGGGACGGTCATAGAAGCTTTCAGCTATCAGCTCTCGGCTTTCAGAAACACAAATCCGCTGACACCTGAGAGCCGACAGCTGACGGCTACGCCAATTCGATTGAGTGCCGCGATCAAGGAACCCACTTGTAACCGACGCCGCGAACGGTGAGCAGGTGCCGGGGCTCGGCGGGGTCGCGCTCCAGTTTGGCGCGTAGCCCCGCGATGTGATTGTCCACGGTGCGCGTGGTGGGATAGACGTCGCCCCCCCACACCTGATTGAGCAGTTCCTCGCGCGTCACGACTTCGCCCGGACGCGAGGCCAGCGCCCGCAACATCTGAAACTCTCGGCGCGTCATCTCCAGCGGCGTGTCCCGCGGCGATCCGGTCTTCCGCGCTTCATAGCTGCGAAAGTCCACCGTCACGTCGTCGACGGTCAACTGATCGAGCGTCGCGCTTGGCGGCTGACCGCGCCGAAGCAGCGCGCGGACTCGCGCCAGCAGCTCACGCACGGAAAAGGGTTTGGTGACGTAGTCGTCGGCGCCGAGGTCGAGGCCCACCACGCGATCGGTTTCCTCGCCCCTGGCCGTGAGCATCAGGATTGGCGTCGCAATGCCTTCCGCGCGCATCTGCCGGCAGACCTCGTATCCACTCAGCTTGGGCAGCATCAGGTCCAGAATCACCAGATCCGGCTTCTTCTCTTTGATCAGTTGATATCCCGACTCGCCATCGGCGGCCGTCAACACGTCGTGGAGCTCGCGCTTCAGATTGTCGGCAAGACCCCGCAGGATGGCCGGTTCGTCCTCGACCACCAGGATGCGGCTCACTGGCGACTCCCCGCTTGCGCCGCTGTTTCGCTATCTGGGAGCGGCAGACGGATCGTAAACGTGCTGCCTGCCCCCGGGGCGCTGTCGATCTCGACGGCTCCACCGTGCGCCGAGACGATGTGGGCCACGAGCGTCAAGCCAAGCCCCGCTCCAGGGACGTGCTGATTCTCGACGGTGGGCGCGCGGTAGAACCTCTCGAGCACGCGCGCTTGATCGGCTGGCGCGAGACCGACGCCCTGGTCCACCACCTGGATCCGCGCATCGCCATTCTTTCGATCCAGGCCCAAGCGGATCCGATGAGAATCGCCGGAATACTTCATGGCGTTCGTCAGAAGATTCAGGATCGCCTGCTGCAGCGCATCGGCATCGGCGGTCACTGGCGGCAGATCGCGATCGATGGCGACGTCCAGCGCAAAGCCCGCCTGCTCGAGCGGATACTGGATGGCCCGCGCGGCACCTTCCACCACGTCTTCAAGCCGCACGGGTTCGAACCGGTAGATCTTCTTTCCGCGCTCGATCTTTCCAAAATCGAGCACGTTGTCCACGAGTCGGCTGAGCCGTTCGCTCTCGTGAAGGATCGTATCGAGGTACTCCGACCGTGTCTGCTGATCAACGTCCTCGTCGAGCCGCAGCGTCTCGGTGAACATGCGAATCGCAGTCAGCGGCGTCTTGAGTTCATGCGTGACGCTGGAGACAAACTGCGAGCGCAGCTCGGCGAGCCGGAGATCCCGCTGCACGTCCCTCCACAGCAGGTATCCCGCGAGGAGAGTAAAACCAAGCGCCAGGAGCAGCCCGAATACGAGGAAGGTCTGCCGCGAGCCACCGCTCCGGGCTTCCTGCACCGGCAGCACCAGTCGCAGGCCCGGAAAACTCTCGCCCAATGCTTCGCCGGCTGTCTCTGTTGCGGAGGCCAGGCGAAGCGGTCGCGCCGCGGAACTCAGGCCGGCCAGGACGTCGCTGGCGCGCACGACGACCACGAGCCGGTCGATCTGTCCCGTCGAGGGCGTCGCACTCACGAGCCACGCCGGGTCGCCATGCGCGATCCAGACAGGCTCGCGACTGTCGGCGATCGTGAGGAGCCGCGCCGACTCACGCTGCAGCGCCTCGGCCTGCTCGCTATCGTGAAGCAGACCGGCGAGGCGGGCGTCCACATCCGGAGCGTCGAGTCTTCGTACCAGATCGCGCGCCAGGTACAAAGCCGCTGGCGACAGCCAGCGTTCGCCATTCACCGCACCGCGAATCCGATCGAGCATCTCCTGATGCTGCAGACCGGCGTCGAGCAACGGCGGCGCCGCATACAGCGCCAGGGGGATTCCATACTCGTCCACCAGATCCGCTGGCGATGCCAGCACCGCTGCGTACTCGGCCTGGCTCTCGTTCGGGCGGCCCAGTTTTGCAAGAGAGCGCGCGCACAGGAGCCGAGCGTAGGTCTGCTGGGCTGGTTGCCGGGCGGCGACGATAGCCGTCTGGTAACTGCGGACCGCGCTTTCGTAGTGATGCGCCACCAACTCTTCTGCTTCCGCCTGGCGGATCTCGTTCGCAAAGCTCGGCTCGTTGAGCGCCTCGCGGAACTTCTCTGCCAGGGGATTGTCTTCCCACGGCAGACGTAGCCGGCCATCGACCAACGCACCCACGAACGCGACCGCGGCCGGCCGCCCTCGCCCCAGGTCGTCTCGGCCGCCGGACGCCATCGCGCTGGTGACTTCCTGCAGTTTGAGCTTTTCGAGCAGCGACAGCAGTTCCTGGCGCACTTGCACGACGAGGAGCTGCCGTTCTTCGGTGCGGCGCCTGTCTTCGAGTTGACGCTCCTGCGCCATCAGCCGCAGGCCCAACGCCAGCAGCACCAGGCAGGGGACCAGGATCGCGATCAGGAACAGGAAGGCCTGGCGCCGCGGAAGGCGTGGCCGGATGGGAGCGTCCACGCCGTGAGTCTACGCCAGCGGGAGCGCCAGCTATGTCACGGGAGTGTCAGGGGCCGCCGTGACGTCAGCAGCCAGCGCTCCATGACGACGCTTCGCGCTATAGGGGAACCCGACCACTCCCGCAAGGAGACCTTGTACAGTCCACGGGGAACTGCGCCCGGCACGGATGGCTACCATGCCGTCATATTTCCTGTAATAATGACGGCATGGTAGATACTGACTATCCTCGCGGCCTGAAGCCGCCCCGCGAGAGCTTCTTTCTCTTCGGCGTGCGGGGCGTCGGCAAGAGCACGTGGGCGCGGCGGCAGTTCCCGAAGGCGCCGCGCATCGACCTGCTCGACGAAGGCGTCTTCCAGTCGTACCTGCGTGCCCCAGGGCTCTTCGGCCAGGAACTCCGGCGGCATCCACGCCGATCCTGGGTCGTCGTCGACGAGATTCAGCGGCTGCCGTCGCTGCTGAACGAGGTGCACCGCGCCATCGAGGAGATCGGACTCCGCTTCGTCCTGCTGGGATCGAGCGCGCGCAAGCTGAAGGCGTCGGGCACGAACCTGCTGGCTGGCCGCGCCCTGCGGCGCGAGCTGCATCCGCTCCAGCCGGACGAAATGGGTGCGGACTTCGACCTCGCCGAGGTGCTGCGGTACGGGAGCGTGCCCATCATCTGGCGCGCCCCGCACAAGCCCGACCGCCTCGACGCCTACGTGCAGTTGTATCTGCGCGAAGAAATCCAGGCCGAGGCGCTCGTGCGCAACCTGCCAGGCTTCGCGCGATTCCTTCCCATCGCCGCACTCTTTCATGGCCAGGTGATCAACACCGCGGGCCTCGCGCGCGACGCGGGCGTGGCCAGGACGACGGTGCATGGCTACCTCGAGATTCTCGAGGACACGTATCTCATCACGCTGCTGCCGGCGTACGAGGCCAGGCTCAGGGTGAAGGAGCGCAAACATCCGAAGCTGTACTGGACCGACGCCGGCATCGTGCGCGCGATGAAGCGCCAGCTCCATGAACCCGTGGCGGAAGAACGCGGCGCGTTGCTGGAGGGCTGGGTGCTCGGGTTGCTCCGGGCACGTCAGGCCTACGCGGGTCTTTTCGACGAACTGGCCTACTGGGCGCCGGCCCAGGGCGGAACGGAAGTGGACTTCCTGATGCGACGAGGCCGGACGTTCACCGCGATCGAGGTCAAGACCACGGCGCATCCATCGCCGGCCCACATGGCGGGGCTGAGAGCGATCAAGGACCTTACCGGCGTGAAGCGCCGTATTCTGGTGCACATGGGCGAACGGCCGTTCAAGACGCCGGACGGCATCGACGCGTTGCCCGCGATGCACTTCGCTCAGGACGTGGCCAAAGGACGGCTCTGAGCTACGCGCCCGCTTACGGCGCGGTGATCGGGACGACGCTCACCGACAGGATGTCGATGCTTCCCGGTTCGCTGGCTGTAAAATAGAGCCCAACCCTCAGCCAAACTCCCTCGCTTCCCCAATCTGGGCCGACCTCGTACGTGTGCGCCAATCCGTCGCTCAGCATGGGGAGGGTCCCACCGCTCCTCGCGAAGGTCGCGTGCAGCCCGTCCACGGGGAGAACGCCTACCGACGGATTGAGGCCGATGATCATAGTAGTCATCCTCGTCGTGCGGACGCGCACGATGATGCGGGCCCACTCCTCGCGGCGCCACCCGGGCAGGTCGACGTAGATTCCACCCTGCAGGATCTTGTCGGTCTGGCGGCTGCCCTCTGGCAGCGTCACGCGCAGGGCGTCCCTCCTGCGCTCGACTTCCACGGTCTTCGCGGCCGGAGTGGCGGTTGGATTCGGCAGCGTGGGTTTCCAGTCGGGTTGCGGCCGGTCGAAGCGCCATTCAACGGCCTTCGGCAGTCGCACGGCGCTCTTCGGCACGACGCTCACGGAGAGAATCTCGATACTGCCGGGTTTCCCGTCGGTCACGAACCACAGCGCCAGCTGTCGCCACGGACCCTGCCACGGCCGCGCGACGCTCGGCGCGTTGCTGGACGTGTTGGGGTCCGGCGACCAGAACTCCGACGACCAGTCGGCCCGAAGGCGGTACGTGCGGATGCTGTCGTCACGCGCGACGGAGGTGTTCTCACCCGCGAACTGATAGGGCGACTGATCATTCGCGGCGGCTTCGGGGCGTTCTCGCAGGTTGAATCTGAGACCTATGCCGATGACAGCATTCGCGCGGTCCGCGCGCGCACGGACGACCACTTCCGCCCAGTCTCCCCGGTTCCAATCCGGCAGGTCCACGTGGATCCCGGCGGCCAATCTGCCGTTGCGGTCAACCTTCCGAGCGTCGGTTCGCTCGTCAAGGGTCACGCGCAGTCCTTCACCGGTTCGCGACAAGGTCGCGGCGCCGACCGCGAGGTGCCACGGTGGCGTCGCCTTCCAGTCAGGCTGGGCCTGATCGAAGCGCCATTCGACCGCCGGAGGCGAAGCCACCGGCTGCTGAGCCATCGAACCGCCGGCGAAGACGCCGAGTACCACTGCGCCGATCACCGTGCTTTTCATGAGCGTGTGCATCTGCCGTGTCTCCTTGCTATGTGAACATTCACCCGCCTGAGACAGCACCACCGGCGTCACTTCATTGCGCCAAAGAACGCCATAGCCCGGGCCATACTCTGGCGCCCAGCCTCCTCATTCGGCTCGAGTGTCCACACGTTGTTTCCACCGCCTCCGCCGCCGAGGACAAGGCCGTCCTTCCTGGACACCAGATCCATGAACTCCAGTTCGTAGTCGACCTCTGGCTGTGGCAGGAAGACCATCAGCTGCCCCTTACCCGGATACACGTTCTCGTCGCCGAACAGGGATCGTGCTCCGAGACCGGTACAGTTCACGACGACGGGTTCGGGCAGAGCGAGAACCGATCGAAGATCCGGAAAGTCGCGGACGACGATCCGGCCTCCAGCCAGCTGAAAATCCCGCATGAGCGCATTCAAGTAAATCGGCGGCTCAATGAGCAGGCCCATCCACCGAAACACGGATGTTGCAAAGGGAAACGGATGGTCCTTTGGACCGATCTCCTGGAGATCCACGTACTGGAACGGATCGCCGCTCAGACCCGGACGGGAGTACCTCTCCACCCAGCGCACCCCATAGTAATCACCGACGAGATCCTGAAAGTAGCGATGTGCGAACCGTGCGGGACGAAGGACCTGTTCAGAGGTATTGAAGTCGGGCCCCCACATCGCCAGCGCCTTACTGGACGTGGTGTCGGGCGGCAGGCCCTTGGCGTAAATCGTGACCTCGTAGCCCCGCTGCTGCAGGAGGCGCGCCGTCGCGAGGCCAACCGCACCACACCCGATCACCGCGTAGCGCAGCTGCCCCGTCTTCATCGCCTCTTCCACCGCAAGGTTTCCAGTGCCCCACGACAGCGTCACACCGAGGCTGCCATGTCCGTAGTTGTGAATCACGGTCTTCGCATCGAACTTTGTCCCCTGGACGAGAAAGCCACCCGTGCGATATGGCCGAAGACCAACGGTGGTGCGGATAAGGCGTTCCCATGACACGTTGGGCTTCGCGAGTTTTCTTTGGCTTCGTGTCGGCACCGCGTCGACACCTCGAGGCGAGAGCACCGGGTCTTGAGCCCCTCGAACCGCGCGAGAGGACCCGACAATGGCGCCCACCGTGGCGAACCCTACGGTCTTGAGTAGGGTCCGCCGGTCCATCTCCGACTGCTTCATATATGCCTCCGCAACGATATTCTTGGTCGATCAAGGCATCTTGCACTCGAAGTTCGCCGCAGCGTCGATGCTGCCGGTTCCGTTGTATCGCGCAACCTGCGGGTATGGGCACAATGGGCGCGTGCGATCGACCTTGCCGTCGG
>JBGOTP010000101.1:0-14156 GCA_041476545.1 Vicinamibacteria bacterium | reverse complement strand
GTCGCGAGCAGTTCGGCCTCTCGCTGGAATCTGGCCAGTCGATCGGCATCCTGAGCAAACGCCTCCGGCAGGACCTTGATCGCAACCTCGCGCTTCAGTTTCGTGTCGCGCGCGCGATAAACTTCGCCCATCCCGCCGGCGCCGAGGGACGCGACGATTTCATACGCGCCGATCCGGGTTCCGCTTGTTAGCGGCATGCGTCCCGCCGGCCCTTGACCATCATGGGTCGTCTTTTTACCACACTAATGCCTGGACTCGGGGACATTCTGCCACTGGCACGCGACGACCTGCGGCCGCCTCTGGACGCGCTGATGTTGACATCATGATGCGTCATCCGTAGCATCAAGGCATGCGCACGACGATTACCCTCGACGAGGACGTGGCTGCGAAGCTCAAATCGCTGGCACGGCGATCCGGACGGGCGTTCCGGGCTGTCGTCAATGAAACGCTCCGGCGCGGGCTTGTCCAGCCCGGGACCACCCCGGTGCGCCAGCCGTTCAGGACGAAAGTGCGGGATCTGGGGGCGCTCAGGCCCGGGCTCAGCCTCGACAACATCGGGGACCTTCTCGACCAAGTGGAGGGACCGCTTCATCGATGATGCTCGTGGACGCCAACCTGCTCTTGTACGCCCACGACCCGCGAGCCTCGCACCACGAGGCCAGCCGCGTATGGCTCGAGAAGACGTTGTCCGGTTCTCAACTCGTGCGATTCGCGTGGGTCACGCTATGGGCGTTCCTGAGGATTTCGACCAACCCCCGCGTGTTCGAGCGGCCACTGTCGACGAAGGAAGCGGAAGCGCTGGTCTCGTCCTGGCTCGCCCAGCCACGCGCCGGTGTCCTCGACCCCGGGGAACGGCACTGGGAGATCCTGGCCGGCCTGATGCGTTCAGGACAGACGACCGGACCGCTCGTCATGGACGCCGCGATCGCCGCGGTTGCCATCGAGCACGGGGCCACGCTCTACACCACGGACCGTGACTTCGCGAAGTTCCCGGGCCTGAAGTGGGAAAACCCGCTCGCCGCCTGACCCCTGATCCGTGTTCGCTACTTCTTCAACCCCGCGGCTCAGTTGTCGGTCAGGGCGTGAACCGCACGCGGAATCGTGTCTGGCTACAGCTGACCAGAGGAGAGACGATGCCCCCATTTGTGGATCGCATTGCTCGAGCAGTAAGGCAGGCCTTCAGGGCTGCCTTGCACGGCAGGGCTAAAGCCCTGCACTACTTCGGTGCCGTCGTTACGTTCAGTGCCGTCAGTGCGGTGTGGATAAGCACGGCCGCGGCGTCCGCACAGGCATCGCGCGACGCCGACGCGGCCACCCACCGCAGCACCCCCACTGCCCCCGCCGTCGTTGTCCCGTTCAAAATTCAAGTGCCCGGCACGGTGCTCACCGACCTGAAGGCGCGGCTGGCGCGCACGCGATTCCCCGACGAGGTCCCCGGCCAGGGCTGGCAGCAGGGCACGCCGGTCGCCTATCTCAAGGAACTCGTCGCGTACTGGCGCGACAGGTTCGACTGGCGCGCCGAGGAGCGGAAGCTGAACCGCTTCGATCAGTTCACGACGATGATCGACGGCCTGAAGATCCACTTCATCCATCAGCGATCGAAGCACCCCAACGCGATGCCCTTGCTCATCACGCACGGCTGGCCCGGTTCGATCGTCGAGTTCGAGAAAATCATCGGACCGCTCACCGATCCGACCAGCTACGGCGGCCGGGCCGAAGACGCGTTCGACGTCGTTGCTCCGTCACTACCCGGCTTTGGATTCTCGGACCACCCGCAGGAGCCGGGCTGGGGGCCACCGCGCATGGCGGCCCTCCAGGCGCAGCTCATGGCTCGCCTTGGTTACGCACGATACGGCGCACAGGGCGGCGACTGGGGCTCCATCATCAACACGCAGCTGGCGCTCCAGGATGCGTCCCACATGGTGGGCCTGCACTTGAACTTCTGCATCGGCGGCCAGCCGGCGAACAATCCGAACGACGGAGTGCCGCAGGCCGAACTCGATCGGATGAGAACACGGCAGACCGAACGCGCCGACGACAACGCGTACACGCAGATTCAGGGCACGCGGCCGCAGTCGCTCGGCTACGGCCTCAACGATTCCCCCGCCGGCGCCGCCGCATGGATCGTCGAGAAGTTCTACACGTGGAGCGACGTCAAGAGCAGCCCCGAGGAGAAGTTCACAAAAGACGAGCTGCTCACCAACATCATGATGTACTGGGCTACCTCGTCGTCTCCCTCGTCCGCGCGCATCTACCTCGAGAACCGCCGCGGCACGCCGAACAACGGACGCGTGCAAGTGCCCACCGGGTGCGCCATCTTCCCGAAAGAGATTTCCTACGCGCCACGTCGCTGGATCGAAAATCGCTACAACCTGGTGCGCTGGACCGAAATGCCGCGCGGTGGACACTTCGCGGCCATGGAAGAACCTCAGTTGCTTGTGGACGATGTGCGCGCGTTCTTCCGCACGCTTCGATAGGTTATCACCTCATCCGCCGCGTTCGAACAATTCCAACACCAGAAACCGCAGGAAGACGATGCCGGTCCTGAACGACGGGGCTTTCGTCCTGCCGCCGACCCTTTTACCCTCGCGCGTCGGAATCTCGACGATTCGCATCCTCCTTTTCATCGCGCGGATCGTCATTTCGAATTCGATGGTGTATCCCATTGATCGGAGCGCAAGCGTGTCGAACGCAGCGCGGTGAATGCCGCGGAATCCGTTGATCGTGTCGGTCACCCGCGCGCGGCGATTCCAGATCGCGTTTGCGGCCAGCGAGAACGCCTGGTTGGTCCACTTGCGCAACGGCAGCGCGACATCGTCCTCTTCATTGCGCGCACCAGGCAGAAACCGCGAGGCGATCGCGACGTCGCCGTCTGCCTCCAGCGCGTCGAACAGTCGCGGGATATCGGCCGGGTCTTCGTTGCCATCCGGGCTGAAGAACACCAGCGCGTCACCACGGGTGTGGCTCGCGCCGACGCGACAGGCCTCGCCGCGGCCCGGCCGTTCCTGACCAACGACGCGCAGGCCCATCGCCCGGCAGTATTCGATCGTGCCGTCGGTCGATCCGCCATCGACGACGAGTACTTCGTCGGCGTAGTCGGCGGTCAGACGCGGCAGCATGGCGCGGACGCCATCAATCTCATTGAAGGTCAGGACAATCAGGCTGCGAGTCATTCCGGTATCACGACGGACGGCGTGACCGGCCGCGGGACTGCTTCGCCGCGCGCCATTCCTTCCACAGCAGCGCGGACAGGGGTACGACGTTGCCCCACGCCTGCAGGAGATCGGCGCGCGAGGGCCGGCGCTGCTCGATCGTCGGCAGCTCGGCGGCCTGCCAGCGCTGCTTCATCGCGGTGATAGATAGTTGATACATGCCACGCAGGCCACGCTCGGTGAGCGGCGCCTCGATCAACCGCTCGCGCCGGATGGCGAAGAACGGATTCACCGCATCGGTCAGCTTGCCGTAGAACATGAGATTCGCCATCGCCGTGAAGAACCGGTTTCCCACGCTGCGATAGGACACGGGCTCGGCCTGATCGAGATGCGCGGCGCCCAGCAAGAACCTCGAGGCGATCACGATGTCGTGGCCACGCCCCAGGAGGACGAGCAGCTTGCTGACATCCGCTGGATTGCGGCGCCCATCGGCCGTGAAGAACACGACCTGGTCGCACGACGTCCCGTTGAGCTCGTTGCGCACGTAGTGGAGCGGATCCTCGGTCCCAATACCGTACTCCTCCACCTGTGCCCCTCTCGGCGGAAGCGCGCACCCGGTGGCGGGGCCTCGGCGGAGCACGATCGTCTGCCTGAACAACTCGAGCGGGATTTGATCGAGTGCATCGGCTGCGTAGCGATCGTCCCCTTCGAGGACGAGCACGAGCGCCGCCCCGGTCGCGACGCGCGCGGTCGTCCCTTTCCAGTAACGCTCGAACAACTCGACGATGTAGTCGAGATCCGAGTCGCCCAGCTCCTGATGGCACCCGATGTAGAACCCGTTCGCGTCGATCCACTGCGCGACCGGATAGTCGGCAGGTCGCAGCAGCTGCTTCCGTACGTACAACGGCTGTTCGATGAGCGGCAGCATGTCGCGCGTCTCGACGCCGTGACGCTCGAGGTAGTTCACCAGATCCACCTTCGGCTCGTCCTTGAGGACGATCGGATACATCATGAACGCGTGCTCGGCCTCAGGCCGGATCGCGGGCAACTGCATCCGATCGCCAAAGGGCGCCAGGCCCTGCGTCAGAATCCGGGCACAGCGGCGGCGGCTGGCGATCATCGACTCCCAGGTCTCCAGTTGCGCCAGCCCGATCGCGGCTTCCATCTCGGTCGCTCGGAAACTGTGGCCCATGTGAGCGAATCGAAACCGCCGCTCGACAATCATGCGCAGTTCATCGGGTGTCTTGTCGTCGTCATCGTCGATGCTGAGGTAAATGGAGTCGCGCCCGTGGTTCATCAGCGAACGCAGCATGATCGCGCAGTCGGGATCGTTTGTCGTACTCAGCCCGCCGATACCGGTCGCGAGCAGGTGCGCGACGTAGGTCGAGAAACACGCGATATCGCCCAGGGACCCGACACGGCGCCCCTTGTAGCGGGAGAACATGGTCTCGCACGAGTCCTCGATGATCTTCAGATTGTGACGCCGCGCAATGTCGCCGATGGCATCCATGTCGCAGGGCTGGCCGAAGACGTGCACCGGAATGATGGCCCTCGTGCGCGGCGTGATCCTCGCCTCGATGAGGGCGGGAGCGAGCTCGTAGTACGCGCGATCCACATCGACAAACACCGGCGTCAGGTTGTTGTGCAGCACGACGTTCGGCGTCGAGACGAAGGTGACCGACGGCACAATGATTTCGTCGCCGTCCCGCCAGCCCCCCATCTCCTTCAGAGCCGCCACGGAGATATGCAGGGAACTCGTGCCGCTGTTGCTGAAGACGCCGAATCGGCACTCGTGAATCTGCGCGAACCGGTGTTCGAACGCCTCGGTCATCGGCCCGTACGACAGCCGGTTGTTGTCGAGCGTCTGCATGACCAACTGGCGCGCGCGAGCCGAGATATTGAGGGCGCCGACGCCGATAACCGGTCTCTCAGAGGACAAGGGCTTCTCGCGGACCCGGGGTCATCCGGCGTGCGCTTCCTTACCGGCCTGGCGCGCGTGGAAGTCGCGCACGACCGACTCCAGTCCCTCGGGAAGCGCGATGTGATGTCGCCATCCCAACGCGTGGAGACGCGTGAGGTCGAGGACCTTGCGCGGCATCCCGTCCGGTTTGGTGGTGTCCCATTCAATCCGCCCGTCGTACCCGACGGCTTGCGCGACACACGACGCGAGATCGTGAATCGTATGGTCCACGCCCGACCCGACGTTGATGATCTCAGGCGTCGACCGGTGCTCCATGAGAAAAAGGCAGGCGTCCGCCAGGTCGTCGACGTGCAGGAACTCCCGTCGCGCGGTGCCCGTGCCCCACAACACGACTGACGATCGGCCCTCATCCCCGGCTTCCGAGAACCGCCGAACGAGCGCCGCGACCACATGCGCCCGGTGGAGGTCGAAGTGATCGTTGGGCCCGTAGACGTTGCTCGGCATTGGACACACGACCGAGAGCCCGCGCTGCTCATGGAGTGCCTCCGCGAGCCGGATCCCGGCGATCTTCGCAATGGCATAGGATGCGTTCGTTGGCTCGACCGGGCCGTGCATGAAGCACTCCTCGCGCATCGGCTGGGGCGCGTCGCGCGGATAGATGCACGAACTGCCCAGGAACATCACTCTCGTGACGCCGGTGTCCGCCGACGCGGTGAGCACGTTGTTCTGGATGGCCAGGTTGTCGAGCAGAAACTCGACCGGCGAGGCGATGTTGGCCGCGATGCCGCCGACGCGCGCGGCCGCCAGAAAGACGTACTCGGGACGATGGGTCTCGAACAACCGCCGCACACTCTCGCGATCGGTCAGGTCCGCCTGCTGACGCGTCGCCAGAATCAGATTGAGGTATCCGTCCCGCCGCAAGCGGCGCACGATCGCCGACCCGACGAGCCCGGTGGATCCCGCGACGAAGATGCGCGCGTCCAAGTTCACCATCCACCGGCCTTTCGCCTCGACCTCATCATCTTATTCCCGTTCTTCGCGCTGCGGCATGACGCGTTCGCGCTTTCAGCGGGCGTCGCGCGGCAGTTCGTCAGCGCCGTGCCGGGGTTGAGGGCTGAAATCCTGGCGGAAGGGGCGGTGAGCGCTGAACAACACGAGCGTGCGCCGACCGCGGTCGACGAGATCCGAGGCGCCATCCGCTGACGCCCGTTCAATCGCTTGCTGCACCATGGCGCGAGCTTCGTCAAAGCGGCCAACCTCGGCGTAGGCCGCACCGAGTCCCATGAGCACGATCGCGTTCTGTCCGGATGTCAGCACTCTGGCGCGCTCTTCGAGACGGACGGCATCGGCGCCGTCGCGGAGGCCAATGTCGGGATGCGTGCTCTCGATCGCGGCCAAATTGTGCATGACCGCGACGTCGTCCGAGCTGAGCCGAAGCGCCTCGCGAAAGTGGGGCACCGCGGCGGCAACATCGCCGTGCGAGGTCAACGCCAGCGCCAGGTACTTGTGCGCGCCGGCACTGGCGGGAGCCAGCCGCGCGGCAGCCGCCAGGTGCTCGACGGCGCCGACAACATCGTCTCGTGCCCCGAGCGCCATACCCAGATCGAAATGGGCCTCAGGATAGGCCGGCCTGAGCTCCAGCGCGTGACGCAGGTGCGGAATCGCGGCGTCAGGGCGTTCCAGAAGAGACAGTGCGTGCCCCAGGTTGTACTGCGCCTCCGCGAGGCGCGGATTCAGTGCCACCGCGCGCTCGAGGTGGACGAGGGCCACCGTCCGATCGTTCTTGGCCATCAGGGCCTGTCCGAGATCCGAATGCACCTCAGCGGAGTTCGCGCCAAGCCGAATCGCCTCCTGTAACTGAAGGACCGCCTCGTCGACTCTTCCACGCTTCAGCAACTCCACGCCGAGCATCGCGTGCGCGAGGTGGTTACGCTCAGTGACCTGCAGAGCGTGGGTCGACAGTGTGAGAGTGTTTTGCCACGTCATCACCTGCCGGAACGTGACCGTGCCGCACGCGGCCAGCGCGACGGTCGCGGCAACGGCGGCGCCGCTGCGAGCAGCGGCCGGAGTCGCCTCAGCCAGGGTCCAGACGCCGGCGACGAACAGTCCGATCAACGGGAGGTACGTGTACCGATCGGCCATCGCCTGCTCCGCGCTTTGAACCAGACCGATCATCGGCACCAACGCGCCGACATACCAGAGCCATCCGACGATCAGGTACGGTCTCGTGCGCCGCATGGCGTAGGCCGTCACCGTCAGTGCCAATAGGAGAAGCGCGGACGCCGTCGCCTCCTCCAGCCGCAACGTGTGGGGGTGCGGATAGTAATACGCGAGACGCATCGGCCAGATCGTCTTTCCCATGTACTGAACGTAGCTAATCAGCGCGTTGGTCACACGGAGAGGGAACGGCAGAAAGTCGCCGGGCGCGACGATGCCGTCGACACGCTGTACGACGTACGTGATCACGCTTGATGCGGCGCAGAGAACGAACAACAGCGCCTTTTCCCATACGAGGCGCGGCCACCCAACAGTGTCGACGCGTCGCAATGGCCAGAAATCCAGAAGGAGTAGAACAAACGGCAGCGTCACGAGCGTGGGCTTGGACATCAGGCCCGCGGCGAGTGCCGCCGTCACGGCGGCCATCCGCCACGCCCCTCCGCGGCGCGCGTACCCGACGTACGCCGCGACAGCCAGCAGCGCGAGGAACAGGCTGAGAACATCCTTGCGCTCGGCGATCCACGCCACTGATTCCACGTGCAGCGGATGAAGGGCAAACAGCCCTGCGACAGCGGCGCTGCGCCAGATGGCGCCCGTAAGCGATCGGAGGATGAAGAAGAGCAGCACGACGCTGGCGATGTGAAACGCCAGATTGACCAGATGCGGGCCAAGAGGGGTACGGCCGAAGAGTGTCGCGTCCGTCATGTGCGACAGGAGGGTGAGCGGATGCCAGTGAGACGCGACAGTCGCGCTCATGGCCCACCGGAGGCCAGCCAGGCTGACGCCGGACAGGACACGCTCGTTGGCGGAAAAATACATGGGATCGTCGAAATCGATGAACCCGCAGTTGAGCAGCGGCCAATAGGCCGCCACGGTCGCACCGACGAGAATCAGGGACAACGAGATGACCCGCCAATCCGGCGACCGGTCCTGAACGGCGGCTTTCTTTCGGCTGGATCGGGTCATGAAACGATGAGGGGCATCTTCCCGCGCGGAGGCGCCGGGGCAATGGATGTTAGCAGTCGTCCGCCGAAAAGGGATCTACAATCACCGCTTTGGCTCTGACTTCGGGAGATCATCATGCTGCCTGTGAACAATCGTTACCCACTCACCATTGGTGGCGCTTTGGCGCTCGCCCTGACAGCATTGACCGCCGGCGCGCTGTCCGCGCGTGGACAGGGCGGGCCAGCGGCGCCACCCCTTCCCGCCACCCTGCAAAATTACAGGGCAGTCGATGCCGCCCGGCTGAAGAAACCCGCGGACGGCGAGTGGCTGATGATCCGGCGCACGTACGACGGCTGGGGCTACAGTCCGCTCGATCAGATCACGCCGGCCAACATCAACCGGCTGCAGCCCGAGTGGAGCTTCGCGACCGGCCTCACGAGCGGTCATCAGGCCGCGCCGATCGTGAACGGCGGCGTCATGTTCGTGTCGACACCGAACAATCAGGTGGTGGCCATCGACGTCAAGAGCGGAGGTCTGCTGTGGCGCTATCGACGACCGCTGCCGGCCGATCTCGTGCAGGCGCACAATACCAGCCGCGGCGTGGCGCTCTATGGCGACAAGGTCTATTTCGCCGCCGCCGAAGCGGTACTCGTGGCGCTCGATGCCCGAACCGGACGAGAGGCGTGGACCGCGAAGGTCGAGGACAACAAGAACGGGTATTACATGTCGCTGGCGCCGCTCGTCGGCGATGGCAAGGTGATGGTCGGCGCGTCCGGCGGCGAGCTCGGCATCCGTGGATTCGTCGCAGGCTACGATGCCGAGACTGGAAAGCCACTGTGGAAGGCCTACACCGTGCCCGCGCCTGGAGAACCCGGCAGCGAGACATGGCCCAAGGGTGATGAGTGGAAGACCGGCGGCGGATCAGTGTGGGTCACCGGCAACTACGACCCCGACACGAACCTCGCCTACTGGGGAACCGGCAACGGCGGACCGTGGATGGGCGATCGACGGCCCGGCGACAACCTCTACACCGCGTCGACGATTGCCATTGATGTCGCGACCGGTCAGATCAAAGGTCACTTTCAGTACAACCCGAACGAGTCGTGGGACTGGGACGAGGTCTCGCCACCCATCCTCGTGGACTATCAACGTGGCGGCCGAACGATCAAAGGTCTGATTGACGTCGCCCGCGATGGCTATCTCTGGTTTCTCGAGCGGTCGAACGGCCCGATTCGTTTTGTCGATGGGAAGCCGTTCGTGAAGCAGAACGTGTTCAAGAGCCTCGACCCGAAAACAGGGCGGCCCGACGTCGATCTCGATCACAAGCCGGGCACGGGCAAGCGAGCCGAGTTCTGCCCGTCGCTCTGGGGCGGCAAGGACTGGCCGCCGATCGCCTTCAGTCCGAAGACGCGGATGATCTACATTCCCGCGAACGAGAATCTCTGCGGCAGCTCCGTCGGGCAGCCGATCACCTACACGCCGGGACGCATCTACATGGGCGCGACGACGACGATGACGCTCGTGCCGAACGCGGATCACATCGGCGAAGTGCAGGCCTGGAATGTGGACACCGGCCTGCGCGTCTGGACGCACACGTACGCGAGGTCAGCGAACTGGGGGCCGATGCTCGCGACCGGCGGCGGCCTCGTGTTCAGCGGCGGCACCAACGATCGCAAGTTCCACGCGTTCGACGCGGCGAGCGGCAGGCTGCTGTGGGAATTCCCCACGAGCTCGGGCGTCCTCGGCCAGCCGTCGACTTTCACGGTGGACGGCAAGCAGTATGTCGCCGTGCTGTCGGGCTGGGGTGTGGACTCGGTCGGCATGCAGGCGAGACTCAACCAGTTACTGCCGGGCGAATTTCCGGAGGTCCCGCAAGGCGGCGCCGTCTGGGTGTTTTCGATCAAGTAGCGCAGCGGCGCGTGGCCGAACGTCTCGCATCAGCCGCGGACCGCCGCGAAATCCGCAGCCAACCACATCGAAGGCTTTTCCACCGAGGCTCGCGAAGCTGTTGAGCGAACGGCGATTGTCACGCGTGCCGCCGACCACGTAGCGTTTGGCCTCGGCCTGCACAGCCCTCGTTGCCGGTGGCTGGCTTCGGCCGCCGCCGCCACGCGCATGGCGGCGGCGAACGCAAGCGACGCGTTGGTACGAGCGGTGCGTGTTAAGCTCCGGCATTCGTGACAGATGGGCGTGAAGTTGGATGTCATGGACGGCACTGGCTGGCCGCATGGGAGCCCCGCCGTCTACTTCAATACTTGTTGGACGGACAACCAACATGGACGTGAAACGGGCAATGACCGTGGGACTCTGGCTCAGCGGGGGTGCCTTGATTGCGTGGGCACTCTGGATTACGGCGACCGTGATTCTCCTAGCCGCTCAGAGCACACAACACGACGCGTACTACGTACTTCCCGCCCCGGCAGTCGGCATCGTCGTCTTCGGAGGTGGACTGCTGATCAGTCTTCTCTTCGCGAAGAGGTTGCGTGTCTACGGCGAGGGTGTGGTACTCGTGCAACGTGTACATCTGGTCAGTACGACTGTGCTCGTCGTCACATGGGCAATCGTTCAGGCCCTGGTTGTCTCAATCTGGCAACGAGACGCGCAACTTCCTGCGATGGTTCTATCGGCAACGCTCGTCCTGATGCTGGTGGCGCATGGCATCGCCTTAGCCGCAGCAGGTATGTTCTTGTCTCGAGCATCGGTGCCAACCCAGGAGTGCTGAGAATTGGTGTGTGCGAGGTTCTAAGGGGCCGTCCAACAAGCAAATGGAGCCGACGCGCTCTGGGGGAATGATGTGGCCGGAGCGCGCGGCTCATTTGCAGCGTTAGGCCGCGATTCGAATCGGATTGTCGGAAGAAAAGGGAGTTCGATCATGAAACGAGGTCAAGCGGGGCGTAGTCACTGGCGCACAGGCGCCGTCGTCACGGCCGTCGTCGCGACAAGCCTCCTCCGGGTCATTCCCGCGCAGGTGCCTGTGCGGGATGAACAGCCGGCTGGATCGGCGCTGCGTCCGGCGGTGATGGGGCCTTCGGGCGGCGTGTCCACAGGCCACCCCCTCACGACCGCTGCGGCTTTTGGGATCCTGCTGAAGGGCGGCAACGCGTTCGATGCGGGGGTGGCGTCGCTCTTGGCTGGTGGCGTGCTCGAGCAGGACCTGTACAGTCTCGGCGGCGAAGCGCTGGTGCTCGTGTACCCGAAGAAGGAAGGCAAGGTGACATCGGTCGTCGGCCAGGGCTGGGCGCCCCACGCCGTTGACGTGGACTGGTACCTCACCCGTCAGAAGAACCTTCAGGGGGAGGGGCTCGATCCGGCCGTGGTGCCCGGGGCGCTGCACGCCGCTCTCACAGTGCTCGAGCGATGGGGCACGATGAGGTTCGAAGACGTCGCGGCGCCGGCGATCGGCTACGCGGAGCAGGGTCTTCCCATGCGAGCGAGCACGGCCCTCGCGATTCAGAACGAGCTCCCGTTCTTTCAACGCTGGCCGGGAAACAAGACCTATTGGCTCAAGCCCGACGGATCACTCTACAAGGCCGGCGAAACCATCAAGCTGCCGGCGACCGCCAGAACGTTGCGTCGTATGGTGGAGGCCGAACGCGGCGCGAAAGGTCGCGGCCGCTCCGCCGGCATCATCGCCGCGCGCGATCGCTTCTATAAAGGGGACATTGCTCGCGAGATGGTCGCGTTCCTGCGCGAGCACGGCGCGCCGTTCGACGAAAGTGACTTCGCCGAGTACTTCGCTCGGATCGAGGAGCCGGCGCGGACGACCTACCGTGGCTACACCATCTATAAGCATGGGTTCGGCAGTCAAGGTCCCATGCTGCTGCAGACGCTCAATATCCTCGAGCAGTTCGATCTCCATGCCATGGGTTACGCGAGCGCCGACTATCTCCATACGATTGTCGAAGCGATGAAGCTCGCGTACGCGGACCGCGATTCGTACTACGCAGACCCGGCGTTCGTGAAGGTGCCCTCCGAAGGACTCCTTTCGAAGGCATACGCAAAGGAGCGGGCCACGCTCATCGATCCCAAGCGGGCATCGACGACGTTTGTGGCTGGCGATCCGCTCCGGTTCGACTCCCAAGTCAAGGAGTGGCCGTACTGGAAGGCCAACATTCGCGAGGGCGCGACGACGGCGCGCGTGGCATCCGATCCCCTGCTCGTGTCGTCACTGGGGCTGGACTCCGCCGGCGTCTCGAAGGACACCACCCACATGGCCGTCATCGACAAAGACGGCAACATCTTCGACGTGACTCCCAGTGGTGGGTGGGTGCCAGGCGCCGTCATCCTCGGCGACACGGGCATCGGGATGAGTGTGCGTGGCGAGCAGTTCTGGCTGGACAAGACGAGAGCTAACCAGATTCGTCCACACGCGCGCCCGCGCTATACGTTGACGCCCAGTCTGATCTTTAAGGGCGACACGCCGATGATGGCGCTCGGCTCGCCGGGTGGAGATAACCAGGACCAGACCATTTTGCAGGCCTTCCTGAGTGTGGTGGAGTTCTGGGACGCTTGGTATCCCAACCTGCATGCCGCGCTCGAGCGGCCCCGAGTGCAGACGCTGCATTTCTATGGTTCGTTCTGGCCCCACAGACCAGGGTTTAACAGGCTCAACGTCGAGGCGACTGTACCCGACGCGGTGTACAACGAGCTACGAGCACGTGGCCACGACGTAAGCAGACTGCGGCCGTTTGGCATGTCCGGCTGCGCCACGGCGGTGATGATCGATCCGGCCTCTGGTAATCGGTTCGCCGCCGGAGACCCGCGCCGTGATTGCTATGCGATAGCGTATTGAGCGACACCGATGCGCGGGTCTGGGTCGGCGAGCAATGGTCAGGTCGCGATCGTGGTCGTGCACCGCGCACCGTGTCGCGATCCGGCCGTGAACCATCGCGCTCATCCGAAAAGAGTGTGCTGCTCCGCGCGCTTCCGCGCGTTGCTCGTCAGGCCGCTCTGGCTATAATTCGTCCATGGGCATGTCCCCCGGTCACAGAGTTCGAAACGTTCAAGGGGCGCTGCTGCTCGCCGTCCTCGCCACGGCCGTGACGTCCGCGCAGACGCCGGCGTCGCAACCGTGGAAGGCGGCGACAACGCCTGACGGGAAGCCGGATCTGCAGGGCGTCTGGACAAATGCGACGCTGACGCCTCTCGAGCGTCCGGCGCGATTTGCGGGGCGGCCGGTCATGACCGAGCAGGAAGCCGCCGATCTCGAGTCGCAGGCGGCGAGAAGTTTCGGGCAACAGATTGCCGACCGTCCTGCATCCGCGGTTGCCGCGCCACGCGCCGGCGCCGCCGTTGGCAGCTACAACCAGGCCGTCTGGTCGGACGCGGGGACGAAAGTCCTCGCGACCCGTCAGACCTCTCTCGTGGTCGACCCGCCGGATGGACGGGTGCCCGTCCGGCCCGAGGCGGAACAGCAGCGCGACGCCGATGCCGCGCGCATCACCGACTCGTATGAGTTCATGAACGTCTGGGACCGGTGCATCACGCGCGGCGTGCCGGGCGGATTCTTTCCCGCCAATTACAACAACGGCTATCAGATTCTCCAGACGCCCGGCTACGTCGTCATCGTGCCGGAAATGATTCACGAGGCGCGCATCATCCCGACCGATGGACGTCCGCACCGTCCGGCGCACCTGCGATCCATCACCGGCGACTCCGTCGGGCGGTGGGAAGGGGACACCCTCGTGATCGACACGACGAACTACGACGACAAGGGCTCGATCGCGACCGCCTCGACGTCGGGACGCATGCGTGGCGTTCCCCAAAGCGAAGCGCTGCACGTCGTCGAACGCGTTCGCAGGGTGGATGCCGGGACGATCAGCTATACCGTGACCATCGAGGATCCGAACGTCTACACGAAGCCCTGGACGGTGTCGATGGCGTTTACGAGAGACGATGACTATCGAATTTACGAGTACGCT
>JBGOTP010000100.1:0-14174 GCA_041476545.1 Vicinamibacteria bacterium | reverse complement strand
CGGCGCACGGCCTCGCGCCCGCAGAGGAAGCTGCCGACAGGAAGCCCTACACTACTTCTAAGTTCTAAGTTCTAAGTTTTCACTTTATCTTGACCGGCTGCCCCATCGCGCCGTTGCCGGCTGAATCCCACGCCGCGAAGCGGACCCACTTCCTGCCCGCCGCGTTGAACGGGATCTCGAAGTGATGCCGGCCCATCACCGGAAGATCCGTCGTCGACACGACCTGGCGATCCGACGTCGTGCCGTCGCCCCATACCACTTCGACGAAGTCCAGGGGGAACGTCCACTCGACGTCGGCGACAATCGTCCGCTGATTGCCCGAACCCTTCACCGACCACGACGGGATCAGCACTTCTCCGGAGGTGACGAAGGAGTCGCCTCTCATCAGCGCCTGAATCAGCGGACTTGTGTCCTCGGACTTCGGTAGCGCGCCGAGCTTCACGTAGGTGACCGGCGAGCTCGCGTAGATCTCGTCACCGGGTTGCTGATGCCGGACTTCGGAGATCGACAGGATGTACTTCGGCGGAACGGCCTTGTCGGCCACCCAGTTGTTCATGTCGTCGAAGAGCGGCTGACACCGATACTCGCAGAGGCGCTGCTCGGAACGGTCCAGGCCCATGCCCCAGCGGAATCCGACGCCCTGATAGTGGGGATCGCTGAAAAACGGTAAGTCCTTGACCGAGTCTGGATAGCCGGTCGACCCCTTCGTGCGCGGGTGCGGCATGGTGATCAGCACATCCTCGCGCCGCGCCATCTCCATCAGGTCCGCCGCGTTGCCGATGTGATAGACGTTTCCGTACTTCGGATCCGTGTCTACGAGGGGCTGGCCCGGACCGCGACCGCTCGTCCAGTAGACCGCGTGCGAGAACAGCAGATCCGTGTGCCCGCCAAGCGGACTCCCGTAGTATTCCTGGCTCGGGAGGACCAAGAAGCTACCGTCTGAATGTCTGCGCGATCCCTCGATCGCGTTGTATCTGGTCTGAAGCGCATCGCCTCCACGGCCGCGAGCCGCGCCGGCTGCGGGAGCGGCAGCGCCGCGACCACCTGCCGGGAGAGATGGGGCCGCCGCCTGCACGGGACGCGCGCCAGGGTAGACCGCGCCCTCCGGCGTACCCTCCGCGCCTCCCGTGATCGAATCGATCTGGCTGACGATGTTGATGCCGAGCGCCCGGAGAGCTACGAGATCCGGAATCTCCGCGTCGAGGCCCGACTGCCCGAATCGCTGGCCGAGATCCATGTGGTAGTGATGATTCATCACCTGATACCCGGCCACCGGCTTGTAGTGATCGCCGTGGGTGAACGCGATCGCCTGGTCGTAGGTGGCCGGCGCCCCATCGGCACTCGGATAGAGGAACATCGTCATGCGCTGCAGACTGCCGGGCCGCGCACTGTAGAGCGCGAAATTCGCCTGATTCTCGGACTCGTCTTCGTGATCGGCCTGGCGGATGCCGAACGAGAACGACCGGTCGCTGTCCTTGCGATACCAGTTGTAGCCGAGGTTGACGGCAATCTCGCGCGCCCAGAAGAAGTTGTGGGGTGGCGGAAAGACGGCGATGGATCCGTTCGCGCCACGTTCAGCGATCACCAACCGGCCGGAGGTCTTCAGCGGGACTTCCGCGTCGCTCCGTGCATCTGCAAACCGATAGTCCTGCCACGTGTTCGTGATGTCACGCCACGCGACGCGCGATCCGTTGCCGATGCTCAGGCCCTTGAGACCCGCATCGTATTTGTACGCAACCCACGGATCGCTCGTCTTCGCGAGCAGTTCCTGTTGAATCAGATTGCTACCCTTGAACACCGAGTACTGCAGGGTCCCGGTGAACACGCCAAGCTGCACGCCAGGAAATCCAATCTCGAGACGCGCCCCGTTGGTCTGGACCACGCAACTCGTCGCCCGATAGACGGCCGACGCGCGTTTGATCTCTTCCGGCTTTCGCGGCAGGCCTGGCGAGTTCGCGACGCCTTCGGCCGGCGGCGGATTGCCGCCACGTCCGGCGGGTGTGCTCAGATCGAGCGGTGCATCCCAGAAAGGTTCCCACCGGTACTTGTCGATGATGGCCGGGGTCAGCTCCACGCCGAGCCCGCGAAGGGGGCTGAGCTGCTGATTGCTGACGCGGCGCGTGCCGGAAACGACGCGAAATTCCGGCGTGACGTTGGCCGCAAGCGTCACCCAGGGTCCGGCGTTGCGGCGGACCGCCAGCTCCTGAATGGTCGGCGTACCACTCGTGATGCCGAAACGTAGCCGTAGTTGCTGGTTGCGATCGCCGTCCCAGGTGAGCGTCAGCGCATTGTTCGCGTTCACCGCCTCCAAACCGGCGACGCGCTTGTAGCCGGAGAGATTGCACGACAGCGTCGACGCTGTTGACGAGGTCGACTGCGAATCAACGTGAGGCGCCGAGGCGACAAGAACACAGGTCAGCGTCGTCAGAACTACGCAGAGCCGCGTCATGAATCCTCTCTCTCCAAATCGCCCTGCACTACTTTCCATGCTACTGCCAACGGAACACCTTCGCCGAGAGCGCGGTACACACGATGAAGACGACGATCAGGGCCGCGATGTCGCCGAGATGCGCCGGCCACGCCTCACCGGTCCAGATTCCCTGCAGCAACGACACCGCGTAGGTGAGCGGCAGCGCCCTCGCCAGCAGCCGCAGCACCGGCGGCAGCGAGGCGATCGGGAAGAAGAGCCCCGACATGGCCACCATCGGATACAGGATCGCGGCGCCGATCGGCTGCGCAAAGCGAGCCGTGGGCACGATGCTGGCGATGAGAAATCCGATCGCCAGGATGCTCCAGGTGCTGATGAGCAGCGCGACGCCAAAACCGAGCATTGGAACCTGGACGCCAACCGGGTAGTAGCGCTTACCAGCCAGCACCAGCAGGATCAGTGACACCGCGGTGAGGAGCAGTTTCACGAGCACGTGGGCGGAGAGAATCGTCTGCGGGCGCAGCGGCGTGGCCCGCAGCCGCTTGAGAATGCCGCCTTCGCGGTAAATCGAAATGATCGTCACAAGCGAGAGCACGGCGCTGATGGCAATCAGGACGGCGGCAAATACCGGCAAGCCGACAAACACGAATCCGCTGAACGTGCTCGCGGGCGGGGCGGATGTGCGGCCAAGGACTCGCCCGGCGATGACGAACACCAGTACCGGAAAGGCGATCGTCCCGAACGCGCCCAGCGGTTCGCGCAGGAAGATTTTGATCTCGATCCAGGTCAGCGTCCACAGTCCACGAAGCATTGTTCACCCTGCACAGTTGGACGCGGAACCCCGCGGCCCTCGCTCCGTTCGCTAGTCGCGAATCGAGTGCCCGGTCAGTTTAAGGAACACGTCTTCAAGGTTCGGGAGGACCGTCCGAAAGTCGGTGACCCGGATCCCATTCTCCGACAAACAGTGAATCACGGCGGTCACGAGGTCTTCGCCGCGGCCACGGATCGTGAAGCGGGCGTCCTGGCGGCTCACGGCCTCCACCCCCGGAATCGACCGGAACCGGTCTTCCGCCATCGGCGCCATCGCGGCCACCGCCTCGTCGGTCGTTAGCATAACGGTTCGCTCGGGACAGTGCCGGTCGACAAGCCGCGACGGCCGGTCGATGTCGATGATCCGGCCGTGCTCGATGATCGCTACGCGATCGCACAGCCGCTCGGCTTCCTCCATGAGATGCGTCGTGAGGAACACGGTCTTGCCTCGATCCCGGATGCCGCGCACGAGATCCCAGATGGCCCGCCGCGCCTGCGGGTCGAGTCCCGTGGTCAACTCGTCGAGAAACACGACGTCCGGATCGTTGATGAGCGCCAGGACGATGAAGAGCCGCTGCTTCTGGCCACCTGACAGCGTCATGAACCAGGCGTTCCGCTTGTCGGCCAGGCCAAGCTGATCGAGCAGGCGATCGCCATTGACCGCCTTCTTCCCATACAGCGACGCCCAGAGATGGACCGCCTCCCACACCTTGATCCGCTTCTGCAGCTGCGCTTCCTGGAGCTGGACACCGATGCGGTTCTGCAGCGCGTAGACGTCCCGGAACGGATCGAGACCCAGTACCGAAATGGTCCCCCGGTCCGGCGTCCGCAAGCCCTCGACACACTCGAGCGTCGTCGTTTTTCCGGCGCCGTTTGGACCGATCAGTCCGAAGATCTCGCCATCCTCCACCTCGAACGACACGTCGTCCACCGCCACGGTCGAGCGGTACGTCTTGCGGATTCCGGAAACCTGGATGACCGGGCGAGCCGCAACCGTGGTCATGTCTCGGTCAGTCGCCCTTTCCCGAATCCGCCGGACCGTACTTGATCAGCTTGAGCCTTCCCTCTTGCAGCAGCCCGACGCCCCGCGCGAAATACTTATACTCCCGCCCCGCCTCGAGCGGCGTCGTCTCCTCCACCTTCAAGACGTCCGTGAAGGTCCCCGCGGGTGTGACCACGGCATCGTTCAGGCCGACGATTTCCGCGCGATCCATGGCAAGGCCTGGAGCGATCTCCTGGTAGTACCTGGCCCGCATGAGCGGCACACCCGGCATCATCAGGCCGCACCGGGCGCCGTTGACTCCCGCGAGCCACGATCCTTCATGACTGACAACCTTGCCGCCTTTGTACATGTCCACGTCTTCTCCGAAGTAGAAGACCGAGTTTGTCCGCGTGCTGATGGCGAAGTAGTTCCTGGACACTTCCACGAGATCGGCATTGTTCGTTTCGCGTTCTTCCACGACCCTCGTGTCGACGCCATCGATTCGGCGGGTCTCGTTGAGGACGGAGATGACCAGCCGTTCGCGACCGCTCTCGAGGACCAGCGTGTAGCCCGGCTCCAGAACGAAGTAGGGATTGCGGCCGGCCGTGGCCAGCTCGCCTTGATCGATGTCGAAACGTGCCGTCCAGGATCGGTCCGCCGGCTGACGCGCCTGGGCCACAACCGCGACAACAACGATGCCGGCCAGACCTATCGTCGCGAGCACTGTTCGCATCGCACGGCCTCCTTGCATCGGGTTTTCATCGAACTTCGTTCACTTAACAACGAACACGTCGTACTTCACGTAGCCGTCGACGCCGCGTTTGAGCTCGGCCATTTTGCCGACTGCCTGCACGCTGTTGAGCCAGGCGTACGTTTCAGACGAAGTCTGAAACGTCGGGGCGGTGATGAAGTACGGCACGTCCTTGTCGGTGAGCACCTCGCCGCGGCTCAGTCTGGCCGCACTCTCCTTCGAGTGCTGCGAGACGCCGTTGTAGGAAAGATACACATACGCGTTGTCGTCGGTGTGAATGAGCAGCCGGACGTCCATCCGCAGCGCTCCAGACGGCAGCACCCGCAGCCAGTCCGCGCTCGGCGTCGCGATCGTTCCGCTGATGCGCGGGCCGCTAACGGATCCGCCAGATCTGACCGGGACGAGAATCGTCGAGCCGTCGACGGGTATCGCGGCGTCGAGCGGAATGACGATTGTCATCAGGTACTCGGTCGCGACCTCCGTCGACGGCCCCTGTTCCATGTCTGCTACTTCCATTCCCAGAGCTGGGAGCGGGCGTTGCCCTGCGCATCGACCTCGTGCTCGAACACGGAGGCCACCTTGTTCAGCCGGGACCAGGCGGACGATGCCGTCTGATAGTACACGGCGCCGCGGTAACTCACGCTGCCATCCGGCTTGATCGTGCCCACACCCTGCCCGACCCACGTAGCCTGCTCCCCGCCCTTGCCCATGACGACGCCCTGGCCTTCTCCGTACAACGTGCCATCGGCCCGCATGGCGGACGAGTACGTGCCGACTTCACGCACGTCCACTCCCAGCACCTTTCCAGCATCTTCGAATGTGATCTCCATCCTTGGTCCGCCGCCGGCACTCGGCAGCACACGTCGACCTGTCACTTTTCCTGTTGTCTCACCAATCTTGTCGCCCAGCATTGTCGCCTCCTGTTGTTGTCCGTATGAACTGCGCGATCGCTCGCGTGGAAACCGTGATCCTACCCCAAACAGCCCCTTGCTCTTTGGCCACGCACTCAGGCAGGATCCTCCCATGCTGCTGCCAATCTGGCTCTTCCTCTTCCTCGCCCAAACCGTCGTGCCCGGGGTGCTCAGCGGTCCGGATCCCGCGCAGATGGAAACCGCGCCGGACCTTGGCTATCGCCCGATCGAGACAGGCCTGAAGCTGCCCGACGGCATGCGGATGGGCGCGCCTTCGAGCGTGGCCTTCGACGCGCGTGGTCACATGCTCGTCTTCAATCGCGGCGAGCATCCGTTGATGGAATTCGACGGGCAGGGCGTGTTCGTGCGGGCGTTTGGCGAGGGGCGCTACGTGCGGCCGCACGGTATGCGAATCGATCCGGAAGGCAACATCTGGACGACCGACGTCAACGGCCACACCGTCACGAAGATGAGCGCGACGGGCGATGTACTCCTCACTCTCGGCACACGCGGTCAGCCTGGCAATTGGGACGAGACGGCCGGCACACGGCTGCTGTTTGAACCCGCGGATATCGGGTTCGGCCCTGGCGGCGACGTCTTCGTCGTGCAGGGGCACGGGCGCGGCGAGGGGCGCGTCCTGCGGTTTGACAAGACCGGCCGATTCCTGAAGTCGTGGGGTGGCAAAGGATCTGCCCCGGGCCAGTTCGATCAGCCGCACGCGATCCTTGTGTATCAGGGCATGGTGTACGTGGCGGACCGCGAGAATCGCCGCGTGCAGGTTTTCGACACCGACGGCCGCTTCGTGAAGTCGTGGAAATTTGCGGGACTGCCCTGCGGGCTGCTGCTTGGATCCGATCAGCAGATGTATCTCGCCACCGGCTTCTCGGGACAGATCCTCAGGCTCGACGCGAACGGCAAGGCGGTGGCGGCCATGGGTCAGCCGGGAAAAGCGCTGGGCGAGTTCGGCGAGGCGCACTATATGGCCATCGCTCCGTCCGGCGACATCTACGTCGCGGACACCATCAACGCGATGCTGCACAGGTACGTCAAGCGCTGAACTCAAACCGCACTCACCCCCTTCACGTCTGAAAAGGAAGGGAGAAGACGCGTGAGCGAGTTTTTCGACGATATCAGGTACGCCTGCCGGCGCCTTCGACAGGCGCCCGCGTTCACGGCCCTCGCCGCCCTGACCCTCGCCCTGGGAATCGGCGCGAACACCGCCGTGTTCAGCGTCGTTGATCCGCTTCTGTTGCGGCGTCTTCCCGTCCATGAGCCCGACCAGCTCGTCCTCCTCCACTCAGCCGGGTCTCTGCAGACAGTCGACATCTCCGAGCGGGCCGCGTTCGAACAGTACTCGGCCCAACACGACGTCCTGTCTGGTGTGCTCGCCGACGCTGGCCTGTTCGAGTTCCAGACGCTGCATCGTGGTCAGCCGATGGCGGCCCTCGGCGAAGTCGTGTCCGCGAACTTCTTCTCCGTGCTCGGCGTTCAGCCGCGCGTCGGCCGGCTCCTGTCGCCAGACAACGACCAGGCCGGACGCGCGGGAATCGTACTCAGTTCGGCCTACTGGACGCGCGCCTTCGCCGCCGACCCATCCGTCGTCGGAGAGACGATCGTGGTGAACGGCGCGCCGCACACGATTGTCGGCGTCGCGCCCACGGGATTCTTCGGCATGACCGTGGGATCGGCGCCAGACTTCTACGCGCCGTTCGGATCAGGACTTCGAGATCCCGCGTGGATGAAAGTCGTCGGTCGACTTCGGCCTGGGGTGTCGTCGTCGCAGGCGCGCACGGGGCTCTCGCCGGTATTCGAACAGGTCATGAGGGCGTCGACGCTTCCCGACGTTGAAAAAAGCCAGGACATGGCGCGACTACTCGTCACGCCGGCCGGACGCGGGTGGTCCGATGTCCGCGACCGGTTCGGCGCCCGGGTGTGGGTGCTCTTCGCTGTTGTTGCGCTGGTGCTCCTCGTCGCGTGCGCGAACGTGGCGAACCTGATGCTCACGCGCGCCGCCGGACGACAGCACGAAGTGGCCGTGCAACTCGCGCTTGGCGCGACGCCGGCGCGCCTCGCTCGCCAGTTCATCATCGAAGGATCCGTCGTCGCGACCCTGGGCACGGCCGCCGGTGTCCTCTCCGCGCACTGGGCCAGCCGCGCGCTGGTTGCAGGGCTGTCGATCGGGCGGACGCCTGTCACGCTTGCCACGAGCATCGACGCTCGGGTTCTCCTGTTCTCCGTGGCGGTCCTCGGTCTGACGGCGCTGCTCTGCGGCGTCGCGCCGGCGCTCGCAGCGCCACGAGTCAATCTCGCGCAGGGCCTCAAGTCGCGCGGCGGCGCGGGCCTCGGCCGGGGTGCTCGCCCATCGCGCCTCCGTCAGGCCCTGGTGGTCGCGCAAATCGCCGCATCAGTCACGCTGCTCGGCGGCACCGGTCTGCTCCTTCACAGCCTCGTGAACCTGTACGCGTTCAACGTCGGTTTCGAACCCGAACGCGTGCTGGCCGTGTCGCTCGCCGACAGACGCGCGAGCCGGCCCGCGGGACAGGCGGACCAGACGCTGGCCGCTGTGATCGACGGGGCGCGGCGCCTCCCCGGTGTTGAGGCGACAGCGGTTGCCAGTCTGCCGCCACTGACCGGCAGCGAGATTGGCATCAACGTCGTGGCGGAAGGCGGCCGGCGACGATCGGACGCGCCGACGCACGCGTTCTTCACGTCCGTCACGCCCGGCTATTTCGACACGCTTGGTGTCCGGATTGTCGCCGGACGCGGGTGCTCGACCGCGGACACGCCGGCGTCAGCACCCGCGGTGATCGTCAATCGTCAGCTGGCGCAACATCTCTTCGGCGAGACGAACCCCGTGACCGAGCACCTGCGGTTTGTCGAGGGGCGGCGTCCGCCGATGGCGATCATCGGCGTTGCCGCAGACGCCATCTACAACAGCGTCCGCGAAGAGCCGCGCGATTTTCTGTACCTGTGCCGCCAGCAGTCGCGATCGCCGGCGGTGAGGGGCGTGCTGTTCGTTCGGGGCACCGGCGGCCGTGCGGAGCGTCTGGCGCCTTCGGTTCAACGCCTCGTTCAGTCGATCGATCCCGATATCGACATCGCCAGTATCAAGACGCTTGCCCGCTACCTGGACGAGTCGCTGTACGGCGACCGCCTTGCCGCGGGCCTCTCCTCGGGATTCACGCTGGTCGCGCTGATGATCGCGGCGGTCGGGCTCTATGGCGTGCTGTCCGCCACGGTTGCCCGGCAGACACCCGAGATCGGCCTTCGGATCGCGTTGGGCGCCGGCGTGTGGCGAATCGTCCAGTTTGTCGCGGGACCCGCGGTGTACCTCACAATGGTCGGCTTCGTCCTCGGAAGCGCCGCCGCGTTTGTCTCCTCGTCGATACTGCGCACGCTTCTCTTCGGCCTGGACGCCGTGGATCCGCTGACGTATGTGGGCGTTGTTGTCGCGCTTGCGGCGACGGCTGCTGTCGCCTGTTACGTGCCCACGCGAAGGGCCATGCGCGTCGATCCGGTGGTTGTGTTACGTGGCGACTGAAGCCAGCCGACATCCTTACGTCCCGACATTCTTACATCCTTACGCTTGCTCTTGACCGCTTTCTCACTCGCCAGGCGCCACGCCGTACCCAGCAGATCTCGTAGCGCGTCGCGGTGGATATGCGATAGCCGCACGAGCACGAACGGATAATTCACATAGTGGCTCGTCAGGTAGTACGTCTCCGGGTCGTCTGCGATCATCTCCGCGCGCTGACCCATATCGACGCGAACCGAGAGGGAGTTGGGCTCAGATGATTTGTGAACGGCAAGGCACGCGATGAGCTTGCCTCGGACCTTGAGACACGGCGAACCGTACGTCGTACTCTCCTCCACCCGAGGCAGCGCAAGTCCGATCTTCCGTACCGCGCCGAAGTCAATCCGCCTCGTTGGCATGAAGAACCAGCGGTCATTCTATCGTGACGAGTGCCCGTGATAACGTCTCTACGGAGGGCACTAGCGCCGTTTTCACGTCATCGTAGCGCAGGGCTTCAGCTACGGCTTGATGGTCTTGCCGAGGTAGTCGGCGATCTTCGCGCGCTCGATCTTGCTCACACGCGGCGCGGTCCTGTCGATGAGTCCCAGAAAGATCTGCAGTTCCTTCGCGTTACCGGGAAAGCCGACGTTGGTCCCGTCCGGCATGGCATTCGAATCGGCCATCTTCTTTCCCGCTACGTCCAGAAACACGTAGAAGGGCAGACCGGATTTCGCGCCGCCCCAGTTGGTCATGGCGTCCTGTCCACCGGGGTTCTCGAGCGCCTTCTTGTCGTCGCGCTCCTGCACCGTGAGGTTCACCACCACGTAATTGTTCGTGACGATCTGCCCAACCTCGGGCGAGCGGACGAACGCCTCGAAGCTCCTGCACCAGGTGCACCACGATGCGCCAAACTCGATCAGCACGACCTTGTGTTCAATCGTCGCGGTCTTGAGAGCCGAGGCGACCAGTGCGTCGGCGCGTGGCACTGAACGGACCGCCTGCGCCAGGAGGCCCTCCCCGACCGCGCACGCGAGTATCGCCACGCCTGCCGTGACGGCTAGGTTCCTGATCCACCGGCCCGACACCATGAGCGTCCCTCCTTGCACGCCGGGCATGGCCGGCGCGGACATGATGAACCTAACCCCCGCCGGCCGCAAGTGCGACCTGTTGGCGACGTGTTAGCATCGGGCCTTCGGCCAACCACCGTGTGAGGACCCATGGCGAAGAAAAAGACCGCGCGAAAGACCGTTCGGAAGCCGGCCAAGTCCGCAAGGCGATCGACCCGCGTTGTGAAGCCACGCAAGGCGATTCGCGCTCGGCCGACCGCCCAGGACCCGCTCCTCGCACCCGTCAAAGGCGCCGAGCAGCGGGAGATCGGGCACGTCCGGCTCGACGTCGGACGCGCCGGCGTGGCGCGCGTCAAGCGGATGGTGTACCCGGCCGGATTCCGCTGGTCGGTCGACATGAAACCGATTGTCGGGACCGACCTCTGCATGCACGCGCACGTCGGCTTCCTCGCCCGCGGAGAGATCCACATCGAATACGCCGACGGCTGCGTCGTGGAACACAAGGCTCCGCAGATTGTCGCGATCGATCCCGGCCATGATGGCTGGGTGGTGGGAAGCGAACCCGTGGTGCTCATCGAATTCGACTTCGAGAACGATACGATTCGCCGCCTCGGCATGCCCGAGACCCATCGTCATTTGTGAGGCGTGTTCTTGTCCGTGTTGAAGCATGTCGGCTCTCGGTATCCCTTCGAGATCGTCACGATCGTCGGATTTTCGTCCTTGATCGCCTGAAAAATAGGCTCCGTCGGTCTCCAGAGGCCGTTGTACGCCGCGTCGTGATGAGCCGGCATGAATACGCTCGGCCGGTACGTATGCACATACTCCAGCGCCTGTTCAACAATCAATGCCGTCATGTAGGATGCCGAGGTCGCGACGATCGCCAGGTCAACGGGCCCGACGCGCAATGCAGCGGCTTTCTCGTAGTCTGTGACCCTACCTCCGCTGTCTCGGTACAAAATGCGAAAACCGCTGTCGAGCGTAATCACGTAGGCGATGGTGCCCTCCGTGACGATCCGTCGGTCTGACGACCCGCGCGCCACGATGAGAGCTTGTTCGGCGGTCTGCTCTGCTGTGGGCGCCAGGGCCGTCGCTTGAAGAGCCTTGCCAAACGCCGCCGTGACATCCGCGGGGGGTTCTCCATGCCGCGCGAGTACGGGTTCAACCGTGAAACCCCGGAACTGGAGAATCTCGCCGCCACGGCCAGTCACAGTCCGCAGCCGTGTGGCATCGACCGACTGAGTCTGGAGGCGCGCCACAGTAAGCGGAGCCCCCACCAGCGTCGCTCCAGTTCTGATTCCCACAGATGCGGCATCTGACATGTGATCGTAGTGACCGTGCCCTATCAGAATGACGTCCGCCTTGCGCACGTCAGCGGCGCTGAACCCGAGCGGCGGATACTCGCTGCCTCTGTCGAAGTACGCGTCGAGGAGAATGACTTGGCCGTTGTACGCCAGTTCGAAATTGCCGTAGCCGGTCCATCGGATCGCGAGCGTATGGCGATCCTTCGGAAACTGCCCTCCGGTTGAGACCAGTCGTCCGCTCCGGCAGGCCGGATCGGCAGTGTCGAAGCGAGGCGCGGACAAGGGCGCTTGTCCCTCCGCCCGATGGAATGCCAGTGCAGTCATCGCACCGGCCACAAACAGTGTCAGAAGACGCTTCACGTTCTCCCCTTTTCGTCGATCCTGCCGGACTTCTGTAAACGATCAACCCGTCCGTTCACACGGTGAGTGCCACGCATACTCTTACCGGTTACATTTCGGCGTTTCAGCTCTGAGCTTCCTGTTTTGTGCCGTTCGTGGCGCACCGACAGACTCGCTACCGCGCCACGGCGGTGAGGCGTGTTCGGGTTCGGAAGAAGATCGTCCCTTCGGAGATCGCCGGTGTCGCCATCAGTGTTTCGCCCATCTCATTCTCCGCAATCTGCTCGAAGACGGGTCCCGCCTTGATAACGAGGACGGATCCATCTTCGCTCGCATAGTAGACCTTTCCGTCGCCGGCCACGGCGGATGCCGAAAAGCCGGTGGTGCCGTCCGCGAGCCGCTGTTGATACAGGCGTCTGCCGGTTGCCACTTCATAGACGCTCAGCACACCGTTGTCGCGGCAGACGTACAGCTGTTCTCGGTACACGATCGGCGTCTGCATGTAAGCGCCTTCACGCTGTTGACTCCAAGCGACGTGGTCGTTCGTCTGCGCGCCAGCCGCGAGGCTGATATCTCCGGTCGCACCGATACGAACCGCGAAAATCGGCGCCGCCGGACCGTGCGCATTGGTGATGATCGCGAGATCGCCATGAACGACTGGCGTCGGCACAGGAATATCGCCGCCGCCGTTCATCCGCCATAGTTCCTTGCCGGTCGCCAGGTCGTAGCCGCCGACATGCTTGAAACCATTCACAATCACCTGCGTGCGGTCGTTCGCCGAATGCACAGTCGGAGTACTCCACGTCGGGTAGTCGTTCCGGGCTGTCCGCCAGAGCTCTCGTCCTGTCGCCACGTCGAAGGTGGCCAGGAACGAGCCCTTGAGTACGTCGGCTTGGACGATCACACGATCGCCATGAATGACCGGCGAGCTCGCAAATCCCCATTGCGCCTCTGGGACCTGGAAGAATCCGGACTCCAGCAGACCCAGATCCTTCCGCCACAGCAGCGTCCCGCTGGTGTCGTAGGCAAACAACCCTTCGGATCCGAACATTGCCACGAGCCGTCGTCCGTCGGTCGCGAGCGTCGAATTCGCATGCGTTCCCTTCGGATGGCGCTTGATCTTGGGTATCCCCTTGTGAGCGACGGCGCTCCAGCGCCTGGCCCCATTTTTCTTGTCGAAGCAATACACCTCCCAGCTGAGTGACGTCGCATCGTCCACCGGCGTGATGTCGCCGAAAAGCCCAACCTTGAGCGCCTCTTCCTTGCCCTGTGCGACCGCGGTCGTCACGCACACCATGTCGCCCCAGACGATGGGACTGGAGTGAGAGAGACCAGGGACCGCTGCCGTCCAGCGGACGTTCTCTCCGGTGGCGACGTTCCATCGCTCCGGAAGCGAAAAACCTTCAGAGATTCCGTTCGCACCGATGCCACGGAACTGAGGCCAGTCGATGCCGGGCCTCGGGCTTTGCTGCGCGAAAGGAAGACTCGACGCCGATAGGATCCAAACCGCCGCGACAGTAGCCACGTAAGTCTGTCTCTGACATCGCATGTTGCACCTCTTGAGACCGAAGTCATATCAACGCCCGGTTTGAGCCGCGCGCCACCGCGACATGATCGCACAGGACGACGGGCGCGACGGCTCCAAACCGATGTTGGGCTGCTCGTCACAGTTCTGTGGGAAAGTCCTGTGACGCGTGATGGACCGTCAGTACGTGAAGCTCGTCGACGCCAACGAGCCGGTAGACGATCCGGTACGGCCGATGCACGACCTCGCGAACCAACGGATCTTCGAATTCCGGAACTGCCCGACCAGATTCAGGGAATGGGACCAGTCGATCCGTAGCCGCAATGAGGCGGGAGACGATGACCGACGCATAGTGAGGCGAGTCTTGACCGATGAACGCGCGAATCGCGGCCAAGTCGGCACGCGCTTGCTCAGTCCAGAGAACAACCTTCACGACAGGAACTGTTTCTTGACCTCGTCGTGGGATACGAGCTGGCGTGCGTCCGATTGACGAAGACCCTCTTCGATCTTCGCGATGAAGCACAGCCGCTCGATGGCGTCCTCGAT
>JBGOTP010000099.1:0-14209 GCA_041476545.1 Vicinamibacteria bacterium | reverse complement strand
GCCCCTACAACGGTTTAGCAAACCGCCGCCTTCAGCCTCTCGGCCACCTCACCGACGCTGTAAGTATACGACCAACAACGAGTTGTGGAAAAGAGATTGTCCCCGCGAGTGTCCCTGAAATCTGGCGATTGTCCCTGTCACGCGCGAGACACCTGCGAGTGTCGCTCACGACGGCGCTCGCGGATTGCTCACCCACCTTGCGATCGGCCGGGTGACGAGCGACCCTTCTGAACTGCAACGCGCTGTGACCACGTCAGTTGCGCCATCGAAGATCGACTCAGCGGGCGAACCTCAGTGCCGACGGCTCAATGCCAAGACGCCGTCAGACCGAACGCAGCGGTTCTTCGGCGATACGGCGGTCTGAAAAACCGTTGCCGATTCCAGCCGCCGGGAATGGCTTAAGGAGCTACCGGCGACTTCGCCCGCTGTCTGGTACAGACCGCTTTCAACCTTTTCGTTCACCTGGCGCTCGAGCTCCGGGGGTCAGTGAGACGTTCATGCAGAATCAGCCCTCATTCGAGCAAAAAGGGGCAACACTTCACTGGATACCACGCCCTCTTCACCAGAGCACGCCTCGGTTCAGTACCATGGTTGTTGATCACCGTTGTGCCGTACTCGGATCAGTCCTCGGCGGGCTGGCTCGGCCACGTCAGCGCGAACCAAACGATGAGCAGCGTGAGGAGAACTTCTACGACTCCCATATATATGAGCTTCCCCGTGTCTTCATCAACGACCATGGCCCGGTTCTGACGGCCGATGAACAGCCGGTGGTTTGGCGGATCGGGGACGATGTAGTCCCAACCGCCGTCTCCGCCGAGCGTGTATGTGTGAGTGATGCGGTAGCTCAGGGTTGACTGCGCGAACAGTGGCTGAGCAAGTGCCAGCGTCAGAACGAGTGCGAGACTTCGCGTGTGGATCCTTGTGCCGGAGTATACCGTTCGCTCATGCTCCCGTTGATGGTGGGCCTGGAGCCGTGTTGCAGTATCGATCGACCTGGAAGTACGTGCGTACGCGCGCTGGCAGCTTGAGCCGGCCCGCTGTCACGGCACCGAGAAAGTCCTGGTCATACGCGAGCCCGAGCACGAGCCGCTCGTCGGTGGTCCGGGTCGGCTCGAGGTAGGTGCCGAACAGGCGGTCCCAGAGCGTCGTGAAGTTGCCGTAGTTCCCCTTCATCTCGACCGTGTGGTGCAACACGTGCTCGTGCGGCGTGGTGAGCGCCGCACACGTCATGACGCGATGCACCCACCACCACCGGCGCAGACAACAGGAGTGGCTCGACGTGAGCACGAACACGTGGAGCAGCACCAGGACCTTCAGCGGCTCCAGATCCCACAGCGGCTGGCCGAAGCCGACGAGAACCGCGTAGGCACACACGATCGTTCCCACCGTCACCGGGAACGTCGTCACCACGGCAAATGGCCGGGCGGCCACCCCGGGCATGCCCACGAACACCTGGTTCGGCAGGTGATGGTATTCGTGGGTGAACCAGAGCCATCGGCCGTGACTGACGAAACGATGCATCAGGTAGTCCCACAGTCCTGACAGATAGAAGGCTGCCGCGACCATCGCCCACAGCCACGGGCCACTGATGGTGCCTGTGGCCGACGGTCGACCGAGCACATCGGCCCACGTCGCACCGATCGTGACGAGCAGCGTGTCGGTGTCGGGCACCAACGCGAAACCACCGTACTGAACGAGGAAGTACAGCGACAGCACCACCACCATGAAAACCATGGTGCGTGGCTTCAGCGGTTGCCCCTCGTATCGACGATCGCGCGTGAGGTGCCGATCGATGAGATCGATCAGGAAAAAGAACACCTGGATGCCGAGCGCGATCGCCAGGAGCGCGGTGACGCTCATCGTGCAGCCCTGACTAGCCCAGCGCCTTTCGTTTCTCAGCGGCGCGATACACGGCGAACAGCACCGCGGCCAGCGTGAAGAAAAGCACCATCGAGCCACGGTTCCTGGCGCTCGGGATGGAGAACGCCGTCTGCAGTTCCTGCTGGAAGATCAGGCGCTGCAACGCGCGCAACGTGAACAGCGCGACGAAGCCATAGACAATGGCTTTGTGATACAGCGGCTTGAGCGCCGCCGCCGCCGCGAGTCCTCCCAGGACGAACATGAACGCCCCGAGGGGCTTCAGGATGTACACGAACTGCGGTGTCCATTCGACCGTGGCGCCGTAGTACCGCGCGATGACGTCGAGCGGAATCAGGGGAACATTGAGGCTCACGCCCACCAGAATGTGAAACGCACAGATAAACCACATGAGCAACTGCAGCGCGCTGATCGCTTTCATTTGGCCCTCCATGGCATCGGTTCAGGGTGGTCCGATTCTCCGTGACAGGCCTCAAGTCCTGAGACGCCGTCGGTTGCGTAGGAATAGAGCACGAACATCAACACGGGAATGAACAGGCCCGCACACGCGCCTCCAACGAAAAGCTGCCAGAAGCAGTCACGGCAGCCAAGCTCGAGCAGGTCATACCGGTAGATCGACAGCGCAATGCCGTAGCACGCGCCAAAGGTGCCGAAGAAGACCGGCGCGTACGCCGTCGCGATTGCTTCTGGCCCTTGTCGTTTCGAATACGGCCGGTTGTAGACGACGATCAGCCCCGCCCTGATCGCGTAGATGTCGTAGAGCCAGTTCCAGAACGCCAGCACCGAACCCATGATGAATCCCGCGCGAAACAACTCGAACCAGCCAAGGGTCGGGGCCTGAGGCTCCACGCACAACAGCGCGAAGAGGCTAGTGGCGCTCCCGAAGACGAAGCCGTGCTGAGCTCGGAACCGGCCCAGCTTCAATCGCGTGTTGAACTCCCACAGCTTCAACCAATTCGTTCCGAGCCCGGGGATGAGGTAGGCGAACACCACCGGCATCGACAGCGCGAGCAGCACGAAGTCATGACGGCCACCGAACCGTGTCAGCCACAGATAGTAGCTGACCGGAAACAGTACGAGTGGCGCCAGGTACTCATAGAGTCTGAAAAATCTCATCGTCATCAGTGAAGGCCGAATCGCATGCCGTGCTTCTTGAACACTTCTTTGCGGAATATCGGGTTATAGCCCACATAGATGCCGAATCGATACAGCGAACGCATGTTGGTCTTGAAGTCGAACGCACGCCTGACGATCGATCCAAAGCTGTTGAAGGTGGCGCGCGCGTGAAAGCACGCCTCGGTGAGCTCGTCTGGCGACATTCGTTGGGGGCGGAACGAGGCGTAGTTGAACCGGTATTCAGGATGGAGCCACCACTTCCCGTCGTACAGCAAGCGTCTCTGCGTCTGGAGCGTCCGGTAGAGCGGCGTGTTGGGATAGGGCACGAGGATGTTGAACGCGCCGAAGCAGAATTTGTTCTCGAGCGCGAACTCGAGAGTGCGATCGATCGAGTCCCGCGTATCGTGGTCGTGCCCCAGCGTGAAAGCCGCCCACAATTGAAGGCCGTAGTCGCGGATCATCTCGAGCTGCGGTTTGTAGTCTCTGAAACCGCCGATGAAGTTCGGCGCCTTCTTCATCGAGCGCAGGTTCTGCGGATCGATCGACTCGAAGCCGACGACCAGCCCGACGCACCCGCTCTTCACCATGAGGTCCATGAGCTCGCGGTCCTGCGTCATGTCGATGCTGCCCTGAGAGACCCAGTGAATCTTCAAGGGGATGAGCGCTCGGAAGAGCGCCTTGGCCGCCTTGAAGTTGGACAGGATGTTGTCATCGACGAAGAAGATCAACTTGCGGTCCTGCGATTCGATTTCTCTGACGACTTCACGCACGTCACGGCAGTACTGGGTCTTCTCGAAGAACGTGCTGACCGCGCAGAACGTGCACGCGAACCGGCAGCCGCGACTGAACTGCATGAGGGTGATCGGCAGGTACCCCTTGCCGTTGAACAGATCCCGTCGCGTGAGCGTGCCTGGCTGCGGAATGCCGACCGGAGCTCGATAGATCGGCTGGAGCCGATGGTGGCGCGCATCGGCGACCACTGTCGACCAGAGGAACTCGGCGTCGCCGATGAAGATGGAATCCGCGTGCGGAATGACCTCATCGGGGATGAGCGTCGGCTGCATCCCTCCCATGATCACGGGCACTCCGCGCGCGCGGTATTCAGCGCTGATCTCGTACGCGCGCCGGGCCGTGTAAGTTTCCACCGTGATGGCCACGAGGTCCGTCGGCTCGTGGTACGGAATCGGTTCCATGCGGTCGTCGTAGAGAGCCACGTCGACGTCTGGAGGCGTCATGCCGGCGATCACGCCGAGTTGTAAGGGCTCCATTCGCCCCTCGTCGACATAGAGGCTGTGCTCCATGCGGCCGATGTTTGGCTTGACGAACGTGACTTTCATCCCTGCTCCACCGACAACTGCTCCACCGGCGTGCGCTCTCCGAGGTTCCGATTCTGCTTTCTGAGAATCTCCCTCCGGGAGATGAGGTTCGCCGCGAGATAGAGACCCAGACGATGGACGCTGCGGCAGTTGGTGGCCGGATCGAGCACGCGCCGCCCGATCGAGCTGTACCGAAAGAATTGCCGGCGCGCCCAGAAGCAGCCTTCTGTCAACTCGTCAGGCGTCATGCCGCGCGGCCGGAACGTCGCGTGACCGTACTGATACGCCGGATCCAGCCACCAGCGGTCGTGAATCAAGCGCCGTTCCTCGCGAAGCCGGTCGAAGAGTCTGGCGCCCGGAGTTGGCGTCAGCGGATTGAAGTTCGCGAGGAAGAACTTCGATCTCAGCGCGAACTCGACGTTCCTCTCGAAGGCATCAACCGTGTCGTAGTCGTAGCCGAAGACGAACGTGCCGTAGATCATCACCCCGTGATCGTGGAGCCTGCGAATCGACGTCGCGTAGTCGGCGTACTTGAGGTTCCACTTCTTGTTCATCTGGGCGAGGTTGCGCGCGTCCAGCGACTCGAAGCCCACGACGGCCGTTGTGCAGCCGCTTCGCTCCATGAGCGCCAGAAGCGCGTCGTTGCGCGCGACGTCGATGCTCACCTGGCACGACCACTTGATGCGCAACGGAACGAGCGCCCTGAACAACGCCTCCGCTCGCGGGACGTCGACGAAGATGTTGTCGTCGACGAAGAAGATGTGTCGCCGCTCGAGCGATTCGATCTCTGTGACGACCTCGCGTACCGGTCGCTGGCGGAGGTTGGACCCGTAGAACGCGTGAATGGAGCAGAAGTCGCACGCGAATCGACAGCCACGGCCGAACTGCACGAGCGAGAGCGGGGCGTAGCGTTTCCCGCGAAAGATCGTGCGATCGGGCATCAGCGCCGCGAGAGACGGCTGTTCCGATTGGCGATAGCAGCGTTGCAGCGCGCCGGCACCAGCGTCGCTGACGACCTGTTCCCACAGTCCCTCGGCGTCTCCGACGACGATGGCGTCGGCGAATCTCAGCGCTTCGTCCGGCACGAACGTCGGGTGGTAGCCGCCCATGACCACCTTGACGCCGCGCTCGCGGAACTTCGCGGCGATCTGGTAGGCCCTCCGCGCCGTGAAGGTCTCCACGGTCATCGCCACCAGGTCGGTGGGGTCGTCGAACGGAATCGGCGACAAGCGATCGTCGTGCAGGACGACGTCGATATCGCGAGGCGTACGACTGGCGAGAATCGCGAACACCATGGGCTCCATGGCGTCGGACGACCGCATGTCGCTCATGTTGGGACGAATGAACGTGATCTTCTTCATCGGTGTCCGGCAGACTCTCCGCGCGGCCTAACGCCCGCGCTCTACGTACTAATAACGGCGTTCGTCCGCGTGATACATCCCCTGAAATGCCTTGGACCAACCCTCCCGCGCGCTGAGCGCGAGCGGCTTGATGTCTCCGACCCGCTGTCCCAACTCACGGCAGCGCTCGACGTACGCAGGAAACATCGGGTCGGTCGCGTGAAAGAGACGGACGGGAGCGATCTGACGCAGCGTCCGACAATAGCGGTACTGAGGATTGCGAGCGAGTGCGTCATCGAGCATCGTGCCCAACGCGGCTGGCGGCGCGGCGTCCGTCTCGATGTACAGCGTGTAGCCGGGCGGCGACTCAGCAAGGTCAGGCGCCAACAGCGCAAATCGAGCCGTGACGCGGAGCTGCGCGCAGACCTCCGCGAGCGCGCCGGCCACGAACGTCTCGTTCAGCTTCTCGCCGCAGAGATCCGACACGTGATCTTCCTTGCCGAGGAACTTTAGCGAAGGCGTCTTCTCAACGAAGCCGTTCACCCGCACCCTGTCTTCGAGACGGTATCGGTACAGCCCTCCACCCGTCGTGACGACGACGGAGTACACCTCACCGGGGACGAGCTGATGGGCGAGATGGGCGCGGCCGTCGCGCACGAACTCGAAGAAATGCGATCGGATCGCTAGCGGCGTCAGGCCGCGGAACGGCACCGTTACTACAGCTTCAGTCGCAAGCAGTCCCTTAGGCTGAACCCGCGCACGTGGCAGCCGTGACCGCAGCGCCGGCAGCGCGAGCGCCGCGTGCCCATCCGCCCAGCAGCTGACAACCTGAAGACGCGGCCAGATCGCCGACGCCTCTCGCGGCCCGATCGCCTTCAGCTCGGCGGCGCGATGCGGATCGGCGCGAAGATGGGATCGCAGTTCCTGATCGACGTCCCCGGGCAGGCGGGACGGCGGGCTGAGCGTGCCTCGCCTCAGATCCGAGACGATTGACTCCCAATGAGGCTCCAGTGCCTCGAGCAACAGGGTCAGAAACGTTGGATGCCACACCGACACGAAGCTCAAGTCCGAGCGCCGCAGGAGGAAGAGCAGCGTCACGTAGCGAAACGTGTCCATGTCCTGCACGAAGCGCACGGCACTCGGCACCGCGAGCGTGGCATCGATGAGCCGTTTCCACGCAGCGCCCAAGTATGCCGCGTCTTCGTCGAAGCCGACGGGAACGGCGCCGGCGCTCGACGCGCGATCGACAGCGACGGGCGTGATCGACCAGTAGCTCGATCCCGTGGCGAGCCGCGGACGATCGAGACACAGATCGAACACCCACGGCGCGACAGCGCGCCGAAATTCCTGCTGCAGCGCACGCGTGTACGGCACCCGCTTCGCCGCCGAGACCGATCCGCTGGACAGGGCGAGCGTCCGGACGCGATCTCTCGTGAGCACGCCGTGCTCTCCGCGTGAGATGTCGTCAATCAACGGAGCGAAGTCCGAGTACGAAGCGAGCGGAACCCTCTCTTGATAGGCTTCGATGGAGCGGATGGTCGCGAAGCCGTGCGCACGACCGAACGTCGTACCCGCATTCGCGCGCAGATACGCCATCAAGACGGTTCGCTGCGTCGGAGCGGGATCGGCCAGCGCAGAGCGGTAGCGCCAATAGCCGCCGGCCTGCGCCGCCAGCCAGCCGCCCCCGGCCATCGCCGTTGCCAGCGTCACGTCGTCAGCTCCATACGACCCCGATCGCACCGCTCGCGGCCCCACATGCGCCGGCCGGCCGCCGTGAGGTTCTCGAACGAGATCTCAGTGAGGCACACGAGCTCGTCGCCGCGGCACCAACCGGGATTGCGCTGCAGGAAGAACGCGACGTGAGGCTCGTTCAAACGTCCCTGACCGATGTCGTGCAGGCCCTCGCGAAGCATCTGCGGCCTCGCAAACTGCGCGAGCCCTTTCTCATTCCTGAAACACGGTCCCAGGCGCTCCGCGGCCAGGCCGTTCAAGAGTGCCTGCACACAAGCGGGAGTCGGCGCGTCGTACCGCGGATAGAACTGTCGCCAGAAGACCGGCAGCAGACGATACGTGCGAAAGCCCGACGTCAGGAGCAGCCAGTAGAGCCGCTTGCCACGAAGGTGCTGTTCGCGAATCGCACGAACGGCGGTGATCCACGATCGCGGCAGCGTCGCCGTCTTCCACCCGTCGCGCGCCATGATCGTGTCTCCGGAGTACACGACCGAAATCGCCTCACCGTCGTGAACGGTTTCATACGCGAGCAGTGTGCTGAAGCCTCGCAGCTGCGCGCCGTCCTCGAAGAGGAGTACCCAGTTCTTCTCATCGAGATCCCGGTCGAACGTGCAGCGCTCCACGCCGTGGAAGTGCGCGGAGAGCAGCGTGAACATCTCGGCTCGTTCTGCCGTCCGAAGGTCCCCTCGCCGGACGAGACGCCCGTTCATAAGAGCCCGACCTCCAGGTGCGGGACGCGTCGATCGATTCCCGCGAGAGCCGCCTGCCCGTTCTCCCAGCAGACCGCGTACAGCACGCTCGAATAGGTCCACGAACGGTAGTAGCGCTTAACGATCGGCAGGAACGGATGCCTGTCCGCGAAGCCGACGACGAGACAGGCGTGGCCCTCGTCGCACGCCTCGTTGTATGCGCGCGCGAGAAGCGCCTCGAACACCTCCGCACTGTCATCGTTAACGGCGACATGCGACAGGTAGACGTGCGAGATCGGGCGTCCCGGGTGCGGCAATCGCGGCGTTCCGAGCAGCCGCGCCGCAACCTCTACCAGCGGCTGCCACCGCCGCATCGTCGGGCCGTAGTCGCGAACGACGATCTGCTTGAAGCTGCTTTGGTTCCACAGGGCGAGGCAGCCGATGACCCGTCCGTCGCGCTCCGCGATGAGAAAGTCGCGTGGCCTAAGCCCGCGGCTGCGTTCGGGCGAGAGCAGGTCGCAGCGCGTCCAGCGCGGTGCGAACTGATACCGGACGCGGTTTCGCTCCAGACAGTCGGCGACGTCTGCCATCCTCTCGATCGAGCCGCGCTCGATTCGGAGCGCCGGGGACCGGCGCGAATGGCGCCGCCTCCACAGCGGCAGCATGAGCGTGGTGAACGGTTCGAGCTCCCGATACATCGGAAGATCTGTGAGGCCAGCCCCGAGTACGCGGCGTGCGATCGTGTTGTCGGCGACAATGCTGGTCAGGTCGAACGGCAGATCGCCGGGCGCCCGGAGGGAACGCATCAAGGCGTACCCTTTCGAGAGCAAGCCGACACGCCCGCGGTACACGCGATCGACGCGCAGCTGGCCGAGATACCCCAGCGAGGCCGGCTTGCCGTTGAGGAATCCGCTGTAGACCGACCGGCTGGCCATGCCCACGGTGCGCCCCTGCAATCGGTCTCGCGCGACGATCGTCTGATGCCGCTCGCCCTCGGTCGATCCGGCCAGAAACACATCGGGCTCGCGCTCGAGCGAGACGCTGATTTCGCCCCGCATCGGGTTCTCGCGAAGCAGGCGCCTCAGATCGGGATCGTCCGTCGAGGTCGCGACACGAACGTCGATGCTCCTGGCCACGACGCTCATCCCGCGCGCAGGAGCGAACCCTGCCAGGCTTCGTCACCGAGCGGGTAGTGGTTGCGGCCGTCGACGTCGGCGCGGTGCATCGAGTTGATCAGGAAGTAGTTCCGAAACATGAACAGGTTGGCGCGGTTCACCGGGTCCATCGATCGACGCAGGATGCTCGACCAGGAATAGAAGCGTCGGCGGGCATCGACGCATCCGCGCTCGACGTCCTCCGGCGTCATCTTGCCGGGACGGAACGGGACCATGTTGTAGGTGTATCGATGGTCGAGCCACCACGCCGGAAAGAGCAGCCGGCCCTCCGACTCGAGGCGTTTGTACAGCTCGGTGCCGGGAAACGGCGTCAGGTGATTGAACGCCGTGATGTAGAAGTTGTGCTGCATCGCGAACTCGACCGTCTCGTCGAAGCATGACGTCGTGTCGGCGTCGTACCCGAAGATGAAGGTCGCGTAGAGACGGATCTGAAAGCGGCGCAGGTTCTCGAGCGCTCTCGCGTACCCGCCGCCCATCATGTTGAAGCGCTTGTTCATCACGGCGAGGTTGGCGGGGTTGAGACTCTCGAATCCGATGAGAACGCCCTGACAGCCGCTGCGCACGAGCAGGTCGAGGAACTCCTCGTCGTGCGCGGCGTTGATGCTCGCCTGGCTGACCCATCGCACCTTCAGCGGAATCAGCGCGCGAAAGAACGACTTCGCTTCCGCGAGGTTCGACGTGATGTTGTCGTCGACGAAGAAGATCAGTCCCCTGCCCCTCTTCAGCGACGCGACTTCAGCGAGGATTTCATCCATCGGCCGGCGTGTCTGCGTGGCGCCGAACGCCTTCTGCACGGCGCAGAACTCGCAGCGGAAGTGACAGCCGCGTCCCGCTTCCACGAGACCGATGGGCAGATACCGCCTGCCGCGGAAGATGCGGCGATCGGGCTTCGACCCCCCGAGGCTTGGACGGCCGTTCGCGCGATAGAACTTCTGCGGAGTGCCGTGACGGTAATCGTCGATGACGTCGGCCCACACGCGTTCGGCCTCGCCCACGACGACCGACTCCGCGTACAACGCGACCTCGTCGGGGCACAGGGTCGCGTGAAAACCGCCCATAACGACCGGCACACCGCGGCGTCTGTACTCGGAGGCGAGCTGATAGGCGCGCTTGGCGGTGTACGTTTCCACGCTGATCGCGACGAGATCGGTCGGCTCGTCGAACGGGACCCGTTCCATCCGATCGTCGTAGAACTTTACCTCGACGTCGGACGGCGTCAACGCGGCGATGAGGGCTGGAGGCAGCGGCTCCATCTGCCAGGTGCGGATGTACTTCTGTCCCACCCTCCGGCCGATGGCCGGATGAACGAGCGTGAGCCTCATGCCGCCGGCTGCTTTCCGGTCGATAGGCCGCCGATGACCCAATCACAGTTGTAGAAGCGGTGCAGGTTGTGCGCGTAGAAACGATACGCGAGGTTGGCACCGATGCGCACCGGCCAGGGACTCGGCGACGCGAGAATTCGCCGGCCGATGGACGGCACGCTGTAGGCAAACCGCCACGCCGTTTCGATCCCGCGCTGCAGCTCCTCGACGCCCATCTGCGCCGGTTGAAAGACGACGTGCTGTCCGTCGTACAGCTCCCAGTTGCGCGTCAGGAGCCGGCCTTCCTTCTCGAGTCGCTTGAACAGCGGCGTGCCGGGAAACGGCGTGACGACGGCGAAGCGCGGAAGGTCGATGCGTGCATCGACGACAAAGCGTGCGGTCTCGCGAAAGATCGATGGCGTGTCTTGATCCAGCCCGAACACGAAGCATCCCTGCAGCGCGATACCGTGGCGGTGGAGCGCGTCGACCAGGGCGCGATACTTGTCAGGGTTGTTGAAGCCCTTCCTCGTCTCGCGAAGATTCCTGCCCGACAACGATTCGAGCCCGATGAGCAGACCTCGGCATCCGCTCTTCGCGGCGAGCGCGAGCAGCTGTGGATCGTCGCCCAACAACGTCGTGGCGAGCCCGTACCACTGGACGCGAAGCGGAACGAGCGCTTCGAAGAGCCGCGCCGCGTACGACGGATCGGCGATCAGGTTCAGGTCGACGAAGATCAGCTTGCGAGCGCCCTTCTGCCGGATGTCCGCGACCACATCCTCGACTGGTTTCTGATACGGCTTGAGTCCCCATGCGGAGGGGACGACGCAGAACTCGCAGCTGTGGACGCAGCCGCGCGTCGCTTCGAAGACGTCGTTGGTGATGAAGCGATGCCGAGGCAGCAGATCGCGTCGCGCGAACGGCAGGTTGGCGAGCGAGAGCCCGGGACGTTGCACGTATCGAGGCTGCAAGCGAAGCGACGCAAAGTCGCGCACGAGCTGCGGCCAGCTCTCTTCCGCATAGCCGACGACGATCGCATCCGCATGCGGCGCGGCATCGTCTGGAATCAGCGTGACGTGCGGTCCACCGAGGACGACAGGAATTCCGCGGCCGCGGAAGTGCGCGGCCAGCTCGTAGGCGCGCTTCGCCGTCCCGGTGATCACCGTCATACCGATCAGGTCGGCATCGAGCCTGAGGTCGACGTCTTCGATGCCCTCGTCGACGAGGCGCACGTCCGCGTTGAGCTCGGGTGGAACGAGCGCGGCGAGCGTCGTGAGCGTGAGCGGGGCATAGCGGAGCGACCGCTTGAAGATGCCACCGCGGTGCCTATAAAGAGGACCTTTGGGTGAGATCAAGACAATCTTCACGACGCGCTCCTGCGGCCACTGGGGCCGGCGCTAACGATACGGGGTCCGGATCAATCGATTCGTCTCGTCGGCACACAGTCGATCGTTGCCCTCACGGCACAACCGGACCGCAGCCCGATACTCCTGGAGTGCTTCACCGCGACGGCCTTCCAGATCGGCCAGTTTCCCCAGTTCTTTGTGCGTGCGGCCGCGGACCCACTCGGGGGCGTCCGCCATCAGTGACGCATGCAGCTCGCGTCCGGCCTCGGCACGATCCAGCGGGAGCAGCGCCATGCCGTGATACAAGCGCCATCGCGCCTCTTCTCCGAACGCTCGCGGTCGTGAATCCGCGGCCAGCATCGTGAGCCCGTGCTCGAGCTCAGTCCGCGCCGCCTGAGCGCGCCCGGCGCGAAGCGCGGTCGTTCCCGATTCCAGCCACAGCAAGCGGTTGCGCGGATAGCGGCGCTGCAGCTCCCGAATGACGCGCAGCGCATCGTCGTATTGCTCCTCGCGGTTGTCTATCACGATCGAGACGAACATGGCGCCCGTCTGCGCCTCGCTCGGATAGGCCGCCGCTTCTTCGACCTGCTGCATCCCCTTTTCACGGGAGGGCGCGACGCCCGCTAGGCGTGCCGCGATCCGCATCGGCAGCGACACCTTCGAGATGGAGTAGCGATACATCCCCGGGATCATGCCGGCGTCCTTCCGGCCCGGGCTGAGCTCGAGGACTCGCTCGTGCTCGCGGTACGCGCGGCGGGCGTTTCCGAAACTGCCAAGCAAGCGCCCTTCGACCGTCGCCGTGTACGAGGCCATGATGCCGGAGCTGGCGCCGAGCTGAAAGTGGGCGTCGGGGTCGCGATCGTTCTCGTGCACGCGCTGCTCCGAAAGCTCCAGCGCGCGTGCGATGTGATCGCGGAACGAGCGATCGATGTTGGCCGGAGGTTTCGGCCGCTCCACGACGTCGCGCGCCTGTCCGAGGTAGTCGTCCACGAGCACGGCGCCCCAGCCGAACAGAATCTGCATCCAGAGGATCGATGCCGAGAGACGGTGCAGCGACGGGTCGCTCGGATCGAGCGTGATCGCGTTCTCAAGGGTGGCGAGGGCCTCGGAGTGATCGAGATTGTAAGCAAGCTCCCACCCTCGCAACCGAAGCGCCTGCGTCTGCGCAGCTGCGGACGAATGGCCCGCGTTCGGAGACTGCGCACCAAGATCCCCGTACGTCGACGCGACGCCAAGGACCATCGCGAGGCCAAGTGCGATACCGTGTCTGCTCATGCAACCCTCACACACTGAGGGCCGACGATGGGGAGTCTACACCCAGTTCCGATCGTCGATCGCACGGGCGCGGCAAGTCCTGCTGACATGTCTGAAAAGTTCTGAATTCAACCTATTTCCGTGTCGCCTTGATATCGCCTTCGACGATGGTCAGGAGAAAATCTCTGCGAACCGACGCTGTCTCTGGTCTCCTACGTCACTGAGGACGGTTGGCCGGGGCGCAGGCACAGGTTCAACTCGATGGTTTCTTTTGTGTATCGCCCCGATCACGATCCACAGTCGGACATCGACATCGTACGAGTACCTTCAGCCGGCGACGAAATGGGCATTGCCAAGCAACTGGTATCGCATTACAGAGGAAGAGGCGAACTGGTCGACGTCTACGGAGTGGTCCTGTTCACCGATGCTCATCCGCACGTGGGCAAAGTGCTGCAAGACACTGCGTACTGGCGTGCCTCCGATGAAGTCTCTGGCGATCGATGGGCTATCTTCTCGGCGAAGCCAAAACCGGGCCGTACCAGAATGCCGCGGGTCAGAGCCGGCATTACCGGCTTGATGATTCCGGTGTGGGAGGAACCCAGCGAGAACAAGCAGCTCATAAAAGAGTTCGAGCTGGAATCCACACAAGACTTGCCGACGTTGTTGGTATTCGCCTGGGACCAGAACTCTGGCGAGATCGTCAAAGTGACTATCGCGCTAGACGATTCGACCGTCGAACGTGCCTACAATTCGCTGCGGGAGAATATCCGTCGCGTCACCGAGGTCTTCGAAAAGACAGACGTCGAGAGGGGCCACGAACGAGATCGCGGACTTTGAGAAACCGTATGCCCTGGGTCGCCAGCGAAGCGATCAGCTCGAGGGACTGTCCCCACGATTGTCCCTGCGACGCGCCGAAACCGCGCTTCTAGCAGCCCGTGGTTAAAGGTCGAAAGGGGATCGACATGATCGATCTCTCGTACTACACTCCGGCATGGCCATGGGTCGACGCAAGGATCGGGCACGGACGCCGGGGCTGTGGATTGCGACGAACGAGTTGCCCGTCACG
>JBGOTP010000098.1:0-14216 GCA_041476545.1 Vicinamibacteria bacterium | reverse complement strand
CGCCATCGCGTCCGGAGGGATGACGGCAGCGACGCCAGGTTCAAAGCGATAGCTGCCTTCCCAGCTTCCGTAGTCTGCGCTCGCAATGCCGTTTCGCGCGGAGCCTTCGTACCGCGGCCGTCCAGGAAGCATCATGACGCGAACGACACCCGTCTCGCCGGGCTTCAGGATCCCTGCGTGAACGGCAGCGGCGCCAAGTTGGGAATCGTCCGTGTAGACATCGCTCCCCCATACGGCGCCCTCGACGCTGCCGGTGAGTTTCAGAGAGAGCGTCTGACCCACGCGATCTCGGTACGTCGTCAGATGTCCTGTGTGCGTGCTGAATGCGCCGAAACCGTGCCGCGTTGCCAGCGACCAGCTGCCCGAGAACTCCGTGGGAATCACGCCGCCGTCGGGCCCCGGTTGAGGCGCGACCACTGTCTGAACCGGTGCAACATTTCGCGCGACCACCCCGACCTCAGGCCTGAGGCTCAAGTCGACCGAGAGGGCGCGACCGATTCCCGCGCGCGCGGTCGCATCGACCGACTCGCGATCCTCTGGTGGCAGCGCATTCTGAACGCGTTGATCGCCCGAGCTGAAGCTCGGGCCTGCGCTCCGCTGCGCCCACGCCGGCAATATCGCGAACGTGAGAACAATGAGGCTGAGCAGCCCCACGCGAGAGAGACGAAGGGGAACGCGCTCGCGCATGATCATAGCGAGTCTCCTTTCAAGAACAGCGCGGCCTCCCGTGCTGACGCCGACGGCAGGCATGGGACCGTTCGACCGGGCTGTGGCGGCACACACGGCGATGAGCGCCTCGGCATACGCGCGGCGGCCGTGGGGCAGCTCGTTGATCACCCATCCGTCGCACGCCAGTTCCGCGTTCTCGCGCAACTGGGATCGGACGTACCAGAACAGCGGATTCCACCACCATGCGCATCCCGCGACCAGTTCGAGCCAGCCGACCCAGTGATCGCCTCGTCTCACGTGCGCGAGTTCGTGCACGATCAACCCGCGCTGACAGTCCTCGGATATGTCGGGTGGCAGTTCGGCCGGCCACAGCAGTTGCGGACGGAGAGGATTCACGCACCAGATCAAGGGCGACGTGAGTTTGGGGACGACGCAAATAGGGATCGGATGCATGATGCGCAGACGTCGCGCAAGCGTTCCAACCTGCTCAGAGAGCGACTCGTCCGCCGAATCGGCGGTGCGCAGACGTCGCACGACGCGCGCGATTCTGACGCTCTGGATCAACGCGAAGGCGAGGCCCCCAATCAGCCAGACGTCGAAACAGATGCGGGCTGAATGTAAGAGCCCGCCTCGAAGAAGCGTCACAAGCGATCTGGAAACACCGGATCGCCACGACCCAACAGAACTCCGAACCGCCACTGCACCAGGACTCAACCGGCCTGATGCCGGGAGATGTGATGCGGGAAGATTGGTCACGCTGCCGTTCTCGACGGTCGCGGTCGATACTGCCCGCTCCGGAAACGTCGGCGCGTCGCGATCGCCGGCGTCGCCGGCCGCCCGCTCGCCCTGCAGCACGGAAATCACGCGCTGTGTCGCCGCGTTCGAGGGGGGGATGGTTTCCTCCAATAACGCACTCGTCAGCTCGAGTTGCAGAACGGGTGTCGGCCACGGCCAGTAAAGAACGACCAGCGGGGGTGTCACGAGCTTCACCAGGACAATCAGCCACAGGGCGTGGCGTCCGACGGGACCGATACGTCCCAGTCGGGATGCGACCTGAACGAGGCCAGCCAGGAGACCGGCAATCACGAAGTTCTGGAAGATCCACCAGAACATTGGTCAGCCCTTTCGCTCCAGGTCGTCCAGCAGCTTGCGGAAGTGCGCGATCTCCTTCGGCGAAAACCGCCGGCCTCTGACCAGGGCATGCACGAGCGGACTGGCCGTCCCGTCACAGATCCGATCCGCAAGATTCGTCAGGCCATGGCTCAGAAGTTCGTCGCGCGTCACGATAGAACGAAAGACGTGCGCCGCCCCGCTTCGGTCTGCGGCGACATACCCCTTCTCTCGCAACCGGGATAGCAGCGTCAGGACGGTGTTGTACGCCAGGCGACGCGTCCGGCGACGAAGGCGCGACTCGACACCGCGCACCGTCGAAGGTCCCGTTGCCCAGAGGACTTTCAGCACCTCCAGCTCTGAGTCACTGACGGGGGCTTTGCGCATCCGAGGATCTCCTACAGCCTGTAGGTGTCAACCTACTACATCGTGTAAGAGGACGTCAAGCGTGCCGCGGCGATGACCCATGATGACCCATGACCAGACTGCCCAGATGACCAGATAACCAAATTCAGCTTCTTAGAGGGAGCCCCGCTGCTTGACGTCGAGGTAGGCGTTCACAAGCGTCGGCGAGAGCTTCGCGGCGGTCTCGATGGCGAGTGCTCCGCGAGCACGAAGACGCGCGAGCAGCACGTCGCGCCGCTGAGCGACTTCCTGCGCCGCCGCCGTCTGATACATCTCTTCCGCGGTCGCCGGCCGGCGTGTCGCGACGCGATCGAGATCCGGCTGCCCGATCACGACGAACAGGACGAGATGGCGCGGCATCAGCGTTGACGCCGCCTCGACCACTTCCGGCGTCATCGCGGTGTCGGGCAGATCCGTCATCCACACAATCAGACTGCGTCGCTTCTGATCGGTGAGTAGGCGACCCGCGGCCCGCAGATGATCCGCGTCGGACTCCTCCGCTCTCACGACCGCCAGGTGCTCCATGATCTGCCGCAGATGCGCGGAGCCGCGCGCGGCGGGAAGACAATGCCCAATCTGGCGGCCGTACGCGAGGACGCCGACGCGATCGCCCGATCCAATGGCCACCTGCGACAGCGTGAGCGCGGCATTCACCGCGTAGTCCAGCTTCGTGACATCAGCGACGCGCGTCCGCATCAGGCGGCCGGCATCGAGCACGACCCAGATGGCCTGGCTCCGTTCCGTTTCGTACAGGCGCGTGATCAGTCTGGCTCTCCGGGCGCTGGCGCTCCAGCAGATGTCGCGCGGCTCGTCACCTTCGCAGTACTCGCGCAGGTTCGCAAACGCATGCCGTGCACCGCGAATGCGGCGCGACCGTCGTGCCATGTCGATCTGCCGGCTCCGCACGAGGTACACCGTTTCGCGCTTCGCCTCGTCCAGGTTCGGGTACACGACGATCGTCTGACCGAGATCGACGCGGGCCCATCGCTCGGCCATCCGCACCGGGCTTTGATAGTGGACGTACGCGTCGCCGATCACGATTCGACCGCGTTCGCGGGGGACGATCCGATACTCATGCTCCGCCGCGGCCGCCGGTCCCACGTGCATCAGGGCGGTCGGAGCTTCCGCGCGGATCTGATGCGGAATCGCATCCACGACGCGGACACGGACCGTCGTCTTCGAATCGTTGACGAGCGTCAGACGCACGGTGGACGCGACGGAAAGCGCGGGAGGAGCGAGCCAGGAGCGGCGGACCAATAGGCGATCCGGCTTCGGCAACCACCAGAGATCCACCAGCCAGGCGGCCACGACCAGAACATCCCAGCCAACGGCTGCGTAGACAAACCGCGGCTCGAAGAGCGCCGGCGCCAGCCACATGAGCCCGATGGCCAGCAGAACGAAGAACCGCGATCCGAACGCCACGCCGGCGCGCATGAGCGGACGCCCACGCCCCTCGACCGCCTCCGGCACGAGCGGCTTCGTGTCGCTCACCGAGGCACCTCGACCGCGCGAATCACGTCCTGCAGAATCTGGTCGGGCGTAATGCCTTCGAGATCGGCCTCAGGCTTCACCACAAGGCGATGCCGCAGCACCGGCACCGCCGCCGCTTTCACATCGTCTGGCACGAGATAATCCCGACCGTCAATCGCCGCGAGGGCTTTCGCGAACGCCATCAGGCTGACCGCCGCGCGCGGGCTCGCGCCGAGTGACACCGCCGGCCACTCGCGGGTCCGGCGCACGAGTTGCGCAATATAGGTGAACAGCGACTCCTGCACATTCACCGCGCGCACCTCGCGACGCGCCGCGCGCAGCATGTCCGGCTCGACGAGCGCCAGCTCGACCGCATCGAGGCGACGCGAGTCGAAGCCGTTCTGCACGTTGGACAGGAGTCGCACTTCCTCTTCGGCGTCTGGGTACGGCACGCGGATCTTCACAAGAAACCGATCGAGCTGCGCTTCCGGCAAGGGATAGGTGCCTTCGAACTCGACGGGGTTCTGCGTGGCCAGCACGCTGAAGAACGGCGAAAGGTCGTGACGTACGCCGTCGGACGTCACCTGGCGTTCCTCCATGCACTCGAGGAGCGCGGCCTGGGTGCGCGGCGGCATCCGGTTCACTTCGTCGACAAGCAGCAGGTCCGTGAACACGGGGCCCTTGTGAAACTGAAAGCTGCCGGTCGACAGGTTCGCGATGCTGGTCCCGACGATGTCGGAGGGCATGAGGTCGGCGGTGCACTGCACACGTTGATAGTCGAGCCGCAGCAGGCGCGACAGCGCCTTGACCGTGAGCGTCTTGGCAAGGCCCGGCACACCCTCGATGAGCGCATGCCCCTCGCAGAGCAGCACGATCATGCATTCAGTCTTGAGAGCCTCCTGGCCGACCACGACCCTGCTCATCTCGCTCAGGACGTGGCGGGTCAGATTTGGTACGACTTCCATCAGGCGTGCTCCTTGTTGGACAAACGAACGAGGTCCAGTCTCACCGCAAGATCGGACAACGACTGGGTCAGCCTCAACGCACGTCCGGCCGTCAGGCTGGCGTCGTGGCGCGCGGACTCGCACGATCGCAGCATCACGCCGATCGCCGGATCGTCGATGTTCCAGCGGGCACGCACCGCGCGTTCGAGATCGTCGACCGAGGCGTCACGGGTCGTGCCGAGCCGCCTCGCGAGCTGATACCTGAAGCGCTGGTATGCCACATCGACCGCAACCGACGAGGCACCGGCCCGCCCGTACAGCGATCCGAGCGTGCGCACGAACTCGAGCGGCGACAGCCGGTTGTCGATGGGCGGCGGAACGATTGGGCCGCTTCGCCTCGAGTACGTCAGTAGAACCGCTGCCGCCACCAGTGTGAGCTGCAGGCCAATCCAGACGACTGGCGAACCGGCGAACGACCCGGACGCGGACGGACCGTGACCGTGGAAGTATTCGTCCCACAGAATCCGCTGGGGCGCATCGCCCAGGCAGGCGAGGAAGAACTCGAGGTTGCCTGGTTCGCGCAGACCCGCATTGGTGAGTGGCGTCGCGGACGCCCACCAGATCACCTCGCCCTTGCCGACGTCGTACTTGATGACGCGCGGTCTGATGTCAATGGCCGCGCCCGCCGCACGCGGCGCCCCGCTTCCCGAGCGGCCATCGTCTCCATAGAGCGGGATCGCGAACGCGACGGCAGGCCCGACCTTCAGGTCTGGAGTCTCTGTGCCGGGCGCTTTCAGGTTGGGCGTCTCCTGTTGCCAGAACGCCGCCGGCGCCATGGTAATGTCAGGAGCGGCGCGGGTGATGAACGACGGCGAGCGCGACGAGAGACGCGTCCACGTCATGCCGGCCAGCGGGTCCGCCACGACCTGATGCTCCGGCAGAAAAAACGCGCCCGACACGCCGATCGCGATTACGCGACCGCCGCGCTCCAGGAAACGACCGACCGCAGCCCGCTCGTCGCTCGCGGGGATCCCCTGCGGCTCCGCGAGGATCAAGGTTATTCCGCTGTCAGACGGCAGCTCTCGAACGGACTGCTCCCAGCGCTCGACCGGATAACCGGCCTGGCGCAGCAACAGATAGGCCGCGCGTGCCCCGCCCGATCCCACCGAGTACGTGGTGGGAACGGCGTCGGCGTTGCGGCCCGACGTGAGCACGGCGCTGATTCCGACGAGCAGAAGAGCGACGCTCCCAGCCACCAGCAGCGCTTTGCGATCGGCTGGATTCAGGACAGACACCCCATCTTCTTCAGGCTCGCAATGACCTCGTCGAAGGCCTCCGCATCGGCCTGCTCGGTACCGTACCAGACCCGCTCGAAACGGCGCGTGAGCGGCACGAGCGTGGAGCGATGCTCGCTCGAGTCGGGCAGCAGCCTCAGATACTCGCGCGGCGTGCGCGCGCGGTCCGGCTTCCACGCGCCCCTGGTCTCGAGAAACGACACCGCGCACCAATACGCGGCATGAACAGCCTCACGCCACTGCCTGCTCGCGGCAGCCGTCTGCGCATCGGCGAGCCAGTCCGACCACGGTGTGGCGGATGCAGGCTGTTGATCGGGCCGGATCGTGTGGACAGTCGCGTCGCGCCGGATGAACAGGTACGTGCGCACCGCCAGCATGGCCACCGCGAGCGCTATCAGACCGTAAACCAGGATATTGCCAATCGTCGGAATCGCGGACAGCCCGAACAATCGGCCAAGGAGATCCGCCATGAACTGGAACACCCACTGGCGGAGGCGATCGGTCCACGTCGGGCCGTGAAGGCTCCGAAACTCGCGGCCATTGAGAATGTCTGTCAGCGCTCCGCGCGATCGAGCCGGATCCTCGACCGGCCGCTCGAAAAGCGCCGCTTCGGACCCTAACGCGTGGAGTCGATTGACCAGGCGTGCGGACGCGGCCCCGGCCATGCCGGCCCTGCCAGCATTGTCCCGACCTTCCCGCCACGCGCTGATGTCTCGTGTCAGCCACGCGGTCGGAATGTCGAACGTCTGCCGCGGTGTCTCCACATGCCAGATAGCGGGCACGTCGTCGACGAGGGCCGCGAGCGCCGGTGATGGTTCATCTGTCGACGTTTCGACGGCCGACGCGAGGGCGTCGAGTCGATCGATGTAGCCGCGCAACGACAGCGTGGTCATGGATGTCTGCGCGGCGATCGCCCCAGACGCGCCAAAGACGAGAAGCCATGCGAGCGCGGCGCGGGTCCTCATGCGGTTGGAGACGAGGCCGGGACCGCACGATCGAGCTGCTGCATCATGTGTTCGAGATCGAACGCTTCCTTCCGCACGCGCTCATCGTAGTACACGAGCGCGATCGCAATCGTGACGACGGGGCCGAGCACCGCCTGGGTGGCGAAGCCGCCGACCTGGAGCAGCAGCTGCCCGACGACCGATCCTTCGCCGTCCTGCAGGAGGTTCGTCGCGATCATGGTCGGCACCTGCCAGACCAGCGTGACAATCAGGATGAGCGCGAAGAGGAGTAGATAGATGAGAAAGATCCGCCCGCGGTGCCCCTGGGTCAGCTCCGCGCTGCGCGCCAGCGATGCCGACACGCCCTTCCCTTCCAGCACCGCGACGGGCATCGTCAACGCATACATCAGGGCCAGGAGCACGCCCGGCACGACGAGAAACATGAAGCCAACGAGAATACGGAGGCTCATGCTCACGATGAGTGCCATGAACTCGCCGAGGCGAGGGCGGATCGCGTCGAACGCGTCGGCAATCGTCGTCTCTCTTCCGAGATGAAGTCGCGACACGGCGACCACCGTGGCCGCCTGCGTCAGCGCGGCCGTGGCCAGGAGCAGGAACATTCCGGCCAGTAGCGCGAGTAAGGTGAACGAAACGCTGGCGACGGCTGGGGTGGCGAGCGTGACGAGGATCTGAGCGGCCAGCCGGAAAAGCCCTGGGATCGCCGCAATCCCCACAAACAGCGCGAAGTGTCTGCGGTACAGAAAGAACGTCCGGTCGAGCAGTTCGCCGATCGTCAGTGGCCTGAGTGCTTCGGTCACGATACCGAATTTAAGCATAGAAGGGTCGTAGTGCAGGCCTTCAGGCCTGCCCGATACGGCGGGGCTAAAGCCCCGCACTACGACCTAAACTACAACCTTACGATTGGCGAATTTCCGGCGGCTCCGGGCCGCGCAAGCGGCGGGAACCCGGCAGACGTGATCGCCACGTCGGGAAACAGCCCGTTTCGCAGGCAAGCCGGGGGCGCCGAAGTGGCACGCCGTTGGCTTTTCGCTGAGCAGCGCCCGACTGAACCAGACGGGCATTTCCTTGGCGAGGTGTTTATGATTCTCCTCAAGAACATTCTGGTGGCCACCGACTTTGGTGAGCCATCGGCAAAGGCGCTCGAGTATGGTCGAGACCTGGCGCGCACTTTTGGCGCCACCCTGCACGTCCTGCACGTCGTCGAGAACGTCATCTCCCGGTACGCGACCGAGTTTGCGTTCGTCGACTTCCCGGAGGTGCAGATTCAGGTCGAGGAAGCGGCCCGCAAACAGCTGGACGGGGTGCTGGACGCCGAAGATCGCACGGCGCTTCGAGCCAAACCGGTCCTTCGCACATCGATGGCACCGGCGGTCGCCATCATCGATTACGCCAAGAACGAACGCATCGACCTCATCGTCATGGGCACGCATGGGCGCGGCGCGGTTGCCCACTTCCTGATGGGGAGCGTCGCCGAGCGCGTCGTGCGGGCCGCGCCGTGCCCGGTGCTCACTGTCCACACGCGAGAGCGAGAGTTCGTCGGGCCCGACGCCCTGGTCGCCGTAGAGCACGCCGCGAACACCGCCAAAGCCGTAAAGACCTAGGCCATGCGCGTCCTCGCCCCGTCTCCACCGGCGACCGACGACATGGATGCGCGTCGCCTCGTGCTGCGCGACGGATCGACGGCCACCGTGCGAGCGACCGTTCCCGGCGACCGCGAGGCGATGCAGCGCTTCTTCAACGAACTGTCGCCCGAGTCGCACTATCGCCGGTTCCTGACGAAGGGCGAGCCGTCGGATGCCCTCATCGATCGTTTCTGTAATTCGTCAGATCTCTCCCAGGCGCTGACCCTTGTCGCCTGCCGCGAGGATCGCTTCGTGGCGGTGGCGTCGTACATCGCACTCACCGGTCGCTCGGCGGAGGTGGCATTCGCCGTCGACGATCGCTTTCAAGGCCGGGGCATCAGCACGCTGCTGCTCGAGCGGCTGGCCGCCTTCGCCACCGCAAACGGTTTCGAGCGATTCCACGCCACGACACAGTCGGACAACGTTCCCATGCTCGACGTGTTCCGCGAGTCGGGGTTTGAAGTCCGCTCGAAATCCGATCGCGGCTGCATCGACCTGCAATGGTCCTTGACGCCATCCCCTGCCGGCGTGGCATCGGCGGAACGCCGCCGGCGCCTGGCCACGATTGCGTCGATCGAGCCACTGCTCGCGCCTCGGGCGGTGGCGGTCATTGGCGCATCGCGCGACCCCGGCAAGATCGGCAGTCGGATTCTTCGGGCGCTCTCGACCAGCCACTTCACCGGCCAGGTTCACGTCGTCCATCCGGACGCCGTGGAGATTCAGGGCGTCCCCGCGTGTCGTTCGGCACGCGACCTGCCGGCTGGCGTAGACATGGCGGTCATCGCCGTGCCAGCCGCTTCGGTACCCGCCCTTGTCGACGATTGCGCGGCGGCCGGGGTGAAATCGCTCGTCGTGATCAGCGCCGGCTTCGCGGAGACAGGCCCGGACGGACGCGCCGCGCAGGACGCGCTCGTCGACAAGGTGCGCGGCCACGGCATGCGCATGGTCGGCCCCAACTGCATGGGCCTGCTGAACCTCGACCCCGACGTTCGGCTGAATGCGTCGTTCTCGCCCGTGGTTCCACCGGCCGGAGGCGTCGCATTCTCCTCGCAGAGCGGCGCGCTGGGCATTGCGATCCTTGGGATGGCCGGCAGCCGCCATCTGGGCCTGTCGGCATTTGTGAGCGTTGGCAACAAGGCCGACGTGTCGAGCAACGATCTCCTCGAGTACTGGGAAGAGGATCCGCGGACACGCGTGATCCTTCTCTACCTGGAATCGTTCGGCAATCCGCGCCGGTTCGCGCGGATCGCTCGACGCGTCGGACGAACCAAGCCGATTGTGGCCCTCAAGGCGGGCCGCACCCGCGCTGGCTCGCGCGCGGCCGGAAGCCACACGGCAGCACTGGCCGCGAGCGATGTCGCTGTCGAGGCGCTGCTGCACCAGTCCGGCGTGATTCGCGTTGACACGGTCGACGAACTGTTCGATGTGGCCGTGTGCCTCGACGCGCAACCTCTTCCAAAGGGGAGGCGCGTGGCCGTGGTGACCAATGCAGGCGGGCCCGGCATCCTGGCAACGGACGCCTGCGAGGCCGCGGGCCTGTCGGTCACGGAGTTCACAGGCGACACATGTACCCGTCTGAGTGCGTTTCTGCCGAAGACGGCCAGCGTGGCGAATCCAATCGACATGGTCGCGGCGGCGGGCCCAGACGACTACCGGCGGGCGATCGCCATCGCGCTCGCCGCACCGGAAACCGATGCGCTGATCGTCATCTTCACACCGGTGGATGCGCCGCGAGCTGATGCGATCATCGAGGGCATCCGCGCCGGCATCATCGCGGGACGCGCCTCAGGGGACCGCGACAAGCCGGTCTTCGCTTGCATCTCGGCCGAATCGCTCGGATCCGCGCCGCTCAAAGCCGGTGATGAATCGATTCCGACGTTCGTGTTTCCCGAGCGCGCGATTCGCGCCCTTGGCAAAGTGGCGAACTACGCGGGCTGGCGTTCCGCGCCAGCCGGCCTGTTCTGGAGTTTCGACGACATCCACGTCGAAGAGGCGCAGCGCATCTGCCGGCAGGCCATCGCGGCCCGCGGTGGCGGATGGCTGACGACGGGCGAGACATCGGCCGTGCTGCACGCCTTCGGCGTGCCGACCGCCGTGAGCGCGGTCGCTCATTCACCCGACGAGGCCGTCGCGCTCGCGTCGGTGATGGGGTTCCCCGTGGCGGCGAAGCTCGCATCGGCAAGCGTGCTGCACAAGAGCGAACTGGGTGCCGTGCGCCTCAATCTGGCCACGGCGCAGGATGTTCGCAAGGCGTTCACCGAGATCCTGGCGCGGGCGGGCAAGACCGTGCCGGGCCAGACGATCGACGGCGTCCTCATCCAGTCGATGGTGCCGGACGGCATCGAAATGATCGCGGGCATCACGCACGATCCGGTGTTCGGACCGCTCGTCGGATTCGGCATGGGCGGCATCGACGTCGAAGTCTTCCGCGATGTGCGGTTCCGGGTCGCCCCGCTCACCGATCGGGATGCGGATGAACTCCTGCATGAGATTCGCGGCATCCGGCTGCTCCAGGGCCACCGGGGACGGCCGCCCGCCGATCTCGACGCGCTGCGCGATATCCTGCTGCGCGTCTCGCGCCTGGCTGAAGATGTCCGGGAGATCGCGGAACTGGATCTCAACCCCGTGATGGTGCTCGACGCCGGCAAGGGATGTCGTGTGGTCGACGCCCGAATCAGAGTCTCGGGGCACCCCAATGAAACTGTCGGCATTCGCGCTTGACTTCGACGGGACCACCAGCGTCAACGGCACGCTCGATTCCGCCGTACGCGACGCGATCGCGATTGCCAGACGCGCTGGCGTTGCGGTCGTGCTCGTCACCGGACGCCGACTGGACGACCTGCATCGCGTGGCAGGCGACCTGACCTGCTTTGATGCCATCGTCGGCGAAAACGGCGGGACGCTCGAATTCCCCGGCCGCGGCCGGCGGTCGACGCTGGCCCATCCGCCGAGTCCGATCTTGCTGGAAGAACTGCGACGACGCGGAGTGGAGTTTGCCGTCGGCGACTGCCTGGTCGAGACCGACGCCGGAGCCGCCTCGATCGTCCTGGAGACGGTGCGCCTCCTGGAATTGCCATTGGTGCTGGCCTTCAACCGCGGTCGGCTGATGATCCTCCCACAGGCCGTCGCCAAGTCCACCGGGCTGCGGCAGGCGCTGCGGGCGCTGCGCCTGTCGCTTCACAATACCGTCGGCATTGGAGACGCGGAGAACGACCACGACCTCCTCGATGTCTGTGAAGTCGCGGCGGCGGTGGAATGGGGCAGCCCGGCGCTGCGGGCAATAGCGGATGAAGTCATCAGGGGGACGGGACCCGCGGCGGTCGCCGCGTACATGCACAAGGTCCTGCAGCAGCCGCGGCTCTCGAGCGCGCAGATGGGCAGACGCCATCTGATGCTTGGATACGAACTCGACGGCGAGCCCGTCAGCCTCGCCCTGAGAGGACGAACGATTCTTGTCGCCGGAGAGCCGGGAACCGGCAAGTCATGGCTGTCGGGGTTGCTCTGTGAACAGCTCGTGCTCCAGGGCTACTGTGTCTGCGTGATCGATCCCGAAGGGGACTACGGATCGCTCGAAGCCCTTCCCGGCGTGATGGCGCTTGGTGGAGATGACCCTCCTCCCAGCCCGCGCGAGCTGACGCGCGCACTCGAGCACCCGGACGTGAGCGTCGTCATCAACCTGTCGAGGCTGACACACGAGGAAAAAGTCTCGTACGTCAAGGCGCTGATGCCGCTACTCAACGGCCTCAGGCGGCGGACCGGCCTACCGCACAAGATCCTTCTGGACGAGGCGCACTACTTTCTCGCCGACATCGAGCACACACACCTCATCGATCCCGAGTTGGCCGGCTACATCATCGTCACGTATCGCATCTCGATGCTCGACGAGGCCGTGCGCCGGCCATCCGACATTGTCGCGGTCGTCACGCGCGAGACCGATCGACAGGAGATCGACGCCCTGCGGGCCATGTGCCGCCCGGCGCCGGACGTGGCCGTGGCGCGCAGACTGTTCTCCGATCTGCAGCCGAACGAAGCGTCGCTGCTGCCAGGGCCGGAAGAGGCCCACGGCACGGTCCGCCGGTTCACGTTCGCGCCGAGGCTGACCGAGCACGTGCGCCACCGGTCCAAGTACCTCGATATGCCGGTGAAGGACGCGCATGCCTTCGTGTTCTCGAGCGCCGACGAGACGGAAGTCCGCGCTCACACCCTCAAGCAATTCGTCGGGTTCCTGAGCGCACTGCCCGGCAGCCGTCTCCAGGGCCACCTTCACCGGCACGACTTCTCACGCTGGATTCAGGACGTGTTTCGCGATCGCCCCCTCGCGGCCCGGATTCGCGTTCTTGAAACGCGCACGACAGGGACCGACAAGGACGAAGCGTGCGACGCGCTGGCAGCCATCGGGCAGGCCGTCCGGGCGCGGTACGAAACCCCCGCGGACGACAACGAGCAGACCCCTGCAGTCAACGGTCACACGGCCGAGAATGTGAGCGTCGCACGCGGGATGGCGACGGGCGGAGGTTAAAATAGTTGGCCGGGCTGGATATCCCGCGGTGGTGAGGAGGGCACGCGTGCGCGCATGTTTCGTGCAAGCACTCTTCGTTGGACTTCTGCTGGTGCCCTTCGCTGGCCTGCGCACCGCGGCGCAGGGCAACCCGGAAGCAGCCAAAATCCAGAACCCTGTGCCGCGGTCCCCGGAGTCGATCGCGGCGGGCAAGCGGGCGTTTACGCGATACTGCGCGAACTGCCACGGCCTGAACGCCGAAGGCGGGCCGGGCAACGACCTGACGCCGCCCGCGCCTGATCTCACCGATAAAGAATGGAGCCACGGATCGACCGATGGCGAGATCTTCAACTCGATCAAGAACGGCGTCGCGCCCGACTTCAACATGGGCGCGTTTGGAGATCAGTTGAAGGATGAGGATATCTGGAACGTCGTGCACTACGTGCGCTCGTTGGCGAAAGCGTAGGGCGGGCAAGGCAGGCGGGGCGGGCAAGGCAGGCGACCGACGTCCGTGGAGCCCGAAACCGAACGACCACCGGCGACCGTGGCAGGGCGAGGCCAAGGCAGGTGGAGACCGTCCGTGGCAGAGCAGCAAGCCGGGTGGGGCGGGTCGACCGGATGGGCCCGCTGGGCAACGTCGGGAACAACGCCCGTGGCAGCGCGACGAACCCGAAGAGAAAAAACCCAAGCCACCCGAAGAGGAGTAGCCCAAACTCCCCTCCACTCCGATGATCACCCATTGCGTACTGCTCCAACCTAAGGTCGATCTCGCCAAGGTCGACCGTCGCGCATTCGTCACAGCGTTTGAGCGTGCCGTTCGCGAAATTCCGAGCGTCCGTGGTGTTCGTGTCGGCGTGCGCGTGAAACACGGCGCTGGCTACGAGCAGGGCATGCCCGACACCGCCGAGTTCCTGGCCACCCTCGACTTCGACGACATCGATGGCTTGAAGACCTACCTGACCCACCCCGCGCACGCGGAGCTCGGGATGCTCTTCGGCAAATCACTCAGCTCGGCACTGGTCTACGACTTCGAGATTGGCGACGTGCAGATGCTCGAGCGCCTGATCTAAAGTCCCTGGTCCTCCGGCACACCTCGATCGCCGGGAGCAACATTTCACGCACGCCACCGATCAGATTCGAATGCCCCTCCTGGGCAATAGGGGCCCCGAACATCTCCAACCGTCAGCCACCAGGTAACGACATCGTGAAAGGAAACAATACAATTCGGCCCGACCAGG
>JBGOTP010000097.1:0-14226 GCA_041476545.1 Vicinamibacteria bacterium | reverse complement strand
GATCGCGGTCCGTCCTTTGAAGCCCGTGCCACCGCACTCGATGCAGCCGATCCCCTCGTAAAACGTGTGGGTCTGCTCGAGCGACAGATCGAGGTGCGACTCCTCGAGCAGGGCGCGCGACACCTTCGCCGGACGCGTGCAGTGGTGGCAGATGGTGCGCACGAGCCGCTGCGCCAGCACACAGTTGAGCGCCGACACGAACTGGTAGGCCTCGACGCCCATGTTGAGGAAGCGGCCCAGCACGTCCAGCACGTTGTTGGCGTGCACCGTGGTGAATACCAGGTGCCCGGTCAGCGCCGAGTTGATGGCAATCTGTGCCGTTTCCGAGTCGCGGATCTCGCCCACCATGATCTTGTCCGGGTCGTGGCGCAGAATCGATCGCAGGCCGCGCGCGAACGTCAGTCCCTTCTTCTCGTTGATCGGAATCTGTGTGATGCCTTTGAGCTGGTACTCCACGGGATCTTCAATCGTGATGATCTTGTCCTCGATCGACTTGATCTCCGAGAGCGCCGCGTAGAGCGTGGTCGTCTTGCCGCTGCCCGTCGGACCGGTGACGAGCACCATCCCGTACGGTTCCGCGATGTACTTCCGGAAGCGTTTGAGCTCGGCCTTTGGAAATCCGAGGATGTCGAGGCTGAGCTCGGTGAACTGCTCGCTGAGCGACTCTTTGTCCAGAATACGAATGACGGCGTCCTCGCCGTGCACGCTCGGCATGATCGACACGCGGAAGTCGATCGTCTTCCCGGGCATCCGCAGCTTGAAGCGCCCGTCCTGCGGCACGCGCTTTTCCGCGATGTCGAGCTCGGCCATGACCTTGATGCGCGACACGATCGAACTGTGGAACTGTTTCGCGATGGGACGCATGGCCGGCTGCAGCACGCCGTCGATCCGGTACTTCACGTGGACGGCCTCGTCCTGCGTTTCGATGTGGATGTCGCTCGCGCGCCGCTGGATGGCCGTGTAGATGGTGGAGTCGATGAGACGGATGATCGGGCTGATGTCGCTCGTCAGGCGCTCGACGGTGAGGTTGTCTTCGGCGTTTTCGTCTTCCTTCAGGAGCTGGAGCTGGAAGCCTTCGGTCGCCTCCTCGAGGACCCGCTGCGAACTTTCGCTCTTCTTGAGGATCGATTCGATCGCCGAGCGCGGCCCGACCGAGACTTTGAGGGGCGTGGCCAGGAGCACACCCAGCTCGTCGATCATCGGGAGATCGGTCGGATCCGATACGACGATCGAGAGTGTCCGGCCTTCCGGCCCTTCGCGCCGGTAGGGCACGAATCCATAGCGCAGCATGAGATCCGCCGGGATCGATCTGAAGAGCTCCTGGTCGATCCGGAACGTGTCCATGTCCACGAAGTCGAAGCCGTAACGTGCGGCGACACGTCGCGCGTCTTCGCTCTCGACGCGCCGCTCGTCGGCGCCGAGGTCGCCTTCCGTGTGCAGCTGCGCGGGAGCGTTCACGTCGGCCATGGATGTCCTACCGCCCCGGCGATCCGCTCAGCACGGAGCTGAGCTGGAAGATCGGCATGTACAACGCAATCAACAGGCTCGCGATGACAATGCCCATGACCACGAGCAGCGTCGGCTCCACGAGCGTCACGAAACGTTCCATGGTCGTGTTGATTTCCTCGTCGTAGAAGTCGGCGACCGTGTTCAGCATTTCCTGCAGTGCGCCGGTCGATTCGCCGACCTCCGCCATCTTGACGGCGACATCCGGGAAGATGCGCCGCGCCTGCAGTGCTCCGGAGAACGACTCCCCTTCCTTCACACGCACCGCCACGACGGCCAGCTGCTGGGCCATGAATTGGTTGGCCATCGCTCGGCTGGCAATGTCGAGCGCCTGAACCAGCGGCAATCCGCCACCGAGGAGCGTCGCCAGCGTGCGCGCCATCTGCGAGGTCGAAAATTTCTGTGCCACATCGCCCAGCATCGGCACGCGGAGGATGAGGCGATCGAAACGCGTCTTCTGCCCGGGCCGGCGCACCCACGAAATGGCCCCGCCCACGAGCAGCGGCACCGCGATCACGAGGATCAGGAACTGCCCTCTGATGAAGTCCGAGACGCCGACGATGATGCGCGTGACAAGAGGAAGCTTGCTGGCGTTGAAGCTCGCGTAGAAATCCGAGAACGCCGGGACGACCCAGACCACGATAACCCCGACGAGGAAGAGCGCAAGGGTGATGAGGATGGAAGGATAGACCAGAGCCGACACCATCTTGCGCTTGATCGTGTCGATAACCTTCGAGTACTCCACGAACCGCCGCAGTACGCTGTCCAGACTTCCGCTGCGCTCGCCGGCCAGGAGCGACGCGGTGTAGATCGTCGGCAGGTGCGACTCGTGCGCACCGAACGCGTCGGACAGCGCGGTGCCCGACCGCACCTTCTCGTAGACATCGTCGAGCATGGCGCGGAAGACGGGCGACTCGACGCGGCGTTTGAGCAGCTCCAGCGACTGGACGAGCGGCATCCCCGCTTTCAAGAGCGTCGCGAGTTCCTGATTGAAAATGAGAAATTCCCGTGACGGAATCGACGCCCGATGCAGCGACATGCCGAGCGAAAGCCCGGCGACCGGACCTTTGCGGTGCAGTGAAAGAACGTAAAGATTCTTCTCTTCGAAGTCGTGCCGAAGCCGCGCTTCGCTGTCGGCGGCGTAGACCCCCTCGATGATTTCGCCACCAGGCGAGGCGATCCGGCACCTGAATTCCACGGCTCAGGCCCCTGCTAGCGATCGGCCCGCGCGCGGCGGTTGGCTGCAAGAAGTTGTCGGCGTGGACATTTAATGGCCTGCGAATTATACCAAGAGCGACCCGAAAGCCCCGTGCCGCTCACGCGCCCCTCGGGCTCCTGAACGTTAGACGTCCGGCGGCCAGAAAAGCTCGGACTGCCCGAGGCTTCAGAGTGCGGGAGACGTGGCTTCGGGCTGGTGCTTCACGCTTTTGCCTACCGGCCGTCCACATACGCGTGGAACACCCGCACGCCGAGCACGCGAGTGTCGCGCGAGGTTCCCGGAGTGACCTGCGCCGGCACGAACGTCTTATCGACGATCACGTGGAGTTCCGTCATATCGTCCGAGCCAAGCCGGGCGGCCGGCAGCTTGATCTTTCGCAGGAGCCGACCCTTCGGGGTCAATCTGAAATCATCGACCACCGCTCCGCCCATCGCGACCTGCACCTGCTGAGCGTCGAAGGGGCTCCCGGGACTGTCCACGTCCAGGTAGAGCAGCATGTCCTTCTTCAGGTTCTTGAACGCCAGCGTCGCTTCCTTCTTGGTCCACTGCCATTCGATGAGGCCATTCTGCTGAGACGCTTCGGCCGTGTTCCAGCCGTCCTTGTAGACGGAATAGAGATTCTCGGTCTGGGGCTGCAGCTCCATGTGTGCCACGCGATAGGCGCGCTGGCCCACGTGCTCGCCGGTCAGCCGCAGCCGTTTCTGGTCGTTCCCCCCGGTTGAGTGGAACCCGATTTCGAGCGTCGCGGCGCCGATATACGGGAACACCGGCACGAAGATCATTCTGGTGTATTGAATCGTCTGCCCGGGCTTCCACTGCGTCGTCGGCGTCGGCGGGTCGTGATCGTCGTCCCAGATGCGCTCGCCGTCGGAGTCCTTCACCTGCGCGAACACGCGGTAGTCCCCGTCGAAGATCGCGTTGCTCGCCACGACGAACTTGTACGTGATCTCCAGGGCGCTGCCGGCCGGCACTTTCTCGTGATCGAGAGTAACGGTCGGCGTCGCCACCGGAGGCTGGTCCGACTCCTTCCGCCCGCAACCGGCCCCGCCCGCCGCACCCGTCAGAAGGGCTACGGTCATCACCATCGGCAGGTGGCGCTCCATCCAGCTCGATAGGCGTCGAATCATGGGGTTCATCATAAACGCATTCCCGCGCGATGCGACACTCCAGACGAGCCCTATATGCTACAGTTCTCCTCGCCGGAGGATCTGCATGTCGCAAGACGCGCTGGGCTTGATCGAAACCAAGGGGCTGATCGGATCGATCGAGGCAGCGGACGCGATGGTCAAAGCCGCGAACGTGTCCCTCATTGGCAAGGAATACATCGGCGCGGGATACGTGACGGTGATGGTCCGTGGCGATGTCGGTGCCGTCAAGGCGGCCACCGACGCCGGCGCGGCGGCGGCGCGCCGCGTGGGCGAACTGGTGTCGGTGCACGTGATTCCGCGGCCGCATGCCGAGGTCGAGAAGCTCCTCCCCAAAGGTTAGCGCGCCGACGGACACCAAACTTTGTGTCCATAGTGTCCTTTGTGACCAGTCAGCGATGGTAGAACCCCAGACTCCGCAAGCTGATCGCGACCTGACCTCCATCGCGGAGGCGCGCGCGCTCGCCCGCCGCGCCAAGGTGGCGTGGCTCGCCCTCGCTGAGCTCAACCAGGAACAAATCGACGCCATCGTGGGCGCCATGGCCGCGTCTGCTGCCCAGCACGCCGAGGCGTTTGCCCGGCTGGCCGTTGAGGAGACCGGGTACGGTGTGGTCGCCGACAAGATTCAGAAGAATCTGTTCGCCGCCCAACGGATCTACGACTTCATCAAACCGATGAAGACGGTCGGCGTCGTCGCCCGTCACGAAGATCGCCGCGTCGTCGAGATTGCCGAACCGTTCGGCGTGGTTGCGGCGATCGTGCCGTCCACCAACCCCACGTCCACGGCCATCTATAAGATCCTCATTGCCATCAAGGCGCGCTGCGCCATCGTGCTCAGCCCTCACCCGTCGGCCGTGAAGTGCATCAGCCGGGTCGCTGAGGTGATGGAGGAAGCCGCGCGCCGTGCCGGCGCTCCGCAAGGAGCGATCGGCTGGATGACAACGGTGACGATCGATGGCACGCAGGAGCTCATGAAGCACCGTGACGTGGCGGTGATTCTGGCGACAGGCGGCATGGGGCTCGTGCGGGCCGCCTACAGCGCGGGCAAGCCCGCGTACGGCGTCGGGCCAGGCAACGCGCCCGCGTACATCGAACGCACCGCCGACATCAAGAAGGCCGTCAGTGATGTCGTGATCGGCAAGACGTTCGACAATGGCGTGCTCTGCTCGTCGCCGAACTCCGTCGTCGTCGACGAGGCGGTGGCCGGCGCCGTGAAGCAGGAGTTCGAGGCCCAGGGCGGCTATTTTCTCTCGCGGAACGAAATGGACGCCGTCGCCCGCGTGCTGGTCACGCCGCAGCGCCTGCCCAATCCCGATCTCGTCGGGAAGTCTGCAACGGTCGTTGCGGAAAAGTGCGGGCTGACGGTGCCCGCGCACACCCGTGTTCTCATCGCAGCGCTCGATGGTGTCGGTCGCGACTACCCGCTGTCGATCGAGAAGCTCTGTCCCGTGCTCTCGTACTACGAGGTGAGCGACTGGCGTGAAGGCTGCGAACGCTGCAAGCAGATTCTCAGGTACGGCGGGATGGGCCACACAATGTCCATCCATTCGCGGAACGAGCAGGTGATCCTCGAGTTTGGACTGAAGAAGCCGGCCTTTCGGATCATCGTGAATTCACCGACGACGCACGGATCGATCGGGATGTCGACCGGGCTGGACCCGGCGATGACGCTCGGCTGTGGCGGCTACGGGGGGAACATCACATCGGACAACATCACGCCGCGGCACCTGTTGAACATCAAGCGTCTGGCGTACGAAACGAGACCTGTGGTCGCGGCTGGCGCGGGTGCGAACGCTGGCCCGAGCCTTGGCTCGGCCGCCTCCGCCGGCATCAGCGCCGACCAACTCACCCAGCGAATCGATCAATTCCTGAGTTCCCGGGGATATCGGTTGGACGGTCCGGCCGGGCTTTCCGCTCCCGCGACCGCTCCATCGATGACGACGAACGTCCGGCCGACGCCGGCCGCTCTGCTGCCCACCCCACTCGATTTCGTGTGCGAGGAAGACGTTCGTCTCGCTATCCAGACCGGCCGTCAACTGCTGATCTCCGAGCGGGCTATCGTGACCCCGTCGGCCCGCGACCTCGCCGAGCGGCACCGCGTCTTCACATTTCGGTAGGTTTTTTCACGCCTTAACACTGACCGCGTTGGACTTATGGTTGACCCCGTCTTCCCTGGGTGGTAGGATTCGCACCATAACACGCGAAGGTGTCGATCTTCGCGACCCGACGGCGGGGGCTCCCCAGCCCTCCGCGCGATACACGGATCGGCGGCGAGTACGTTTGGCGCCGAGCCACGTGATAACCCGGAGCCCCCGTAAGGGGGGCGACTTACGATTCGGCAGCCCCACGGGGATCAAGCCAGGTCGCGGAGCGCCCAATGCATCGACCGTCAATTCGGCGATACGCCGGAATTTCGAGTTTCGCGTTTCTTTTCGTCGCCAGTCTTTTCTCGACGGCCTGTGGTTCTGCTATCCGCGCCAGCGCGGTGGCCGTGGTTCCGCCGACACCTGATCCGGTCCAGTCCGCCGCCGTGATCGAGCCGGAGATTGTTGCGGCGCCAGCGCCACCCGTCGAAGATCCCGTCGTCACACTCATTGCCACCTCCGACGCGCACTTCAAAGTCGGGCAGCGTGAACTCCAGCTCGGCCACGTTGAAGGGGCGAAGCAGGAGTTCGACAAGGCCGTCATTCTGTTACTCGAATCGCCCTACGGCGGCCGCGTGGAGCCTCGCATCCGTGAATATTTCGACCGGCTCATCGACCGCATCAGCACATACGAAGTGAAAGCGCTCGCCGAGGGCGACGGCTTTACCGAGAAGAAGTCCGAGCCGGCGTCAATTGACGAACTGCTGGCCCTGTCCGCCACCTTCATCGAGAAGCCGCCCGCTCCTGAAACGACCGCAGGGGTGGCCGTCGGCCTTCGGACGGTCGAACACGACATTGATATTCCCCTGAACCCGCGGGTGCTCGCGTTCATCGAGTTGTTTCAGGGACGCCTCCACAATTTCCTGCAGGAGGGCATGCAGCGCGGCAGCAAGTATCTGCCGATGATTCAGGACGTGTTCCGCGCCGAAGGCATTCCCCTTGATCTTGCCTACGTTCCCCTCGTGGAAAGCGCGTTCAAACCGAATGCGCTGTCGAAGGCGAAGGCCAAGGGCGTCTGGCAGTTCATGCGCGGCACCGGCCTCGAGAACGGGCTGAGGCAGGACTGGTACATCGACGAGCGATCCGATCCGGAAAAGGCAACGGTGGCGGCCGCAAAGTATCTCGGCACGCTGGCCGATCTATTTGACGGCAACTGGCATCTGGCGCTCGCGTCGTACAACGGCGGTCCAGGGCGCGTCCAGAAAGCCTTGAAGAGCGCGAAGTCCGGCGACTTCTGGGTCGTAGCCTCGAAGAAGAAAGTGTTGCCACGCGAGACGCGCGATTACGTCCCGATGATTCTGGCCGCGATCGTGATCGCCAGAAGTCCCGAGGAATACGGCTTCACGTTCCAGATCGACCCGCCGCTCGAGTACGAGACGGTCACCCTGCCCAAGCCCGTGGATCTGCGGCACGTGGCCGAGTGGGCCGACACGACGATCGATGAACTTCAGTCATTGAACCCCGAACTGCGCCGCTGGACGACGCCGCTCAAGGACACGGCGTACGAGCTGAAGGTACCGATGGGGGCCGCCAAGGTCGTGAACGTGCGGCTCGACGAAATGGCCGCGAGCGACCTGACATCTCTCGCCTCATTGAAGTGGTACACCGTGAAGCGCAGCGAGACGCTGGCCACCATCGCCAAGAACCTGCACGTCAGCCGGGCCGATCTTGCCGAAGCCAACTTTCTGAAGATCACCTCCAAGGTGGCGGCCGGACAGCAGCTGGTCGTGCCTCACGAGGCGACGGTCCTGATGGCCGCGCAAAGCGATCGGCCGATTCCGGTTGCCAACGCGCGCGCCATCGTGGCCGACGTGGCGGTACCGGCCGTGGCAAGTGGAACCTCGCCTGGCTCGGATCGCATCAAGATCGTCTACCAGGTGAAGAAGGGCGACACGCTCTCGTCGATTGCGCGCGTGTTCCGGACCTCTATCGAATCGCTGCAGACCTGGAACCGGATCCCGGGCAGTCAGATCCGGACCGGCGAGCGCCTGACGATCTACGCCTCTCAGGCTCGCTGAGGGCAGCCGTCCTCGTAGCGCTGCGCTCCAGCGTACTCCGACGCTTCGGCGTACTCGTAGCGCAGGGCTTTGGCCTTCCCGAACCTCGTAGTGCAGGGCTTCAGCCCTGCCGATCCTCGTAGTTCAGCTTCAGCCCTGCCGGTCCCCGCCCCACAAAGGGCCTGCACTGCCTCCTCAACGAACGCGTGGCAGATTCTGCAACCGTTTCACTGCGCGCGTCTCTAACCCGTTGAAAAGCACCCACGCGCCGCCCGGGCCCGGAATTGCAGCGGCTCGCGCATGCTCGCGAGCCTGCGGTCGGCTGCCCTGTTCGGTGTTGAAGCCTCGGCGGTCCACGTGGAAGTGGACGTGTCGTTTGGCATGCCGATCTTCACGATGGTCGGCCTGCCGGATGCCAGCGTCCGCGAAAGCCGCGACCGTGTGAAGAGTGCCATCCGCAATTCCGGATTCGAGTTCCCCGCTCATCGTATTACCGTGAATCTCGCGCCGGCCGATGTACGCAAGGCGGGGTCGGCCTTTGATCTGCCGATTGCTCTTGGCATCCTCGCCGCGCAGGGGATCGTCGAACGCCGCGAGATCTCGGACATCGTCGTCCTCGGAGAGCTGTCGCTCGATGGCGCGATTCAGCCGGCGCGCGGCGTCCTGCCGATTGCCGCCGCGGCCAGGCGCCAGGGCGTGAACAGCATCCTCCTGCCACGAGCGAACGCCAGCGAAGCGGCCGTCGTGTCGGACCTGATCGTGCTGCCCGTGTCCACGCTGTCCGAGGCTGTTGACGCGCTCAACCATCCGACGACGGTGACGCCAATGCCGCACTGGGCGCAGTCACCGGGATCGTTGGTCTGCGATGCCGCGGACCTGTCGGACGTGCGGGGACAGTTGCTTGCCCGTCGCGCGCTGGAGATTGCATCGGCCGGCGCGCACAACCTGCTGCTCGTCGGTCCGCCCGGCTCGGGCAAAACCATGATGGCGCGGCGACTGTCGGGCATCCTCCCGCCGCTGACGTTCGACGAAGCCCTTGAAGCCACGGCGGTGCATTCGGTGGCTGGTCTCCTGCCGCTCGGCACGGGCCTCATTGCATGTCGCCCGTTTCGTGCGCCGCACCACACCATCTCCAACGCGGCGCTCGTCGGCGGCGGTTCTCAACCGAGGCCCGGCGAGGTGAGCCTCGCCCACCACGGCGTACTGTTTCTGGACGAGATGCTCGAATTCCGGCGTTCGGTACTCGAAGTGCTGCGCCAGCCGCTCGAAGAAGGCACGGTGGCGGTGGCCCGCGCGGCGCGGACGACGGTCTTCCCTGCGCGCTTCGTTCTGGTCGGTGCGATGAACCCGTGTCCCTGTGGATTCGCGGGCGATCCCAATCGCGAGTGCCGGTGCACGCCGCGGCAGATTGCGGGATATCGGAGTCGACTGTCGGGTCCGCTGCGAGATCGGCTCGATCTAACCGTGGACGTACCGGCCGTTCCGCCGGACGTACTCGGAACGGCCACGCCCGGCGAGTCATCGGCGTCCGTGCGTCTTCGCGTCGCCGCGGCACGCGAACGCCAGCGGACTCGCTATGGCGCCGACGGTCCGCGGACGAATGCCGAACTCACCTCGTCTTTGCTCGCGCGGCACTGCCAGCTCGACCCCTCCGGATTGCGGCTTCTCAGTAGATCTGTGGAGCGGCTCTCCCTCAGCGCGCGCGCGTACGACCGCGTACGCAAAGTGGCGCGCACGATTGCGGATCTCTCGGGGACCGAAGACGTCCAGGCCGACCACATTGCCGAGGCGCTGCAGTTCCGGATGGCGGTATGAGTAACAGCAATGAAACTCTACCCTTTGCCGTTTGCCATTGGTTTCGCGTCCGCGCTCCCGGCTAGCCCTTATACTCCAACAGGTTGGCCCTCACTCCCGGCACCCGGCTCGGCGTCTACGAAGTCACCGCGCAGATCGGCGTGGGCGGCATGGGCGAGGTGTATCGCGCGACCGACACGAAGCTGAAGCGCCAGGTCGCGATCAAGATCCTCCCGCCATCGCTCGCGGCTGACCCCGAACGGATGGCGCGCTTTCAACGCGAAGCCGAAGTCCTCGCGTCACTGAATCATCCGAACATCGCGATCATCTACGGGCTGGAGTCTCAGGAGCGCCTGCGGCCACTCCGAGCCGAGGACGAGCTAATCCGAGGCGAGGTGTCAGCGTCAGCTCGCGCTGGGGGTGCCCGCCTTCGCCAAGGCTACGGCGCGTCCGCCGAAGCTCCTCCGACACAGGGGAGCGGAGGCTGGAGGGCCCCAGCGCCACTGGAAGAAGTTGGTCCCTTCCTCGTGATGGAACTCGTCGAGGGCGAGGATCTATCACAACGGATTGAAGGGCACAGGGCAAAGGGCTCAGGGCTGCCGCTCGACGAGGCGCTACCGATCGCGAAACAAATCGCGGACGCGCTCGAAGCGGCGCACGAGCAGAACATCGTCCATCGCGATCTCAAGCCCGCGAACATCAAAGTCCGAGCCGATGGGACGGTGAAGGTGCTCGACTTCGGGCTGGCGAAAGCGATGGAGCCCGCCGCGGGGTCCTCGCCGAGTCTGTCGATGTCGCCGACGATCACCTCGCCCGCCATGACACAGGCGGGGATGATTCTTGGCACGGCGGCGTACATGGCGCCGGAGCAGGCCAGCGGCAAGCCGGTCGACAAGCGCGCGGACATCTGGGCCTTTGGCGTGGTGCTGTGGGAGATGCTGACCGGCACGCAGATGTTCGAGGGCGAGACGATCTCGCACGTTCTGGCTGCCGTCCTGACGAAAGAGCCGGACCTTACCGCGACTCCCTCACGCGTGCGGCCGCTCCTGGCGCGCTGCCTGGAGAAAGACCCGAAGAAGCGACTACGTGACATCGGCGACGCGATGAGCCTCGTGCAAGGAGGCGAGACCTCTGCGCCGGGCGCCGACGCCGGCGTGCCGCGCGTCACGGGATTGCGGCGATGGCTCGGCGTTGGCGGATGGGCCGCAGCGGGCGTGCTGGCGGTTGTGCTTGCCGTGGCGGTCTGGTTTCGGCCAGCGACCAGATCTGATGCCGATCCGCCGATGATTCGGTTCCAGATCGAGCGGGCCTCTGACGCCTACAACCGGACCGTGACCGCGTTTGCCGTATCGCCGGACGGCCTGAAGATCGCGTACTACGGCGCGGGCAGTGACGGCCCGCAAACGTTGTTCGTGCGCACGCTGGCCACCGGCGAGGTCCGCGTGGTCCAGGGCTCTGCGAGCGCCACCGCTCAGGGCAACTCGGTCTTCTGGTCACCCGACAGCCGGCAGCTCGTGCGCGGCACCGCGTCAGTTGCGCACGTGTTCGACGTGTCCGCCGGCACCACGCGCCCGCTGTGCGAGTGCCGCTATGTTGGCGGAAGCTGGAATCATGACGGGGTGATCCTGCTTGGTGCCCTTGGGACGGATGGGATCCGGCGCCTGTCGGCCACAGATCGCACGCTGGTCCCAATCACGAAGGTCGACGCCGCGCGCGGCGAACAGGACACCTGGCCCGTGTTCCTGCCTGACGGACGCCGGTTTCTCTTCACGCGCTCGACCCCGGGCGCAGGAGCCGCCACGTATGTCGGCACGCTCAATGGTGACGCGCCGAAGCCGATTGTCGATGGCTCGCGCAGGATCTTGGTCCCTGCGGCGGGCGGCCGGGGCCCGTACCTGCTCGGGATCGACGCCGCGGGTCTCGTCGCGCAGCCTTTCGATCTGAACACCATGAGCGTCACCGGTGCGGCCATCTCTGTGGTTGCCGGAGCGACCGCGGTGTCCGCGTCGGAAAACGGCGTCCTGGCGACAAGCGCCCTTGGAAGCCGCCCACGAAGCATCCCGACATGGTTCGACCGGAAGGGCACATCACTTGGACAGGTTGGTGACGCGGGGCAGTTGGAAAGTGTCGCGCTGTCCCCCGATGGACGGAAGCTGGCCGTGGCCGACAACAGCAGGGGTCCAGGGGGGCAGGCGCCCCACATTTGGCTGCGGGACCTCGTGAGGGGAACAAGCACTCGACTGACGTTCGGTTCCGGCGGCGAGAGCACAGCCGTGTGGTCTCCGGATGGGGCCAGGATTGCCTTCACCTCCCGGCGCGATGGTGTGGTGCCTCTTCCGTACCAGAGATCGGCCGACGGAACCGGAGCGGAACTTCCGCTCTTCCCATTCGACCGAACCGCGTATGTCAACGACTGGTCGAGCGATGGGCGCTGGGTGATCTACTCGACCCCCAAGTCCAACGGCGGCGGGAACGGCCTCTGGGTCGTACCCATGAGTGGGACCGAGCACAAGCCTGTGCCGTACATGGTCGCGTCTGCCATCCAGCAGCAGGCGCAGTTCTCGCCGGACGGCCGCTTCGTTGCCTACGGCTCGGACCAGTCCGGCACGTGGGAAATCTACGTGCAGCCGTTTCCAAACGCGTCGGACGGGAAATGGATGGTGTCGAGCGGCGGCGGTGTGGAGCCGCGCTGGAGTCGGGACGGCAAGGAGCTGTTCTACTTCTCCGGCCAGACGCTCATGGCCGCGCCGGTCAGCGTGCGGCCGACGTTCTCGAACGGGGCGCCAGCGGCGCTCTTCGATGCGCCGATTCAGGCTGGCTACGTCCAGGATAGCCACCGCTGGCAGGTGGCGCCAGACGGCAAGCGCTTCCTCCTGCTCATGAACGCCGGCAAGGACCAGGCGCCACCCCTCGACGTCGTCGTGAACTGGCCGGCGCTCCTGAGGAGGTAGCGACACGGCGCATTGCGAGGCGGCGCGTCTGGAGGTGGTCGCCTAGTGTGTTCAAAATATTTGGGTATCCTGGTGTTGGCGCGACCTCCCGAAGCGTGCCACTGCAAAAAGGCAACGCGGGGATGTTTGTGTGGCCTCGCCGGGGATCCGAATGCTGAAGCGATTGGTGCCGACGAAGTAGCCAGGCGTCCGTTCTGGGCGGTGCAGACTACTACAGCGCCAGTTCAGACATCGAGAATCGAGGCGATTTGTGCGCGTAGCTCAGGGACCCGATTACGTACCACATCCCACACCAAGTCGTAGTCGACGCTGAAGTAGTCGTGAATGAGCCGGTCGCGCATGCCGGCCATCGCACGCCATTCAACCCGTGGGTACTCGGCGCGAAACTCCTGGGGCACCTTCTTCGCGGCCTCCCCGATGATCTCTCGAGACTCCGCACGAATGCCCGACGCAGTGTCTCGTCGCGCGCGAACGCCTCGAACGTCAGCGAGGCGCTGCACTCGAGCAGATAGTTCGCCTCGACCATAATGTGCCGCAGGTAATCACGCGGCTCGAAGGACATCTTGGGCTTCCGCGAGAATGCGCGGACCGATGAAGGGTGAGAGCGCGTCGGTCGTGACGAGTTCGACGGGCCTGCCGAGGCGCTGCTCCAGAAGTTCGGACAGCTCCAGGAAGCGCGCGTAGATCTTCGCCCCTGGAGTGAACTGAACCAGCAAATCAACGTCGCTGTCGGGGCCGGCTTGATCGCGCAAGACGGAGCCGAACAGCGCCAAGCGGGAGACGCCAAGCGCACGGATCTCGGGTTCGCATGCGATCAGCACCGCGAACGTCTGCCGCCGGGTCAGGACCGCCAGTGCCACGCCATCACTGTAGCGGGATTCGGGACTTGGAACCAACTTCGTCGATCCGGGCCTGACTTCCGCGCCGAGTTGTGTGGCTCGCAGCCTGACCGAACAGGCCGCCAGGTCCTCAGAACGTCGCGCAGTGTTTATCGTCAGGCCTCGGAGCGGTCGATTCGTCGAGCCGATCTCTCGGGGACCGAAGACGTCCAGGCTGACCACATTGCCGAGGCGCTGCAGTTTCGGATGTCAGTGTGACGAGAGGGCGGACGTTACGCGCCGCCCCGGGAATTTTGGTGAACACCAGAGTTCAGCGACGGACTGCCCGGATGTACGGAGTGAGCTGCACGGTTTTTAGGACCATCGCCGCGCGTGGCGGCTGCATCGCGATCGGATACACCTGCACCCCCTCGGTTGCAGCGAGAACCATGGAGGTTTACAAGTGGCGTGGCTCGGTTGGCGGCCGGAGTGCCATGCTCCGCGGTAGGAACGCGAGGGTTTGCAGCGGGAGTGTCTGCCGGACGGCTGGAACGGTCTCCGTTTGCACTCGGACCGCCGCGGTGGCGGCCGTGAGTGTCCACCTTTCATGGCTGACCGCGAGGGTGGCAGCCGGGACCGTCCACGTTTCGCG
>JBGOTP010000096.1:0-14267 GCA_041476545.1 Vicinamibacteria bacterium | reverse complement strand
GTGAACCTCGGTCTCGTCGAAGGGCTCACCGATGTCGTCCGCGATGTCAGCGGGCGGCTGCGGATGAATCTCCAGATCGCCGGCACGACCCGCTCGCCCGACGTCACGGGGCCGCTCGAACTATCGAACGTCGGATTTCAGGTCGTCGCGACGGGCGCCCGTTACAAGAACGGCGGTGCGACGCTCCAGTTCTCGACCGATCGCATCACTGTCGCGGCCTTCCATCTCGAGGATCGGCGGGGCCGTCCACTCGACATTCGCGGCAGCCTCGGCACGCACGAACTTCGGGTGGGCGATCTCGAGGTCGACATCAGCGCACGTGGTTTCGAGGTGGTCCGCAACGAAATCGGCAACGTGGACGTCGACGCCAGCCTGAAGCTTCGTGGAGAGTTCGACGCGCCGCGGCTCTTCGGCGACATCTCGATCGTCGGCGGTGAGCTCAAAGTGGACGAAGTGCTCTCGCGCCTGCTGTTTCAGCCGTACGCGACAGAGTCCACGGGGTCGACCGGGACGACGGGCCCCAATATTGATGCCATCTCCGTGCTCAACCCCTGGAATCGCCTCTCGCTCGAGGTCGCCATTCACTCGCAGGGTGCGCTGCACATGACGGGGGACAACGTGCAGGTTACGGAAGACGCGCCCCTCGGGCTCGGCAGCTTCAATCTCCGCGCCAACGGTGATCTGTTTCTCCACAAGGAACCGGACCAGGACGTGTCCACCGCCGGATCGCTCGACTCGATCACCGGGTCGTACTCTTTCCAGGGCCGCCGCTTCGACCTCTATCCCTCGAGCGCGATCGACTTCAGGGGCGACTTCAACCCCGGGATCTTCATCACCGTCAAACGGGTCATCTCGGGGATCGAGGCGCGTGTCACCATCACCGGTACGCTCCGCGAACCCGAGCTGCAGCTGTCGAGTACACCGCCGCTCGACCCGTCGGACATCCTGTCCCTCATCGTGTTCAACACGCCGACGAGCGATCTGTCCGCGTCGCAGCAGCAGGAACTTGCCGTGCGCGGCGCCACGCTGGCCGCCGGATTCCTCACGAGCAGTCTCACGAGCAGTCTGACGACGGCCCTCGAGCGATCGTTGAACCTGGACATCCTGGAGATCGAGCCGTCAACTGGAGTGAGCTCCGGGGCGAAGGTCACGATTGGCGAGCAGATTGCTCCTGGCCTTGTCGCTCGATTCACGCGGCAGTTCGGGACGGAACAGTACGACGAAGCCGCGTTCGAGTACCGCATCGCGCGCTTCCTCCGCCTGCGGGCGACGTTCTCAGACGCCTCGCCTCTCACGCGGTCGCCCTTCCGGCGCGTGGAACGCGCCGGCCTCGACCTGCTGTTGTCGTTTAGTTTTTAGGGAGACGACGGACAACGTTGTGCGGGGGCTTATTTGGTTACCACGCGCCAGATGCGGCCCTTGACGCTGTCGGTGATGTAGAGCGATCCCTCCGGACCCTGGCCGACGCCATCGGGACGATACACGGCGTTGTTCTGCGCGCGTGGCGGTGTCGGTCCCTCGAAGCCGTCCGCGAAGACTTCGTATTTCCCCGACGGCTTCCCGCCGGCGAACGGCTGGAACGCCACGACGTAGCCATTCTGCGGCCCCGCCGTCCGGTTCCACGATCCGTGGAACGCAATGAACGCCCCGCCACGATACTTCTGCGGGAGCAGCGTCCCCGTGTAGAACATCAGGTCGACCGGCGCCCAGTGCGGCGGGAAGGTCGCGACCGGCGGCTTGTAATCCGCGCACCGCCCGACCATCTTGCCGTCGCCACCGAACTCGGGGTTGAGGAGCATCTTGTTCGCCGCGTAGTCGTGGAAGCAGAACGGCCATCCGAAATTCTGGCCGGCGGTCTCAACCTGATAGAGGGATTCGGAGATCCGCGTGTCGTTGTCCTGCGCGGTAAAGCCCTCCTTCCACAGCGTGTCGATCTGGTCGCGTCCGTTCATCGCGATGTAGAGGGCTCCGCCCTGCCACGCGATGCCCGGCATCTGACGAAGGCCCGTGGCGTAACGCGTGCCGTCGGTTTGCTTCTGATTGAGCTTGTTCTCGTCGAACTTCCAGATCCCCCCGTGCTGCTCGAGGAGCGGGCACGGATCGAGTCCGGGCACGTTCGCCTGACGATCGCGCGCCTGAAACATCGTCTTACCGGGGTTGGCCGGATCCGGAATCATGACGCCCTGGCACGCATTCGATGGCGCCCCGACATTGATATAGACGGATCCCCGTCCGTCGAACGCGATGCCCTTGTCCTGGTGGGGGTTCGCCACGGGCAATCCCTCCACGATCGTTTCGGCCGGGCCGGTCGGCTTCAACGTGCCGGGCGTCATCTTGTAGCGCTCGATGCCGGTCGTATGGCTGATGTAGAGATAGCCGTTGTGAAGGACGACGCCGTTGGTGCTCTTGTCGCCGAACTTCTCGGTGACATCCATCTTGCCGTCACCATTGGTGTCGCGCAGCGCGGCAACGCCTTCCATGACCGGAGGAGGAGGCGCGCCGGCGCGGCCGCGGCCGACCCCACCGCTTCTGAGCGCCACATACAGATCCCCGTTGGCCGCCACGGCGATGTGCCTCAAGGAGCCGACGCCGTCGGCGACCACGGTCGCGCAGAGCCCTTGCGGCAGCGTGATGCCGCCGTTGTCGGGGTCACACGCGGGCGACGCCGCCATGCCACCAGCCCGCTCGACGCCGATCACGGCGAGCGCCAGCGCGACGGGTAGTGCAAGTACTGAACGTTTCATGACACTCCTCATTTCCTTCGAGTAACAATTGGAGCCTATTATGACTCACCTCGCGCCGGTGTGGGGATGACCATCGAGGAAACGGATGCCGTCTCGTGGGACAATCGGTCATGCTCGGACAGATCAAGAGCTTCGTGCGTGGCCAGGGCACGGGGTACATCCGCGATCACTTGGGCCGGGATGTCTTCTTCCACAAGGGCGACGTCGTCGACAAGGGCTATAACGATTTGGAAGTCGGGAGCGAGGTGAGCTTCGACGTTATTGAGGATCCCATCAGCGGCGCGCGCGCGCAGCGGATCAAAGCGACCCGCCGCGCGAAATAGCCGCGTCTTGCACGGCAGGCTCGGCTCCTACATCGGGTCGTCTTCTGACGGCTCCAGATCGTCTTCCCCCCAGGGAGAGGGCTGTGGACCGGGAATGATGCCGGCGATATCCGGATCTTCCCCGCTCCCGCCGGCCGTCTTTGGGCGGCTCTTGGCCTCGAGCCGGCGCGCCGTCTTCTCTTTCTGCTTTTCCTGACGGGCGCGTTCACGCGCCCGCTTGTGTTGCGTCGGCCTTGATTTCTGCACGGTACCTCCAGGGCCTCCGGGCACCGCGGCGGTCGCCGCGGTATCCGGGCGTTCTGGCGTGTTCTACCAGCGGGGCTCGCGGCGGCGCTGGCCTCCCCCGCCACCCCGGTCGCCGCCACCAGTCGGTTTTGGGCGCGCCTCGTTGACGGCCAGCTTGCGGCCGTCGAGTTCGGTTTCGTTCAACTGCTGAATGGCGGCCTGCGCGGCCTCGTCGGTCTGCATTTCGACGAACGCGAACCCGCGCGGCCGGCCCGTCATCTGATCGCGCACGATGTTGACCGTGTCGACCGGTCCCACGGCCTGAAAGACCTCCTGCAGCCGGCCTTCATCCGTACTGAACGAGAGATTGCCCACGAACAATTTTCGACCCATATCCACTCCTGCCCGTCCAGGGCTCACCGGCTTTACAGGGGCTCTACACAACTGCCACCAGCACGCTGGAAGGTTGAGATTATATACGTTCTTCACTTGCCGTTGAGGTCGCGCGAGAGAATCAGCTTGAGCGTGACCTTGTCGGACCCGCTCGTCAGACCAACCCCGACTCCCGCCTCGACGTCAAGAAGCTTTCCAGCGTAGTCGACTACCCCGAAGAGCTGGTGCGACTGATCGCTCCGGGCGTGAATGTCGTTCAGCGGCCCGAAGTCCGCGTACTCTTCGACGGCCACGGCCCACTTCGAGCCGACGTTGTAGGCGACGCGTGTGGACGGCGCGAACACGAGATTTCCGAGCCCGTCGTACGCCGTGTCGAGAATCGGATTGAAGATGACGTCAACGGGCTTCAGATGCCATCCCACAATCGGTCGAATCTCGGAGGTGAAGCGCGTCGTATCCCACCGCTTGGCGTTGTAGCTGAACTCGAAATTCGCGCCGTAAAAGAACCGACGCTCGTCGGCATTCGGAACGGCAAACAGCGTCCGCAACTTGAAACCGTCGAGTCCCCAGCCCATGTTCTTGTCCCTGCTGTAGAGCGGCAGGTACAGCCCGGCCTCGAACCAGTCGGTCACGCCAAGCGCCCACTCGGGCACGCCGTTGAGCGAGTGGTCGGCCGCGACGGCGCCGGGAAACGCCGGCGTCTTGATGCCTTTGGGCGTGAAGTTGTTGTGGATCGTCAGATTGAATGTGCCGACTCTGGCCAGGCCGCCGTCGTACACCTGGATTTCATCCCCCTGCGCCCACGCCCGGTCGGGAACGGTCAGGAGGGTCAACAGAATACAGGCCAGCCAACGAACGTCGACTCTCGTCAATACTCCTCCTCGGATCGTGCGGAGATTGTAACAATAAAGAGATATTCTCGTTCGATGATGCGCCGAGGCCATGTGTTATCAGCGGCGTGGGTGGCCGCTATCGCCGTCCTTTCACTCGGAGCGCTCACTGTCGCCGGCCAGGTCCGGACAACGACGAAGACCGCAAGAGCCGCGGGCACGTGGACGCCGCCGCGCACGCCGGATGGCCAGCCGGACCTCCAGGGCATGTGGACCAACGGCACGATTACGCCGTTTGAACGTCCCGTGGCGCAGGCGGACAAGCCGTTTCTCACCGAAGAAGAGGCCGCTGCCGCCGAACGGCAGTCCGCGGAGCGGCGCGCGAACCCCGCTCCGCCGAGGGCCGGGGACGTTGGTGGTGACAATGCGGCCTTTGTCGACTTCGGCTACAAGATTACGTCGACCCGCCAGACGTCGCTCGTCGTGGATCCGCCGGACGGACGCGTCGTGATTCGGCCCGATGCGGAGAAGCAAAGAGACTTCAATCTGAACAGCACGGACTCGTACGAGTCGATGAGCCCGTGGGACCGCTGCATCACCAGGGGCCCGACCGGCTTGTTTCCGGCCAACTACAACAACGGCTACCAGATCGTCCAGACGCCCACCTTTGTGGTCATCGTCTCTGAGATGATCCACGAAGCGCGGATCATCCCCATCGACGGACGGCCCCACGTCGATCCGCGTGTCAGACTGTGGACGGGCGACTCACGCGGGCATTGGGACGGCACGACACTGGTCGTCGACACGACCAATTTCAACGACAAAGGATGGATTACGACGCACGCGGGATCCGGACGCCTCCGCGGCGTGCCGTACAGCGAGGCCCTGCACCTCGTTGAACGCTTCACGCGTGTCGGCCCCGACACGATGCACTACACCATGACCATCGATGATCCCAACATCTACGCGAGACCCTGGACGGTGTCCATTCCCTTCACCCACGACGACACGTATCAGATGTTCGAGTACGCGTGCCACGAGGGTAACCAGGCGACGGAACTCGCGCTTCGGGGAGCACGCACCCAGGAGCGCGAAGCCGCGGCCAAACAGCAAAATGAAAAGTCAAAAGTTAGAAATTAGAAGTTAGAAGGAGTGAGAAAGGCGTCGATTTCGTCGGCGCGCGCGCGCGCGTCGGCCTCGCCCAGTTCGAGGAGTCGCGCGATGTAGTCGGGCTGGAACATCAACAGACTGAGCAGATCGTTCGAACGCGTCTCCCGGCTGCCGAGTCCCCTGACGAGAAACCGGAAACCACGCGGCAGATCAGGCTCGAACGCGTTCGCCAGCAATCCAAGGTCCTGCGAGGGCCGCAGGATCAACAGATCGATGTGCCGCAGTCCGCCTCGCGACTCCGGCGCCAGCCGGTCGATGAGTGCGTTCATCCGCTGAAGCCGCAGGGCGTCCATGTCGAGCAGGTCGAGAAAGATGGCGTTGAACAGCACACCGCCGACCTGTGCCGGCGGCGGATAGCGGCTCACGACGGCCTCTTGTCGTTGTTGCCCCTCTTCCCGCGAGCGTTCGTAGCGGGTCGACACCACCATGATCCGCCGGGCGCCCAGGTGCACGGCCGGCGACAGCGGCGCGGTCAGCCGGATCCCGCCATCCCCGTACCACGCGCCGTCCACCTCGACCGCCGGGAAGAAGAGCGGGAGCGACGCCGACGCCATGACATGATCGACGCGCAGGCAACCGCTGACGCTCTGACGCTCCGATCCTTCCCACGTCATGACGCCACACCCGGCGCTATTCTCGACCCACGTCACGGACTGACCGGTCGTATAGCTCGACGCGGTCAGCGCGACCGCGTTCAGCGTCCGCCGCTCGAGGTTACGGCGGATACCCGGGAAGGTCCCATCGGCATCGGGGGAGAGCGTTCTCGTGAGTAGCTCGCGGAGCGGCGTCGTGTCGACGAGGCTGCGCGTTCTGGGCGTTCCCGGCACGCCACCTGAGACCAGGCGAAGCCCCCATCTCGCGACGTATGACGCCAGTTGGAGCGGACCCACGCGGAAGACATCGTCGATCCGGAGGCCGCGCCAGACCTGCGACAGGTGATCGACCGCCTCTCCAAAGTTTCCCGGCCGCGTCGCAAGATGCGTCGCGATGATCCCGCCCGCGGAGACACCCGTGAGAATCCCCGGGATCAAGTCCGGGTAACGCGACGCGACGTGACGCAGAAAGCCGACCTGGTAGGCCGCGCGCGCGCCGCCGCCGCTCAGGACGAGCGCCAGTTCCTGCGAGTCGCTCAACGTCTCGAGCCGGCAGCAGCCGTCCGTTGATACCGGTGTCGCGATGGGGCCGGTTTCACTTCCGGGGGATGTCCTCGCCGCCCCCGATATGTCGGGGCGACAGGACGGCACCGGTCGGCGGTCCGCCGTTCGGGTACCAGTACTTCAGATGACAGTTCTCGCAGGCTTTGTCGATGCCCTCGCCGGCGTCCGACAGGGCCTCGGCGTTTCGCGCTTCTGTCGCAGCGAGCGCCGGCACTGCCGCGTCGTGCAACGCGAGTGCAAACGCCGTAAATGATTTCCGGTCGCCGTTGATCAGCTTTTCGATTTCCTCGGGTTCCAGCTCGACATTCTTGTTCTCCGATTTCTCGCCGGCCTTCGCGACGTGGCGGCCCTTGATGAGCAGCAGATTGCTCGCTTCCACCAATTCAATGGCGCGCCGGTGCACGGCCTTCCATTCATCGTCTGTGTGCGGCGCTTTCTCCTCGATCCCGGCCTTGGACACAATCGTCTCCACCGAGTCCCAGAGGAAGTCCGCGGACGGATCGACGATCGCATCCATGATGTCTTTGATCGTCGCTGTTGTCCGGAACTCCTCGGGCGGCGGCGTGGCGTTGCAGGCGATTGCCGCACCGAAACACGCCACGACAAGAACCCACAGGGACACTCTCATAAAAGAACCTCGCGATCATCCTAACCGAAGTTCGGTCCCGCGCAACTCGGTACTGGGTGAGCTCCAGATGGGCGACGTGCATGGCACGGCCGAACGACCCGTTGGCTTCCCCGGGCGGCGCCTCGCAACACTCGCCGCGTCTCCGCTTCGCGCACCGGGAAATGGGTCTCGGGCTCGAAGCCCTGCCACTGACCGTGGCGACTACGAGCTGATTCGAACGACACATGATCGCGCACACACCGACGGGGGCAACGTCCAATCCACGGATCGCGTACACCTGAGTCGCCACGGAATACTCGCTTCGCCCCATTTCCGGCTGCGCCGCGAGATCCCGCGCATATGACTGTCCGTCGAGTGACCCGTTGACCGTCGTGAGAGCGGAAGGGTACGAGGCGGAGGCCGTGGTGTCCGGCCAGCCGACCGGTTGGCTGCGGCGAGGGATCTCGGCGGGCAACACGAAGTCGCTCAGCTCAAACTGACCCTGGAACAACTCAATGGGAATACAACGTGTACGCCACCATCCGTCCGGCCATGATGACAATGGCCCAGAGGACGATGGACATGAGGCCGGCGAGCCGCGCCGGTGACGGCGGGCGCGGTAGGCGGTCCCACTGCGCGATCTGGCGTTCGGTAACCGTGTGGTACACGAGCGCGTTCACGCCCGCGAGCAGAAGGGCGGCCATCTTGATGCGAAAGTACGGATTGCCGTACGCAGACGCCGCGAAGCCCGTCAGCAACAGGCTGCCGGTCACGAACATGGACGCGAACCCGCCAAACGCCCACGGCATGATCCGGCGATAGACCGTGGACACCGGCACGCGGCGCATGCTGACGCCAAGCAGTCGGAGATCGAACCAGACCACCATCCCGACCGACAGTGTGAGGCCGAGGATATGAACGGCCACGAGACCGGAGAACCCCCAGAGCGACTCCCGCACCCAGACGCCGACGGGCGTCGCTTCGAGCCACACGCAGAGGTTCATCAGGAACATAGGCAGTCCGTCGTAGCCGGCACCTGACCGCTGAGAGCTGCGCGACTAGTCAAGAAGGATGAATGCACAGCCGGCGAGGGCCACGCTCGTCCAGAGCGCCAGTCCAAGCGCGCCCGTCAGCCGTGGAGAAAGAAATGTGCCGGCGTCTCCACGCGCGGCGCGGCGATAGATGGCGAAATAGAACGCCACGGCCGCCGAGAGCAGCAGCATCTTCGTCTGGAAAATCGTGTTCGTGGGGACAATCGCGGCTTTGGGCGAGAGAAGCAGCAGACCGCTCGTGACACTGATCGCCAAGCCGGCCACGATGGCCCGGCGGCTCGCACTGGTCAGCTCCGCGACAGGATGATCCGGGAGCAGCACGCCCAGGAGCCTCAGGCTCGACACGAGCACGCCCCCAACGATCAGCGTCAGGCCAAGGAGATGAATTCCGCTAAGGAGTCCGTTGAGCAGGGTCGACTGGCCGATCGTCGTGGCGAGCGTGCTCGCCTCGACGCGCGCCAGGAACGGAGCGAGTGCGGTCATCGGCGTCGCTCACACCGGAGAAACCCGCCCGATCGAATCAATTCAGCTTCCACAGGGACACGGTCGATAGATCCTTGACGAAGATCCGATCGCCCGACAGGGCCGCCTCGGCCCACGTCTCACCGTCAGCCACTTTGTACTTGCGCAGCGGCTCGAACGCCGTCTGACTGCTTCGCGCAATCACCAGATCGCCATCGTCTTCGAGACTGAAGAGCAGGTCGCCGGCGCGCGCAATCGCGGCGTTCGACGCCTGGCGTCCCGGTGACGTCCACAACGTCTTTCCGGTAGTCGCATCGACGCCGAAATACTGTCCGGCGTTCTTGTTCGTCAAACCGAACATCAGATCGCCGACGACGACCACGTTGGTCAGCCGCAGCGGGATGTCGGCGTTCTCCCACACGTTGGTCGTCGTCCACTGAGTACCGGTCTTCGCCACCGTGAACGCGATCGTAGGACCGCCGTTGCCGGAGACGATGACCGTCTGCCCGTGAAGGATTGGCGTGTTCGAATTGGTGGTGCTGGCGGCCGGGTACGGGCGCTCCCAGAGCAATGCGCCCGTCGCGATGTCGACGCCAACGATCTTCGCCTGCGTGATCGTCACAATCTGGCGCGTGCCTCCGAGGGTGGCCACAATCGGCGACCCGTACCCGGGTCCGTCGCCCGTCCAGCTCCACTTCACCTTGCCCGTCGCCACGTCGAGGGCCGTCAGCGCGCCCTGGTTGTGACCGCCGAGATGGAAGATGGCGACGTTACCCTCCACGAGCGGAGAGAAGGCATGGCTCGTGTAGAGCGGTACGGGAGTGGACCCCGGTTTCTGCCACAGTTGTTTCCCCGTGGCGGCATCAAACGCGGTGACGACGCCCGTCATGCCGATCGACAACAACTTGCCGTTCGTGAACACAGGGGTCGACTTGGGTCCTGCTCCGTGCCGAACAGCGGCGCTGTGCATGGTGAACGGCGCGGGATAGCCCGTCTGCCATAGCTCTCGGCCCGTGTCGGCGTCGAGCGCGCTCATCGTTTCGTTCTCGCCACGGCGCGAGAACACGTACACCCGGTTGCCGACGACAATCGGTGTGGCGTACCCGAGTCCGACCTCGACTTTCCAGTGCCGGACGAGTTGTTCGGGCCACTCCCGCGGCGCCGCAAATGCGCTGGCCGCGCCATCCCGATTCGGGCCCCGGTACTGCGGCCAGTCCGTGGACGGTCGCTGCGCGTTCATGCCTCCCCCCGCAACAGAGGTCAGGCCCGCGATCAGGATGGCAAGAAGGAATGCTCGTCGAAACACAGCCATGACGTACCTCAAGAAGAAAGAATCCCTTAGCTCTCAGCCCTTAGCCCTCACTCCGCAACGCGCTCTTACTGCCCCCGGATGTCGTACGCGGCCAGCGTGCCCTGATTGCGAATGTACAACCGGCCGCCGCTCACGACGGGATGCGACCAGCTCGGCAACCCCTCGTCGTGAATCGTGAACCGGCCTCGTTCTCGATAACCCGCGGGGGACGCCTCGGCCAGGCCAACGACGTTGTCTTCGCCGAGAAGATAGAGATGCCCGTCGGCGTAGCTGAGCGACCCCTTGCCGACACTGCGGTCCCGCCACATCATCTTGCCGGTGGCAAACTCCAGACACGTCAGAATGGAGTTGTTGAATCCGTAGAGATACCCGTTCACGAGCAGCACGCCGCCGTGGTGGTTCTGCATTTCTCTCGTGAAGTAGATCTCCTGGGCCTTGACCTCTCCTGTTTCGGCCCGCAAGCCGAGCAGCGCGCCACCGGTTCCATAGTCGGACGCGTAGAAGACCTTGTTGTCGGAAAAGATGGGCGTCGCGACGTTGGCGGTGCTGTTGGCGGCCGGCCGGTATCGCCACATCAGCTTTCCGTCCGACGCGCGAACGCCGACGCCGGCCGCCGACGTGAGCGTCATCACGATGCGAACGCCCTGGACATTGCCAACAACGGCCGACGCATATCCCGCTTCGTCGCTCAGCTCCTTGCTGGTCCAGATGGTCTTGCCCGACATCTTGTCGAGCGCCACCATCCCTGCGGCACGCCCGCCTGGCGTGACGATTACCAGATTTCCATCGACGAGGGGCGATTCACTGATGAGCCACTGGAGGTTGCGGGCGCCGAAGTCGGTTAGGATGTTGCGCTGCCAGCGAAGCGTTCCATCCTTGGTCACGAGACACGCCAGGTCGCCGCTCTCTGTCAGCACGTACATGCGCTCGGCGTCCACCGTCGGCGTGCCACGTGGACCAGGCCCCTTGTCGTTGCTGCCCGCCCGGCCGAGCGCCTTGGACCAGAGTCCCTTGCCGTCCACGCGGCTCAGGACCGACACGATGCTCTGTCCTGATCGCGCGCCTTGCACGAAGATCTGGTCGCCGCTGACGGCCACCGATCCATACCCGGCGCCCAGGCTGCCCGACAACCACACGCGCGAGGGTCCCGCCGGCGGCCATTGCTTCAGAAGCGCGGACTCCTTCGACACGCCGGAGCGTTCAGGCCCGCGCCACTGCGGCCAGTCGCTCGTCCCCGGCTGAGTGGCCGGCGCGTTCTGAGCCGCCGGGGTCGTCTGACCGGATTGAGCCGTCGGACTCGACCGGGTCGTCGGACTCGACTGGCTGGATCCGACCACGCCCGCGGCGATCGCCAGGACGACGGCTCCAAAGGACGCGTGCTTCAGCTTCGCCATGCCAACGTTAGAATACAGCGACCCCGCCTGGACGCGATCGACTTTGCGCGGCCGGGAATCAGCCGGAATCAGCGTAAACGGCCCGCTTGGAACCGACGTAAGCTAGGGCATGGCGATGAAGAAGGCCTTCCTGCTGCTGGCGATTGCGACGGCCATCGGCGTCTCGATGACTGCCCAGGGACCACGCCGGGTGGCGCTTGGCGACTGGCCTGAATTGCGCGGGCCGAACCGGGATGGAATCTCTCGCGAAACAGGCCTCGTCGACAAGTGGGCGCTGAATGGCGAGAACTTCCTCTGGAGGGTGCCCTACGGCGGCCGCTCCACCCCGATTGTGATGGGAAATCGCGTGTACGTGCAGAACCCGGCGGGCCGCGGTGTCAATCTCCAGGAACGCGTCATGGCCCTGGACGCGGACACCGGCAAAATGATCTGGGAGTACCGCTTCAACATCTTCCAGAGCGACGTCCCGGCGCATCGCGTCGGCTGGGCGTCGCCCGCGGCCGATCCCGAAACCGGCAACATCTACGCCCTGAGCGGCGGCGCGCAGGTCGTCGCGCTCAACCGCGACGGCAAGCTGCTCTGGGATCGCTCGTTCGGCGAGGAGTTCGCCGCCTTCACGACTCACGGCGGCCGGACGATGTCGCCGGTGGTGGATGGGAATCTGGTGATTGTGAGCGCCGCTGTCTCGAACTGGGGAACCTCGTCCAATCGCGCGCATCGGTTCATCGCACTCGACAAGCGCACCGGCGACGTCATCTACGTGTCGAATCCGGGCGGGCGTCCCTACGACACCGCCTACGCATCGCCGCTCATCGCGACAATCAACGGAATGCGCCTGCTCATCGCTGGCCTCGGCGACGGTGGAATCCACGCCATCAAGGCTCAGACCGGCGAGCGCGTGTGGAGCTTTGTCGCCGCCAAGCGCGCCATCAACACGGGCGTGGCCGTCAAAGGCAATACCGTCGTCGTGTCCCACGGGGACGAGAACCTCGAGGGCAACGAGCTCGGGTTGATCGCGGCGATCGACGGGTCGCAGACTGGCGATATCAAGACCGCGAAATGGGCGATCAAGGGCACGGAGTTCGCGTTCTCCTCGCCGCTCGTCGACGGCGCGCGCCTCTATCAGATCGACGGCGGTTCGACGTTGAGGGCCTATGAGTTCGACACCGGCAAGCCGCTGTGGTCCAAGCCGTTGGGCACGGAACAGAAGGCCTCCCCCGTGCTCGCCGACGGCAAGATCTACGTCGGCACCGACAACGGGAAGTTCTTCATCGTCCGGCCACGGGCGGACGGCGCCGACGTGCTCAGCTCCGTTGAACTGCCCAACAGCACCCTGAGCTGCTGCGGATCGGAAGGAACGCCTGAGCAAATCATGGCCGGCGCCGCCGTGTCGCGCGGACGCGTCTTCTTTGTGTCGAGCGACGCGGTCTATGCGATCGGATCGAAACAGCCGAAACCGCAGACGGGATTTGCGGCAGACGAGCCTGCGCCGGTGGCGGCGGGGATGCCAACGCACCTTCAGGTGTCGCCAACCGAACTGGTCCTGTCGCCTGGACAAAGGGTGCAGTTGCACGCGCGCCTCTTCGACGATAAGGGCCGCTTCCTTCGCGAAGAAGCCGCCGTGTGGTCGCTCGACGGATTGAAGGGCACGGTCGCCGATGGCGCGTTCACGGTCGCGGGCGATCCGGTCGAGCAGGCCGGGCTCGTCAAGGCGACGATCGGTGGCTTGACCGGTCAGGCCCGGGCGCGCGTCGTGCATCCGCTGCCGTGGAAAGAGACATTCGAGTCCTACGCCAACGCGGCGGTCCCACCCGGCTGGGTCAACGCCGTGGCCGGGAAGCTGGCCGTGGCGACGCTCGACGGTCAGAAGGTCCTGCAGAAACCGCCGGACGACACCATCTTCAAGCGCGTCCGCGCCTTCATCGGTCCCGTCACCTGGTCGAATTACACTTTTGAGGCCGACGTGCGCTCGTCGGAGCGCCGGCGACAGATGGGCGACGTCGGCATCACGGCCCAGCGCTACACGCTGGTGTTGTATGGCACCTCGCAGCAACTGAAGATCGAGCCGTGGGAGCCGGAGACCACACGGACCGTGACGGTGCCCTTCACGTGGAAATCCGACGCCTGGTACCACTTGAAGCTGCGCGTCGAGAATCTGCCGAACGGCCAGGTGCGCGCGCGCGGCAAGGCGTGGCCGACCGGCGGCGCCGAACCCGCCGAGTGGACGATCGACAAACTCGATCCGATCGGCAACCGCCAGGGAGCGCCCGGACTGTTCATCGACGCCCAGTTCGGGGCCTATCTGGATAACTTCTCCATCGCGGCTAACCAATAGAGCGTTTCGGCTGAATCGAGATCACCACTGAATACGACGTACACCGCAGAGACCGCTGAGATCCGCGGGCTCCGCGTCTAACGTTCGTGAAATGAAAACATATGCGAACTCACATTCCCGCGACACTGCTCGTCATCGCGATCATCTGTACGGTCGGCATCACACCACGACTCTCAGCCTCCGATCCGGGGACCGGCGACTGGCCGATGTGGGGCGGCACGCCCGATCGGAACATGGTCTCGAACATGAAGGGTCTGCCCACC
>JBGOTP010000095.1:0-14385 GCA_041476545.1 Vicinamibacteria bacterium | reverse complement strand
CGGCTTCGAGGCGGTACGCGAGGCGTTCGCCGAAAACTTCACCCGGCGGCGCGAGTTGGGCGGGGCCTGCTCGGTCTACCTCCGGGGCGAGAAGGTTGTCGAACTGTGGGGCGGCATCCGCCACAAGCAAACGGGCGAGCCGTGGGAGCGGGACACCATGGTGCTCGTCTACTCGGCGACCAAGGGCCTGGCCGCCATGACGCTGGCCGTCGCCCATTCCCGGGGCTGGCTCGATTACGAAGAGCGCGTGTGTACCTACTGGCCGGAGTTCGCGCAGCAGGGGAAGGAGAGAGTAACCGTCCGGCAACTCCTGGCTCACCAGGCCGGGCTCTTCGCCTTGGATGATGACGAGCCCATCGATCGGAGCGTGGTGGCCGATCTCGATCGCCTGGCGATCGTGCTGGCTCGTCAGAAGCCGGCGTGGGAGCCCGGGACGCGGTCGGCGTATCACGCGATCAGCCTTGGCTTCTATGAAGGCGAGTTGCTCCGGCGCGTGGACCCACGGCACCGCAGCTTGGGACAGTTCTTTCAGGACGAAATCGCGTCGCCCCTCGGGCTGGATGTGTACATCCGTCTACCGGAATCGATCCCGAACTCCAGGCTGGCCACGCTCACGCAGCCCGGCCCGATCGAGATGCTGCTTGGCTTCCCGATTCGGCTGACGCTCGACTCGATGAATCGTCGCTCGAACATCTACCGGGCGCTGATGACAAACCCGGGCTCGGCGCTGCCCCATGACGAGCAGCACGTGTACGCGCGGAACCTCGAAGTGCCGTCCGGCGGCGGCGTGGGTACGGCGCGAGCGATCGCCCACGCATACAGCGTGTTTGCGACCGGAGGACGAGAGCTGGGATTGCACCCGGAGACCCTGCGCGCGTTGGCGGCCCCGGCGGTCCCTCCGACTCACGGCTTCCACGACGAGTGCCTGAGGGGCGACGTGCAGTTTTCGCTGGGCTTCATGAAGTCGAGCCTGGCATGGCCGTTCGGCAACGTGGGCTCGTTTGGCGCACCTGGAGCCGGCGGTTCGCTCGGCTTTGCCGATCCCACAGCCGGCATCGGATACGCATACGTGACGAGCCAGATGGGGACGCGATTGACTGGGGACCCTCGTGACGTGGCGCTCAGAGACGCACTCTACTCCGCGATCCAGGCCTCGTGAGGCGAGCTGGAAACGACTAGTCGTGCGATATACTCAGCCAAGGACGGCGTCCACGATGCGTCAAACCGGCATGGGGAGTTTCTGATGCGAAGTTCCCTCTGGGCAGGATCAACAGCGTCGACGAGATCGGCCCTGGCGACAATGTCGGCCACGATGATCCTCGTGCTCGGAGTCGCCATGTGGGGCCAGACCGCTCAGCGACAGGCCGGTCCCCAACAGACTGCTTCACCGGTTGCGAACAGGACGCCTCAGGCCCTCATCTCCGGACGCGTCGTCGACGATGAATCCGGCGCGCCTGTGCCGAACGCGCGTGTCACGATGAGCGCCACGGGTGTTGGCGTCCCCGTCGTCCTGGCCGATCAGCAGGGCCGCTTCTCGTTGTTGGCTCCAACCGGACGTCACCTCATCATCGCCAGCAAGACCGGTTACACGAAACGGGAAGTCGCCGCGACGGCGGGGAGCGCGGTCGTCGAGATTCGTCTGCCTCGCGGTGCTTCGATCTCGGGTCGCGTGACCGACGAGTCCGGCGACCCCGGCGTCGGGTTCCGCGTGCGAGCGGACACCAGAAGCGCTCGCGGATCGCACGCGCTCGTCGCAGATACCTATACCGACGATCGAGGCGAGTACCGTATCGGAGGACTCGCGTCGGCCACTGTTTTTGTTTCTGTGGTTCCGAACACGGCGACCTTCAGTATCAGCGGAACCAGGGGCGTCGTTGGCGATGGGGGGCTGCTTGATCCGCTGTTCTATCCCGGCGTGGGGAGCATCGACGATGCACAAGGTGTCGTCGTGCGGTCGGGTGAAGAGCGATCGGGTATCGACTTCCTCATCTCGAAGACGGATACGGCGAACGACCAGGTGGCGGATCGCATGGAGCAGGTGCGCAATGCCCTCGTGGCATCGCAACCAGACGATCAGACGGTCCAGGCTGTGCACCCGACAGCCGTCGTGCGTGGTCGAGTCGTTGACCGCGCAGGGCGGCCGTTGGCCCGCGCTCAAGTGAAGCTATCGTTCGTGGCGTCGCGGCGCGCGGGACCACTCGCAGCGTCGACAGACCGAGATGGCCATTTCGAATTCCGAGAACTCGCTGCTGGAGCGTTTCGTCTGTCTGCGTCGAAGGTTGCGTACTTTTCCAATTCCTGGATCGATGTAGGGCCGATGCGATCGCCATCCTTTGAACTCAAGGAGGGTGAGACGCGCGACGATCTCGAGATTCGTCTGGATCGATGGGGGACGGTGGAAGGCCGCGTCGTGGACGAGCGCGGCGATCCGATGGTCGATGCCGTAGTGCAGCTACTGCACGCGCGCTACGAAGCTGGCCGCCGGAGCCTCGTGCGTGTAGACATTCCCGCGCCAAAGACAGACGACCGTGGCAGATTCAGGCTCTATCGGATTCCCTCGGGCCAGTACCTCGTGAGCGCGGTGGTCAACGATGTATCGAGCGCGGAGCTACCCGGATATGCCCGCGGCTATTATCCGGGTACTATCGACCCGGCGTCGGCACAGTACATCAGCGTTGCCGCGGGCGCGGACGTCGCCGGGGCTGACGTCGCGCTCGCTCGTGCTCGAACGGCGCGAATCAGTGGCAAGCTTCTCGATGTCAATGGGCGGCCAACGATGGGCGGCAGTGTCTTGCTCGTCCCGAGCGGATCCGTTGTCGGCGAATCAGTTGGCGCGCGCATAGAACGCAATGGCGACTTCGAGTTCGTGAACGTCCCGCCGGGCCAGTATGTGATTCAGGTCTATCGAGGACGATTGAATGGTTTTACCGAAGGCGACTTTGCCGCGGTTCCCGTGAACGTCGGCAGCGACGATGTGACAGGGCTCGTGGTGCGCGCGGCGACGCCGTCGACCATTGCGGGCCGGATCACGTTCAACGCGTTCGAGCGAGGCAAGATCCCGACGTCTGGCTTGGTCGACATCTACGCCATGCCAACGGATCCGTTGCGGGCACCGTTGAACGGCCTGGCGAGTGCCAACATTCATGCCGACTGGACGTTCGAGCTGGCCGGCATTACGGGTACGCGACGACTGCAGATGGTACGCGTTCCGGTGGGATGGGCCGTCGAGGCGGTTCGCGTGGACGGCGTCGATATCACCGATCGTCCCCTCGCGTTTGGCGGTGCCGAGCGTTCGCTCCACGACGTCGAGATCGTCTTGACGGACCGCATCGCCACGCTCGCAGGGACAGTCACGGACGACCGGTCCCGTCCCTTGCCTGGCGCCGGTGTGATCGTCTATTCGACGGAGTCCACCAACTGGTATGCGGCCTCGCGCTTCCTTCGAAGGACGACCGCGGGCGCCAATGGCGCCTTCACGGTGAATGGCCTGCCGTCGGGCAGTTACAACGTCGCCGCGGTGAACGCTCTGCCGGCCGATGGCCAGGACGCCTGGCAGGATCCCGAATACCTCGATGCCCTCAGTGCGCGCTCGTCCAAGGTCCCGATTACCGAGGGGTTGCCGGCGACCGTTCGACTCCGCGTGGTTTCACCCTGAGACCGGCCGACCCCTGTGCCCAAATTGGCCCAATTCGCGCTATTCTTGCACTTGCTTTGTTTTTTGACGACAAGGAGACGGACATGAAGGCTCGAAGACAGTTCCGCGTCGGCACGGCATTGCTGCTGACAGTACTCGCTGGCGTCACCGCGCGGTCCGGCCTTCAGGCCGCGCCCCCGGATGTGTCCGGCGACGTCACGTTCAGCCGCGACATCGCGCCGATCCTGCAGCGAAGCTGCCAGAACTGCCATCACGCCAACGGCGTCGCGCCGATGTCGCTTGTCACCTACGAGGAAGTCCGCCCGTACGCCAAGTCGATCAAGCAGCGGACCGCGATCGGGCCGCACCGGGGCGTGATGCCGCCGTGGTACATGGAGAAGAACATCGGCATCCAGAAGTACAAGAACGATCCGTCCCTGAGCGACGTCGAGATCGCCAAGATCGGCAAGTGGGCCGACGCGGGCGCTCCGCAGGGCAATCCGGCCGACATGCCGAAGGCGCGGTCGTTTGACGACAGCAACACCTGGGCGATCGGGACGCCCGACGTCGTCGTGTCGACGCAAGAGATTCTGGTGAAGGCCAACGCACCCGACTGGTGGGGCGAAATCGAGAGCGTAACGGTTCCGCTCACCGAAGATCGATATGTCTCGGCGCTTCAGATTCGAGAGATCAACGACGTGCCGAACAACGACGGCAGCGGCCGTACGACGGTCGGCGGCCGCTACGTGTTTCACCACATGATCTGGGCCACGGACCAGGGCGGCGGCGGCGGTACGAATACGCCATGGCCGGTCCACGAGGTGGGCCGCGGCGCCGACTTCTTCCCGCCCGAAGCCGGCCGGCTTCTCAAGGCCGGAGAGAAGGTTGTTTCGAGCTCCATCCACCTGCACTCGAATGGCCGCGACACCAAGGCGCACCTCGAGATCGGGTTCAAGCTCCTGCCGAAGGGCTACGAGCCGACGCTGAAGGCGTCGCAAAGCCGCGCCATGGGAAACGGCCTGGATATTTCCATCAGGCCGAACGAGGCCAACCAGCAGCTCCATGCGTACACCGTGCTGCAGGAAAACACGAAGGTCACCTCATTTGAGCCGCACCTGCACGCGCCCGGTGCGCGGATGTGCCTCGAGGCCATCTGGGGCATCAACATCCAGACGCTCTCCTGCGCCGGCTACGATCACAACTGGGTGCGCGGCTACGACTATGCCGACGATGTGGCGCCGCTGCTGCCGAAGGGCACCATCCTGCACATCACCGGTTACATGGACAATTCGCCCGCCAACCGCAACGTTCCAGATCCGCGCAACTGGCAGGGATCGGGCAACCGGTCGGTGGCGAATATGTTCCTGGATCTGGGTCAGGGCGTTGCGCTGAGCGACGAGCAGTTCCAGGCCGAGATGCTCAAGCGTCGTCAAGCCACGAAGGACGACATCATCATCGGCTGCCCGCTGTGCAACAGCGTTCAGGTGCCGAAGAGCACGAATAACCAGCAGTGAGATTTAAAGTTGTCGGGCTCGCTGCGCTGGTACTGGTCGGCCTTCTGGCTCCGCGCCGGACGACGGCTCAGTCCTACTCCAGCGGGCAGCCGGTCTGGCCGGCGTTCGAAGGCTGGGAGAAGAACGACGACGGGTCGTTCAACTTCGTCTTCGGATACATGAACGACAACTGGCAGGAGGAACCGAACGTTTCCATCGGCCCCGAGAACAACATTCAGCCAGGCCCAGCAGATCAGGGTCAGCCGACGCATTTCCAACCGAGGCGCAACCGGTTCGTGTTCAGAGTGCGCGTCCCGAAGGATTGGGGCGACAAGGAAATGGTCTGGACGCTGGCGACGCAGGGCAAGGCCCAGAAGGCGTACGCATCCCTTCGGGTCGACTCGCTCATCGAGAACATCGACATCATGTCGGAGACCGGCGCGCTCGGCGCCGGCACGAGCAGTCCGGCACTCCGCGCGGACAAGGCGCCCATCGTCAAAGTCGATGGCAGCAAGATGCGCACGGCGAAGGTAGGGCAGCCCGTGGAGTTGACCGCGGTCATGACCGACGATGGCGTGCCGAGAGTTCGTCCTCCGCAGCCGCCTCGCGGCCGCAATCCGGCGCTCCAGCCTCCGTTCCGGCCGACGGTGAACAAGAGCCTCGGTCTCCATCTGTCGTGGTACGTGTACCGAGGTGCCGGCAAGGTCACCTTCGATCCTGCGTCTATCAAGGCTTGGGAGGATACCCGCACGGGCGCGAACTCTCCCTGGGCGCCTTACTGGGTCGCGCCTCCCGCGCCTCAGGACGGCAAATACGCGGTGCATGCGACGTTCGATGACCCCGGCACCTACGTCATCTGCGCGCGCGGCGACGACGGTGCCCTCGCCACCGACGACATGATCACAATTAACGTGACGCGGTAGCTCTAAAGCCAGCCCTTTTGGCGCGCAAGCCGCGCGGCTTCCACGCGGTTGCGGACGCCGAGCTTCGAGAACACCTCGGACAGGTAGTTGCGAACCGTGCCTTCGGAGAGATGGAGCGATGCCGCAATCTCTGCCCCCGACAATCCATCGGCCGACAACTGCAGGACCCGGCGCTCCCGATCGGTGAGCGGGTCGTCGTCGGTCCACGCACCCGCCGCAAGCTCGGGATCGATCGCGCGGCCGCCGGCGTGCACGCGGCGGATCGCGTCGGCCAGTCGGTCCGACGGCGAGTCTTTCAGCAGATACCCCGCGGCATTCGCCGCGAGCGCGCGACGCAGGAATCCAGGCCTGGCGAACGTCGTCAGGACGATGACGCGCGCCGTGGAGCCGAGCCGCTTCAGCTCGGCGGCCAGTTCGAGGCCGCTCATCTCCGGCATTTCGATATCGGTCAGCACGATATCCGGTTTGCGCGCGAGTGTTTCCGTAAGGGCAGCCCGGCCGTCCCGCACTCGAGCGACAACCTCGATGTCGGCCTCAATACCGAGGAGTGCTGCCAGCGCGCCGAGCACCATGGCTTGATCTTCCGCGATGAGGACACGAATCATGTGGCCGTCTCCAATGGCAGCACGATCACCAGACGCGTGCCGTCGTCGCCATGGCGCTCCACCTGACCGCTGAGCGCCGCGACCCGTGCGCGCATGCCCAGCAGCCCGAAACCATCCGGCGCGCCACCGCCGATCCCATCGTCTTTGATCTCCAGCCGCGCACGGCCATCGACGGCCTCGAGTTGAATCCGGCAGCGGCGGGCGGTGGCATGGCGGACGACGTTGGTCACGGCCTCGCGGAGGGCGAGTGCGAGCGTCTGCTCGCTGATCGGCTGAAGTGCAATATCGGCCACTCGACACTCGAGCGCGATTCCGGCGGCCTCGAGGGCCGCTCGCGCGTGCCGCAGTTCGTCGGTCAGGCCGGAGGCGCGGTAGCCTTGCACGGTCTGCCGTACTTCGGCCAGCGCGTCGCGCGAGATGCGCTCGATATCACGGACCTCCGCGATCGCGCGCGGCAAGTCGCGCGTGGCCAGCTTCGACGCCAGATCCGCTTTCAAGGTAATGACCGAGAGGGTGTGACCGAGGAGGTCGTGCAGGTCGCGGCCGATGCGCTCCCGTTCGGCGACGACAGCCAGCCGTTGTGTTTCGGCTTCGGCCTCGGCGCGCAAGGATATCTGCGTGCGACCGATCTCCATGAACACGACGTTCAGGCCGCCGATGAAGATCGTCAACGGCGCTGCCGGTCCCCAGACTTCCGGACCCAGGCCGACCAGCCACGTCTCCGTGCCGACGACGGCGAGGAGCGCGATGAGTACCAGGACGCCTCGCGCCGGCCGGCCAACGCGACCGGCAAACGCGGCCGCATACACAAAGAACACATAGCCGCCGGCGTTCATCGGGCTCAAGAGCACGGCGATGGCCGTGATGGCGGCGATGGGGAGGAGAGATCGTGGTCCCTGGAGCCAATAGCCCCAGAAATAAAACGGGAGGAAAACGGCGATGCCTACACAGGTTGTGGCGATGTCAATCCCACTCGGCGCGCCGGGCGGACGCCCAGCGAACAGAGACCAGATGGGCGAGCCCAGGTACACCAGCCAGATGTAGGCCGTCCACGAGAACCGGTCGCGTGGCAGAAGGCGGAAAGACATCAGGACGGCAGTCTACCGCGCCACGAATGTGTACCGCACAACGACTGCGCCGTTCCGCCACACGTGCGTGATCGCTCGCGTGGCGGTGATGTCTTCAACAGGGTTGCCATTGACGAGGATCAAGTCGGCGCGAAGGCCAGGCGCAATCCGACCGCGATCCAGAAGGCCGAACACTTTGGCGGGAGTTGAAGTCGCGGCCGTCAGGGCGTCGATCGGCGTGAGTCCCGCACCGACGAGAAGTTCGAGTTCGCGGTGCACGCTCGCCCCGTGCGTAGTGCCGGGGTTCGGTGCGTCGGTACCGGCGAGTATCGGTACGCCCGCTGCTTTGAGGGCGGCGACTGCGGCTCGTGCGTGAGCGAGCTTCAAGCCCGTCCCGGCAAATGGAAAAGTCGACCTCAGCGCGGAGACCTCGGCGTTGATCAGGAAAGGCGCGATGCGGGCATCATGCACAAGAGAGGCTCCGCTAGGGTGGCCGGTTTCACTTTCGAGCACGGTCAGCGTGGGCACGACGAACAGCCGCTGCGTCACGGCTCTCGCCACAAAATCGGGCGTCGGCGCCGAGTCAGAGAAGAGGTGCACCAAGGCGTCTGCGCCAGCGTCGATGGCGGCCATGGCGTCGCGCTGCGATCCAATGTGCACGACTGCGAGCTTCTGCCGCCAGTGCGCCGCCCGCACGACAGCCGCCAATTCTTCATGGCTGAGAGTCGGCCACGTCAAGCCGTACCCGCTGCCGTCGTCTTCGACAATCTTGATGTAGTCCGACCCCTCGGCGATCCGGGCATCAATGAATGACTGCGCGTCGCCGACACTTGCCAGTGTGGGTATCGGAATGCCGAACTCGGTGCCATGTCCGCCTGGCGCGGTCGCCAGCACGCCGGCCGACCGGAGATCCGACCGCGTTGTTACCCGACTACTGACTTGTTCCGCACGGCGAAGTCGTGCGAAGTCCGGATCGGTGAACATGTCGAGCTCGGTCGTCACGCCGAACACGACGGCGCGTTCGAGCGCATCGCCTGACGCGTGCGTATGGGCATCGATGAATCCCGGCATCAGCGTCTGGCCGGCTCCATCGATGATGGCCGCTCCGGGTGGGGGCGTGACGTCGGGACCGACGGCGAGAATGTGATCACCCTCGAACACGACGGTCGCCGATGGGATGAGCCGCTCGCCGTCGAACACACGAGCGTTGACGATTGCCGTGATCGGAGCCTGCGGAGTCGCAATGGCTCTCGGCCTTACCTGAGCGCGCGTCGCGCTCGCGTGGTCGAGGGCCATGCCGATCGCCATGATGCCGACGCTCAGGACGGCAATCACAACAGGAGTGGCTCGACTTTTCAGACGGCTCTTCACGGTGCTATCCATACGTCTTGCCCTCGTCTCGGAGGTAACCGGCGTATGCCAGGGTCAGACATAGGCCGCTGAAGCCGACGAGCACGAGCGCGTGGCCCAGCGGGGAACCGCTGCGCCCGGCGCCGAGCGTGGCCAGCGCGAGCTGGCTGTAGTGATACGGCGGAAGCAGCGGGGCGACACCTCGCGCGAAGGCCGGCAGCATCTCGATCGGCATCCAGAGGCCAGACACGATGGCCATTGGCAGGTTGATCAGATTGACGACGCCGACCGCGGAGTTCGGGCCGGCCCAGTACCCAATGGCCAGGCCGAGCGCACAGAACGGCACTGCGCCCGCCACCAACGTCGCGGCCAGGCGGGACCAGATGGGGAGCGAGACGCGGACGCCGACGAAGGCCATGCCGCAGATTGTCAGAAGCACCACGATTGTCAGGGCGAATAGGAGACTCACGGCGAGCTTTGCGATGAAATAGGCCTCGGGTGGCATCGGAGACGCTCGCTTCAGCAGCATCCAGCCCTGCCCACGCTCGGTGGCCACCGAGCCGCCAAAGCCAAACAAGGCGGAGCTGATGACGCTGAACGCCCCGTATGTCGCGATGTAGTACGTGCCCAACGATCCGCCGCCCGGCGCGGAGCCTCGGCCAAAGAGCACGCCAAAGAAGATGTAGAACATCACCGGAAAGCCGAGCGCGAACACGACGAACATCGGCATCCGCAATTGCTTGACGAGTTCGTACCAGCATTCAAGGGCGTAGAGTCGAAGTCGCCATCGCCTCGGAACTCCGGTCATCGTGAACCTCGCTCGGGACACGTCGTGCGGGCCTCAGAAGACGGCATGGCGGAGGCGGGCGCGGCGGGCGCCGCGGCCGTCAATGCCAGAAACGCATCCTCGAGTGTCGCGTCTGCAACGTCGAGGTTGGAGAGTGATGGGTCGCGGGTGAGGAGTTCCTGCACGACGCGCTCGGCGGCGGTGACGACCAGCAACGTGCGGTTCTTGTCGTGGCGCACGACGCGGACGCCTGGCATCGCTGCCAATTCATCGTCGGTGAGGCGCGTCACGCAGCGAATCTGCCGGCCGGCACCGCCGGTCTTGATCTCGGCCGGCGTGCCATCGGCAATGATGCGTCCGCCTTGCAGCACGACGATGCGATCGGCGAGCGCGTCGGCTTCTTCGATGTAGTGCGTGGTCAGCAGCAACGAGCGGCCACGGGTGACGAGGTTGCGCACCTCCTGCCAGAATGCGCGGCGAGACTCGACATCGAGCCCGATGGTCGGTTCGTCGAGAACGAGCAGGTCGGGATTGCCGCAGAGAGCGAGCGCGAACAGGAGCCGCTGCTTCTGGCCGCCCGACAGCTTGCCGAACTGGCGATCTTCGACGCCCGTCAGGCCGGTCAAGGCGACGACCTCCGCTGCCGGCAGGGGAGACGGGTAGTAGCTCGAGAAGAGCCGCAAGTGCTCAGAGACCTTCAGGGTCTCCGGCACCTTGGACACTTGCAACATGATGCCGACGCGTTGGCGGACCGCGAGGTCGCGCGGGTCGCGCCCGAACAGGCGGGCCGAGCCTTCGGATGGACGCGTCAGACCGAGCACCAGGCGCACTGCGGTGGTCTTGCCCGCGCCGTTAGGGCCGAGAAGCGCGGTGACCTGCCCGGCCGCGAGGGCGAGGTCGACCCGATCGAGCGCGACGACACGGTCATAGCGCCTGGTCGCGCCGCGGAGTTCAGCAACCGGTTCAGTCATCCCCCGAAGTGTGAAACACGACGCGCGGGGAGACCAGTGCAGGGCGTCAGGGTGGCGACATGACAAATGTCATGGGGAGGTGCGCGTCGTACCGGGACGAAGACACGCGAGGGGCTGAAGCCGCACTCCGCGCGTGCAACGAGCGTAGGCCAGGCTAGTCCAGGCGGAGCACGCGGGACGGATCGACCTGCGACGCCCGCCGCGCGGGAAAGACGATGGCGACGAGTGTGATGCCGAGAACGAGAGCCGTCGCCGCAGCCAGAATCAGCGGGTCTGAGGCGCGCACCTCGTACAAGCGGTTCGACACGATACGCCCGGCCGCGTAGGCGACGGCCAGGCCCACTGCCGTGCCGATGACGGCGAGCGTTCGACCCTGGCGCATCATCAGCCAGAACACATTCGAGGGCGTCGCGCCGAGCGCCATCCGCGTGGCCACCTCCCCGACGCGCTGCGCCGAGGCGTACGCGATCACGCCGTAGATGCCGACGGCAGCGAGCGCCAGCGCCGCGGTGGCGAACAGCAGCATCAGCGTCATGCCAAGACGCTGGCGGCTCAACGATGCCGAGACGATGTCGGTGAGCGATCGGAAATCCACCGGAATCTGCGGATCCATGTCCCTGATTGCGGCACGCACCGTCGGCGCGATCGTCGTCGGATCCCCCAGTGACGTTCGCAGGACGACTGTTTGCCGCAGATAGACCGACTGAGGCTGCGGCATATAGAACGCAGGATCGGCCGCTTCCCCCATCGACACGTACTTCACATCGTCCACGACGCCGACGACGGTGAATGCCGTCGCGCTGGGTTCGGGATACCCCGCGGTGAACCTCATGGTGAGGGGATCCCTGCCTCCGAAATACCGTCGGGCGAAGGATCGATTGACGATGGTGACGAGCGCGGTGTCCTGCCGATCGTCGGCTGTGAATGCACGGCCCGCCAGCATCCTGGTGCCCATCGCGTCGAAGAAGTCCGGCGAGACTCGGTGTGCTCGCGCGACAAGCGGGTGCTCGGGGTCCACGCGGTCGCCCTGGACGCCGACGTACAGCACGGCGTCGTAGTCCGATCGGAGGGGAAAGGTCGACGTGGTGCCGGCGGCAGTGACGCCGCTGATCGCTCGCAGACGCTCGACGAGATTGCGCGACCAGGCCGTCGCCCTGGCGGGAAGGTCGGGCCCTGGAAACTTCGAGAAAGGGAGCGTGAGGTCGAAGACCAGCCGGCCGTCGGCGACGAAGCCCGGATTGGCGGTTCCGAGATTGGCGAAGCTTCGCACCAGCCAACCCGCGCTCGCGACCAGCGCAATCGCCAACGCAATCTCGGCCACGACCATCGTCTTGAGCATGCGGTGCGCACCGGTACCTCCGGCCATGCTGCGGCCGCTTTCGTTCATCAGCGTCCTGAGGTTGGTGCCTGCCAGACGCAGTGCCGGCGCAAAGCCAACGAAAATGCCGACGACGAGCATGGAGACAAGCGAAAATGCGAGCACTCGGAGGTCGAAGGGCACGCTGCTGAGGCGAGGCAGTTCAGATGCGCCGAGGACGAGCAGCAACCGAACGCCGAGGAACGCGAGCAGGAGTCCGACGAGCGTGCCCGCCGCGGAGAGGACCAGCGACTCGGTGAGCAGCTGCCGCACCACTCGGCCGCGGCCGGCGCCGAGCGCCACGCGCACGGCAATCTCGCGTGCCCGCACGGCTCCGCGCGCGAGCAGCAGGTTCGTGACGTTGACACACGCCAGCACGAGCAGCACCGACGCGCCACCCAGCACGACGACCAGCATGGGGCCCAGGTCGCCAACGATGGCGGAGGCAAGGGGGCGGACGTCGTAACGCCTGTTCCTGTCGACGGTACCGTACTGTTCCGCGAGGCTGGACATGGCGCTGGCCATCTCGTCGCGCAGACGCTCCGGGGTCGTGCCCGGCTTGACCCGCAGATAACCGTCGAAGCCGTGTCCGATCGACTGGGGTGTCACAACGGCGTTAATCCAGAGGTCGGCTCCATGCGGAATGTCGAAGTCGCGTGCAGCCACGCCGACGATGGTCACTGGGCCCTCGGCGAGCCGGATCGGCTTGCCGACCACTCCCGGATTGCCGCCAAACAGGTCGTGCCACAGGCGGTATGAGAGCACCGCGGATCGCGACGTGCCAGGCAGATGCTCCTGGGGCGTGAAGGCGCGGCCGGCGCTCATCGGCAGGCCGAACAGTTCGAAGAAGCCGTCCGTGACCGCGAACAGCACAGCCGGCAAGGGGGTGCCATCGTCGCGGATGATCGTGGCGTCGCCTCGTTGGCTGCCGCTCGCGTGCACGATCGAGAACGCTGGATTGTTGAGCCGGGTGATCTCCACGCCAGAGTCGCGTCCCGTGGTGAAGCGGCCATCCGTGGCCGGCGCGTAGAGGGCTCGCAGATCGTCGGAGCGCGGATAGGGCAGTGGCCGCAGCAACGCGGCATTGACGGTGCTGAAGATGGCGGTGGTGGCGCCGATCCCGACGGCAAGCGTCGCGACGGCCGCCAGCGTGAAGGCCGGCTGGCGACGGAGCGAGCGAAAGGTGAATGTCAGGTCGTTGAGCACGTTGTGATTGGACGGGCAGGACAGGTGTAGGTTGGCCCAGTTATACACTGGCCGACGGGCGAATGATTCTTTTGCACGAAAAAGCAGCGGCTCACCGGCAGCAGTCTGTCTGGTGTGCAAAGGTCTTGACACTGTCTCTCAGACGATGGCATCGTCGTCGTCGAGGTCGAGAAAAGGACGGGAGCGTGTCAGGTGTATCGATTCCCATGGCCGTTCGGGATCGTCTTGGTTCCGAGGCAACGCTTGGTCTGATTGACGTGCTGGAATCGGAGAGGGCTGAAGTGATACAGATGGCTGCGGATCGGTTCGAACGGCGGCTGGCTCTCGAGGTGTCGTCACTGCGACTGGAACTGCACGACGGACTCGCGGGCGTGCGCCAGGAGATGGCAACCACGCGCGTCGAGCTACTCAAATGGTCGTTCGCGTTCTGGATCGGCCAGGTGGCTGCGATGGCGGGGCTTCTGGCCTTCATGCTCCGTGCCGCGGGGCGTTAGCGCAGACGCGGTCTCCCCGCGCAGTCGAGGCGGGGCCCGTGCGATGGTCCGTGCTCTATCGGGCAGTCAGCGCGCCTCCTCGCTGACGATCTAGCGTTGCGGCGCACGACAACGCCCGGTCAACGAGCGTCGCCGGCGCGCCATGCAATCGGAGCAGGGCAATCGCGTTCCTCGTGGTCGCTGGACCTGCCTGGAGACGATGATTGAACACGAGCCCGTCAGCGCCGACCGCATCCTCGAAGTGATACGCAGCAAACTGTTCCTGCAGCAGGTCGACGAGTTCGTTGTCGTGCGTGGCGGCGAGTACCACGTGCGGCGAGCGGCCGCCGTGTTCCGAGGAAGCGGAGCGGGGCGTTGGGGTCCCGCGAGCTCCCGAGTGGGGGTTCGGGGCGGACCCCCTATGTACGTGGTCGGGGAGGTACCCCCTATGGAGGGGGTGGGGGGCGTAGCCCCTATTGACGGGGTTCGGGGCGGAGCCCCGATTGAAGATGACGAGTT
>JBGOTP010000094.1:0-14457 GCA_041476545.1 Vicinamibacteria bacterium | reverse complement strand
GCGCGCCGCCTGGTCCAACGATGTCTGGAGCGCGGCCATCAGATGCGACACCGCCACCTCCAGGCGAGCGCACGCCGCGGGCGCATCCTCGAGGGCGCCCCCGCGACCCATCGATTCGAGCGCCGCCGCACCGTCCACGACGAGGCGCGCCTCCAGGTAACTGGCTGCGCCTTTCAACGCGTGGGCCGCCGAGCGAAGCTGGTCGGCGTTGCGTGCGTCGACGGCGGATCGAATCGCCGCCAGCCGGGCCGGGCAGTCTTCGAGGAACAACCGGATGACGTCCGCGGCCAGCGTTTCGTCACCGCCCATGCGCTCGTGGAGTGCCGCCCGGTCGAAGGGCATGCCGTCGCTCATGGCCGTGCTCGCCGTCGGCAGTCGCTTCGGTCCCTCGTCAGCCGCACCCATCGTCGCTCCCCCTTGGTTCTCACTCTCAATCAACGCAAACAGCGCTTTGGGATCCACGGGCTTCGACAGGTAGTCATCCATGCCCGCGTCGACGCATCGCTCGCGGTCGCCTTTCATGGCGTGCGCGGTCATGGCGATGATCCGGACTCGTCCGGCACCCGTCCGTCGTTCGCGGTCACGAATGACCGTCGTCGCCTCGAAGCCGCTCATTTCCGGCATCTGCACGTCCATCAACACGACGTCGAAGCGTGCACGCTCCAGTGCATCCACCGCCTCACGTCCGTTGTTTGCGACCGTCACCGTGTGACCGCGTCGCGAGAGCAGGCCAACGGCGACCTGCTGATTCACGAGGTTGTCTTCAGCAAGCAGAACGCGAACGGGACGCACGGGTGACCCGGCCTCCTGTGAGATCGGCTGAATGCGCGCCCGGGCGCCCTGACGGTCGATCGCGCGATAGATCGACTCGAGCAGTTCCGCCTGCTTGATCGGTTTGGTCAGATACGTGCCCACGCCCAGTTCGCGGCACCGCGCGGCATCGCCGTACTGGCCCGACGATGTCAGCATCATGATGGTCGAACCCGCCAGCTCCTGCAGAAGCCGGATTTCCTCCGCCACCGCGAAGCCATCCAGATCGGGCATGTTCGCGTCGAGCAGGACGAGCCGGAACGGATTGCCACCGCGCGCCGCCGAGACGAGCGCTTCAAGCGCAGCCTGTCCGCCGGATACCGCCGTCGGCCTCATCTTCCAGCGCGTCAGCGTGTCCATGAAGATGCGCCGATTGATGGCGTTGTCGTCGACGATGAGCACGGGAAGACCGAGGAGGTCGGTGTGCTGTCCCTCGAGTTCCGGAAGGTCGGCGACGCCGAAAGCCGCCGTGAAGTGAAAGGTGCTCCCCACGCCGGGCGTGCTGTCCAGCCACACGCGGCCGCCCATCATGCCGACGAGAGTGGTCGAAATCGTGAGACCGAGACCCGTGCCGCCGAACCGGCGCGTCGTGGACCCGTCGACCTGCCGGAACGGCTCGAAGATGGCCGTCTGCTTTTCGGGCGGAATCCCGATGCCGGTATCGGCCACCGAGAAGTGCAGTACCGCGCCCGTCCCGGTGCGCTCCTCGACGGCGACCGCGAGCATCACGTGCCCGCGCTCCGTGAACTTCAGCGCATTGCCCACCAGATTGACGAGTACTTGCCGTACGCGCAGAGGATCGCCCACCAGTCCTTCGGGAACCTCCGGGGCAATATCTCCGATGAGCTCCAGCCCTTTCTGGTCGGCGCGCAACGACAGCGGCTTCAAGATGTCGGCGACCAGATCGGTCAGCGAAAAGACGGTCGACTCCAGTTCCAGCTTTCTCGACTCGATCTTCGAGAAATCGAGGATGTCATTGAGGATATCGAGCAACGACTCGGCGGAACCGCGAACCGTCAGGAGGTGATCGCGCTGCTCGGGCGTGAGGTCCGAGTCGAGCGTCAGCTCGGTCATGCCGATGATGCCGTTCATCGGCGTCCGGATCTCGTGGCTCATGTTGGCCAGGAATTCGCTTTTCGCCCGGCTGGCCTCCAGGGCCTTCTCGTTCGCTTCGACCAGATCGGCATTGACCTGGCTGAGGTCGGCCACGCGCGCCTCCACCGTGCGCTCGAGCCCCTCCTGCTGCGTGAGCAGCTGACGATCGCGCCGCTGAACGGCATCCATCATGTCGTTGAAGCCGTCGACCAGCTGTCCGATCTCGTCGTCGCTGCGCTTGCGCCCGCGCACGTCGAACCGATGGTCTCTCGTGGCGGCGTGCGCGATGCCGGTGAGTTCGAGGACGGGCGCCGAGATCAGGCGCTGCATGCGAATCGACAGGGCGAGGGCGATGGCGAAGGTGAACAGCAGCACGAACGCGCTGATCCGCAGGAACGCAACCGCGCGCGAACGGGCCGCCTCGACGCCAGAGGCAATGGAGATCGTGCCGACAACCCGGCCGTTCACGACGATAGGCCGCGTGACGCCGAGCGCGCTGGCCGTCAACACACGCCACGGGAGCTGCGCGATCGACGACGCGCGACCGACCTGGTTGACGTCCACCGGCGTCTCACCCGTCGTGTCTTGTGATCGGTCGTAGAGCGCCAGGACCCGGCCGTCCGGCAGCACAAGAGTGGCCGAGGCGACGTCCTCGTCCACCGAGACCGCGTGCATCACTGTCTCCGCCGCGCGGGCGTCTTCGCCCACCACCGCCGCGGCACTGGCCGACGCGACGTAGTCGGCGAGCGCGTTCAAATCGCGGGCGATCCGGTGTCCCGACTGGTCGGCGTCGTACACGGCAAACACGCCGCAGGCGAGCAGCATCGACGCACCACCGATGAACATGATGATGGCGTTGAGTTTCCCCGCCAGCGACAGCCCGCGAAACCAGTGGTCAACGAACATGGCTATCTCGTGGGACCGGGTCCACCGGCGCGGAAGGCGTCCAGTTGCTTTTCAACGTTGAGGTAGCACTCCGGGCAAATGCCGTGACTGAACTGCGCATCGGACCGGTCGGCGATGTACGACTCGACCTGCTGCCAGTACTGATCATCGCCCCGGATGCGCTTGCAGTAGCTGCAGATGGGGAGCAGGCCTTGGAGCTGCTTGACGTTTGACAGCGCGGCCTGAAGGTCGGTGACCCGTTCGGCGAGGTGCTCCTGCAGGGTCAGGATGCGGATCCCGACCTGCACACGGGCGCGCAGTTCTTCAGGATCGAAGGGTTTGATGACGTAGTCGTCGGCGCCGGCGTCCAGTCCCGCCACGATGTCCCGCCGGCTCTCGAGGGACGTCAGGAGGATCAGGTACATGTTGGCGGCCGGCAAGTCCTTCCGCACGCGGCGGCAGACTTCCGGACCATCAACGTGCGGCATCATCCAGTCGAGAATGGCCAGCATCGGCCCCGAGGCGGCCTGGAGTTCACTCCAAGCCCTGGCGCCGTCAGGAACCACGGTGACCTCGCAGTTCCACCGTTTGAGCGTCCGCGCCAGCGCCTCCGAAGCGACCCGATCATCGTCGGCCACGAGCGTCCGCATGAATTCCTCCGGGGCCCCGCCAATAATTGACGAAGACAGCCGACATCAGCATGTATCGGCACGCCGCCCCCCGGACTATACGGGCCGGAAACACTGGTACAATCCCCGCGACCTTGAAGCGTGCACTCCTTGTCGTGGCGTTGCTCGTCGCGCTCCCCTACGCCCGCAGCCGCGTGTATCGTTTTCCGGCCCCGGTGGCCTTCTCGGGAGCCCACTTTCTCAACCCCTACGCCGACCTCAAAGGCCAATGGCTGCGTGCCAATTTCCACGCGCACGGCCGCGCGTGGAGCGGGCTGACGAGCGGCCAGCAAACCGACGAGGACGTCGTCCAGGCGTACCGCAACCTCGGCTATGACGTGGCGGGCATCTCCAACTACGAGCACATTTCCGCGACCCTCGGCGCGGACTCCCTTCCGATTTACGAGCACGGCTACAACATCGGCAAGCGTCATCAGCTCGCCATCGGTGCCCGGCGCGTCGAGTGGTTCGATTTCCCGTTCTGGCAGTCGACGAGTCACGAACAGCTCGTGATCGATCTCGTCAGGCAGAGAGCCGAACTGGTCGCGCTCGCCCATCCGTCCGTCCGCAACGCCTACTCGACCTGGAACCTCGAGCGACTCACCGGCTACGAGCTCGTCGAGGTGGTCAACGGGCAGTTTGCCGACGCGGCCCCGTGGGACGCGGCGCTCTCATCGGGGCACGCAGTCTGGGGCCTCGCGAACGACGATGGCCACGACATCACGGACCCGCTTCGTATGGCGATCGCCTGGAACATGGTCAATGCGCCAAGCGCATCCGCCGCCGACATGATTGACGCGCTGCGCGCGGGGCACGCCTATTCCGTCCTCCGGCTCAATACGCATCCCGAAGCCGAGATTACCGAGCTGACTGGTGTGGAATTCAAGGACCGGACCCTGACAATCACGTGCACGGGCGCTCCGTCAGACTTCGCATTCACGGGACAGAACGGCACCTTGCGAACGATTGCGCCCAACACGCTGACGGGGTCTTTCACCTTCGCCGAGAGCGACACGTACATCCGGGCGACCATCTGGTCGCCCCGCCGCATGATCTTTCTGAACCCGATCGTGAGGTACGACGGCGTTCGGCTTCCCACCCCCGTGGCGAGCGTCAATCGGGCCGCGACCTGGCTGATACGACTCGCCTTTGTCGCGGTGGCGGCCATCTGCGTGCTCGTCGAAAGGGGACAAGCCTGAACGAAGCACCGACGGACTACTCGGCGGCCTGGACTCCCAGCCACCGCGCCGCTTCGAGGACGTCCCTGAACACGCCGACGCTCGGCCCATGGCGTTCGGCGAGGACCTCGTACATGCGCGCCATGCCGAACACGACGTCCTCGGCCGCCACAATCGCGAGCTTGTGCGCCTGGAGCCTGGAGGCATGGCTCACATCGGTGCTGACCATCGCGCGAACACCTTCCGGCGTGATCCGAAGGTCGGTGACCCCGCGGACGTCGGAGAGTTCGCACATGCCAGCCGTGAAGTCGGGATCGGCCGCGAGCCGGTGCTTATGACGAAGAACATCCTCGTCGGTGAGCACACCGACCGCGTGCGTGACCACGAGGTTGCGAGCGGAATCGATGTGATAGGTGATGGGCATCGGTCGTGAACGGGGCCGACGGTTCAGGCGATAGCCTGGCGGGAATCCCACCACGCTTCAAATTCCTTGAACGCGCGGCTGAGACGAACGGGCTCGACCAGCTGCCCCTCCATGACCTCCGCGGTCTTGTAGCCGTTGCCCGTGACGCACACGACCACCGACTCGTTCGGCGCGATGACCCCGCGCTGAATGAGATCGATCGTGCCCGCGAGCGTGGTGCCGCCGGCCGGCTCGGTGAAGATGCCTTCGGTTTCCGCCAGCAGACGAATCGCATCGATGATCTGCTGGTCCGACACGGCAGTGCCGGTCCCACCGGTATCCCGAACCGTCTGGAGCACCTGAAGGCCATCGGCCGGATTGCCGATCGCGATCGACTTCGCGATCGTGTTCGGCCGGACGAGTTCGAGCTGATCCGCTCCGCTCAGCAGCGCGTTCACGACAGGAGCGCACCCCGCGGCCTGCGCGGCGTGAATGCGCGGCAGTTCCCCGTCGACGAGGCCGACCGTCCGAAACTCGCGGAGCCCACGCGCAATCCTCGGCAGCAGCGTGCCCCCGGCCACCGGCGAGACGAGATGCCGCGGAAAACGCCAGCCGAGCTGCTCGGCGATCTCGAACCCGATGGTCTTCGCGCCCTCGGCGTAGTAGGCCCGCAAGTTGATGTTCACAAATCCCCAGCCGAGCCGATCCGCCACCTGCGTGCACAGCCGATTCACATCGTCGTAGTTGCCGGCGATGGCAAGAATCGTGGGACCGAAGATCGCGGATCCCAGCACCTTGCCCGCCTCGAGGTTGTCCGGGATGAACACGCAGCACTCGAGGCCGAGACGGGCCGCGTGCGCGGAGACGCTGTTCGCCAGGTTGCCGGTGGACGCGCAGGCGAGCACCTTCAGGCCCAGTTCGACGGCGCGAGTGGCCGCGACCGAGACCACGCGATCCTTGTACGACAGCGTCGGATGATTGACCGAGTCGTCCTTGATGTAGAGCTCGCTGACGCCGAGACGCTCCGCCAGCCTGTGGCACCGCACGAGCGGCGTGAAACCGGTATGGAACCCGGTTTTCGGCTCGCCCGTGATCGGGAGCAGTTCGCGGTACCGCCAGATGTTCTCGGGGCGGCCGGCAATCTTCTCGCGGGTCAGCCGTACGGACGCGTAGTCGTACACCGGCTCCAGCGGACCGAGGCAGCGATCGCACACGTACACGGCTTCGGCGGGAAACATCGCCTGACACAGATGGCACTGAAGTCCGATGAGAGCGCTCACACAGCCTCCGCGAGTTGAGGATCCGAAAGACCCGACATCTGTCTGGGTTCAGTAAGGAGCGGCGCCGGCACGATCGCCGCCCGATCGCGGGCAATCGCCGCGAGGTCGCCGATGGCCGCCACCGCCATCGCATCGCCGCCGGCGCCCGCGCCGGTCACGGTAATGTCGCCGGCGTACGCACCGTGGACGACCGCCGCGTTCTGCGGTCCGACGCTGCGTCCGAAGACCGACAGGCGCGACACGAACATCGGCGCCACCCAGACGGACAGCGATGACCGATCGCGGTCGTACCCGGCGTGGGCAATCTGACGGATCGTCCCGTTTCGCAGCCGGGCGGTCTCGAAGTCCAGCGGCCGAATCCGCGCGGTCGTCCGCGTCTCCACCTGACCGGGCCCGACGCGCAGGCCGAAGGCGAGCGCACACAGAATGACGAGCTTCGCCGCGGCGTTGCTGCCATCGAGATCGACGGACGGGTCGGCATCCGCGTAGCCGCGCGCGCACGCGTCCGCGACCGCCTCGTCCATCTCGCATCCACGTTCGTCCATGCGCGACAGGACCGCATTGCTCGTGCCGTTCAGAATCGCGTCGATGCTCAACACGCGATCGCCCGCCAGGCTGTCGGCCAGCACGCGCACGATCGGCATCGCGCCGCCCACGGCCGCCTCGAACCGCAGTTGACGCCCCTGGCGCTCCGCCAGCGTCAGGAGCGCCTGCCCGTGATGCGCGATGACCAGCTTGCTCGCGGTCACGACAGACTTGCCGGCGAGCAGCGCCGCCCGTACGTAGTCCGACGCCGGCTCCGATCCGGAGACCGCTTCCACGATGATGTCCACGTCGCTGGTGATCAGGTCGTCGAAGCGGTCTGTCCAGACGAGACCGGCAAGAACGTCGGACTGCCGGGCCTGCTTCTCGCGGGCGCGGCGGTCGCAGATGTGAGTGAGCTGGAGGGAGGGTGGCGAATCGGGACTGGTCAACCGGCGGGCGATGGCGATGCCGACGGCGCCGAAGCCAAGGAGGCCCACGCGGCAACGCGCCAGGCCCGGGCTGTTTCCGGACGTCTGAAAGGTGTTGAGGGCCACAGTCGATGGACTATACCAGAGCCCCGAAACGGGACGCAACGATCGACATCAGCTTATCTACATTTGTAGATATAGAAGCTGTCGGCTCTCAGCTCTGAGCTGTCAGCTCTCAGTAATCGGCGAGGGCTGAGCGCCGAGAGCTGATGGCGGCCCGTTTACGCCGAGCACTCCCCTTCCATGACCTCGGGCGCGAACTCCGCCGTTTCGGCCAGGTCCACGTAGTCGAGCGGGACGACGTCGGCGGCCGTGAGCGTCTGCAGATCGCGCAGTTCCAGCGCGACGCTGGTCACGTCAACCCGGGCAAAGAACTCCGGTGCCGACTCGCCATCGGTCCGATCGCGGACATACATGGCAATGAGCCGCTCCACGACCTCGGGCATCCGCCGGGCCGGGACCTTCGCGGCGAGCCGGGCAAAGCTGGCGCCCTGATCTGTCGTGCCGCCGCCGACCATGACGAAGTACTGGGGCACGGCCTTCGATCCGAGACGCCGGACGCTTCCCTGGAATCCCAGCGTCGCGATGTGATGCTGCCCGCAGCCATTCGGGCAACCGCTGATCTTGATACGCGCGCCGTCCGCGGCCGCGATGAGATCCGGACGCGCGCGCAGATGCTCCTCGAGCAGGCGGCCGAGGCCGCGCGATTGCGTGACCGCCAGCCGGCACGACTCCGCGCCCGGGCAGCTCGACACGTCGGCCACGGTCGAGGCTTCCGCGAGCCCCAGCCCGGCAGCGGCGAGCCGCGCGTAGATCTCGCGCACGTCGCTTACTTTCACCCAACGGAACAGCAGATTCTGATCCATCGTCACGCGCACGCTTCCGTCGCTGTACGCGCGCGCCAGCTCGCCGACGATTCGCATTTGCTCGCTGGTGAAATCGCCGAGGGGGATGGTCGCGGTCGCAATCACGTAGCCAAACTGCTTCTGTGGCTGCACGTTCGTCGCGCGCCACCGCAGATATGCCTCCTCGCCGGGCTGATACAACGGCACGATCACCGGCGTGATGCCGGGGCCGCTCGGCGGCACGGCCGTGACACGGGAACCGATGAGACTCGGCGACGGGGCCTCGCCGCGCATCCAGTTCGGCTGCGACTCGCTCGCCGGCGGATTGATTTCGAGAATCGGAATAGCACCCTCGGCGCCCCCACTCCCGCACGCGGCGAACTCGCGTTCGTACTCCTGCACCCAGCGATCCCAGCCAAGCTCCTTGATCATGAACTTCATGCGATTACGCTGCTTGTGCTGATAGTCGCCGAGCCGCTTGAAGATGCGCAGAATGGCTTCAGCGCTCCGCAGAATCTCCGAGGCCGGAAGGGACGCGTGGATGAGACCCGCCTCCTTGCACATGATGGCCGTCCCGCCCCCCGCGGTGACGCGGAAGGCCCGTGTTCCGTCGGCCGCCAGGTGCGCGCGGAACCCGAGATCGTTGATGGCCGTCGCGATGTGATCGTCGGCACATCCCTCGAACGCGATCTTGAACTTGCGCGGCAGCGTGGAGCTGAGCGGATGGCGGAGCAGATAGCGCGTCATGCCCTCGGCGTAGGGCGTCACGTCGAACGCCTCGGTCACTGACACGCCCGCATACGCGCAGGCCGTGATGTTCCTCACCGAATTTCCGCACGCCTCTCTGGTCGTCACGCCCGCATCCGCGAGCAAGCGCATGGCCGGCTCGGCGTCGTGCAGCTTGACGAAATGGAACTGAATGTTCTGGCGCGTGGTGATGTGGCCGAATCGACGGGAATATTTCTCACCGACCTCCGCCAGCGCGAACAACTGGCTGCTCGTGAGCACGCCCTGCGGCACCTTCACGCGCAGCATCTGCGAGTCGGTCGCCTGGCGCTGGCCATAGGTCCCGCGGACGAGACGAAAGGCGCGCCATTGATCGGCCGTCAGCTCGCCCCGCTCGTACCGTTCCAGCGTGGCCACGAACTCGTCGATGTCCTCCACGCGGGCAAATGACAGGCGCGTGCGACCGTGCGTGCCAGGATGATCGGTTACAGACATTGCTCTATCCTCGAAAGGTTGTCCTGATGAACTGGTGAGTCGGCCCCGTCAGCAATAGCCCTCAGCGCGGCGACCGCGCCGACGACCAACAGCGCCGGGCCATCGCTTGCGACATCGGCACGTCCCGCCGCGAGATCGCCGAGCGATCCGCGCCACACGTCCTGCTGCGGCGTCGACGCCTCAGCGAGGAGAGCGGCCGGCGTGCCTGCCGCCCAGCCGCGCTGAATCAAGGCGGCCGCGAGACCGGCACGGCGCGTAAGGCCCATGAGCACGACCACGGTCATGCCGTTCGGCGTCAGTTCGCCAATGGATGTCGCAAATGCCTGCTCGTCGTGTCCGCTCACGACCAGGAACGCTGACGCGACACCGCGATGGGTAACCGGAATGCCGGCGAGCGCCGGCGCCGCCACGACACTCGTGACGCCCGGCACGACGTCGAATGGCACGCGCGCCTGCTTGAGCGCGAGGGCTTCCTCTCCGCCGCGCCCGAACACAAACGGGTCGCCGCCCTTGAGGCGCACGACGCGCCGTCCACGGCGGGCCGCGCGAATCATGACGGCGTGAATCACCGTCTGCGAAAGGGCGTGCCGGCCGGCGCGCTTGCCGACAAAAAAGCGCTGCGCCCGTCTCGCGAGGCGCAGGATGCGTTCGTTGACGAGGGCGTCGTAGAGGACAAGGTCCGCCGCGCGCAGCCGCGCCACCGCCGTGCGCGTCAGCAGTCCGGGATCTCCAGGCCCGGCGCCGACGATCGACACATGCCCAAGCCCGCGGACACCTTCACCCAAGCTACGATCAACCGCAGAACTCGCAGAGATCGCAGAGCTGCTCGGGGAAGTGCTCTTAGCAAACAGCTCTGCGGGCTCGGCGGCCGCCGCCCGCCTTCGGTTCCTTTCGGCGTGGCCTCGCCGTAGCGCGTCCGTCGTTCCCGCGCGGAGGCGGGCGTTGACCGTCGTTCCGTACAGCCGGTTCAGAGCCTGCAGCAACAGCGGCCGCCGCCCCGGCATCGGGACACCATCGCGTTTCCAGGTCGCGCGCTGCCGGCTGGCTTCGGTCATCCACTCGCCGAGCTCCCTTGGCAGGAGCGCGTCGATTGCTTCCCGCATCAGGGCGGTCAGCCCTGGCGCGTCGCCACTGGTCGAAATGCCAATCGTGACGCCATCACGCCGGACGACGCCGCTCAGAAACGCCGACGCATTCGATGGGTCGTCCACCGCGTTCACGAACAGGCACCGCTCGTCCGCGGCTTCCGCCACCGCGCGATTCACGGCCGGCGTGGCGGCGGCGACGACGAGCCAGACCCTATCGAGGTCCGCCGACACGAACGCGCGCCGGACGATCGCTACCTGCGCCACGCGCGGCGTTCCGACCGGGGTTCCGTCTCTCTCTCCGGTCGTCTCGTGCTTCTCGACCTCCGCGTGCGTCTCGATCTCGGCATGAATCTCCGGCGCGACCACTGTGACATTCGCGCCTGCGGCCACAAGCGACGTCAGCTTGGACGCCGCTACCGGACCGCCGCCGACCAGCAGAACGCGCCGGCCGTGGAGATTGACGAAAAGGGGGAGGAGCTCAGACATTTTCTCGAAGTTTCAACGCGTCGCGGTAACAAAAAAGCCCGGAAAGCGCGAGCCTCCCGGGCCTTGGTTTCAGGAACGTGAATCGGTTAACGGGGAATACCGATTGGACCGAAGCCTGAACGGCTGGCACGAGGGCGCTTCAATTGGTGACACCACGGACGACACTGCCTGCACCGGCGACAACAGCTGCATCTCCCAATCAGCACAATGTGCTAATAAGTACTCCCTTCGCACGGCCGGGTCAAGTCAGCAGCGCGATCGTACCTGCCTGCCCCACCTGCCCCACCTGCCCCACCCGCCCTACCCACCCTACCCACCCTACCCTACCCGCCCTAGTTGTGACGCTACACTGAAGTATGCGAACCCGGGGCCTTCCGGTTCTTCTGCTGGTCGCGGCTCTGCTGGTGTGGCGGGCATCGATTGCGCCTCTCGCGGAGCGGCTTCCTGTTCAAGTCCGGCCCGCCCACTACGATTTGGCGTTCGACGTCGACCTGCCTGGAGCGCAATTCGAGGGTGTCGAGACCATCCACGTCCAGCTCGACCGGCCCACGACGCACATCGTCCTGAACGCGCTCGATATCACGTTCCACGAGGTGACGATTCGAACGGGCGCGACCCAGGCGGCACAGACGGCGGACGTGACCATCAATCGCGATGCGCAGACCGCCACGCTCACGGTGCCGCGAACACTCCCCGCGGGCGCTGCCGAGATCCACGTGTCGTATGCCGGCGTGTTGTCCAAAGAACTGCGCGGCTTCTATGTCAGCACGTCGGGCGGACGCCGCTACGCGGTGACGCAGTTCGAAGCAAGCGACGCGCGGCGTGCTTTCCCCTGCTTCGACGACCCTGCGTTCAAAGCCACGTTCGCTCTGCGCCTCACGGCCGATCGCGGCGACACGGCCATTTCCAATGGCGCGCTCCTGTCCGACACGCCCGGCCCCGGGTCCGCACGGCATACGCTGACCTTCGCCACTTCCCCCCGGATGTCCTCATATCTCGTCGCGATGGCGGTCGGGGACTTCCAGTGTCTCGAAGACTCGGCCGAGAACGTGCCGATTCGCATTTGCGCCACGCCGAACAAACGGGAGCTCGGACACATCGCGCTCGATTGGGCCAAGGACATTCTCAGGTTCTACAACCGGTACTATTCCATCAAGTACCCATTCGGAAAGCTCGACATGGTCGCCGTGCCCGACTTCGCGGCCGGCGGGATGGAGAACACGGCCGCCATCTTCTATCGCGAAGCCGATCTGCTCGCCGATTCCGCCACGGCATCGCCCCTGACCCGCAAGAACATCGCGTCCATCCTGGCTCATGAGATGTCGCACCAGTGGTTTGGCGATCTCGTCACGATGCGATGGTGGGACGATTTGTGGCTGAACGAGGGATTCGCGACCTGGATGGCCAATCGTCCGCTCAGCGAACTGAAGCCGGAGTGGAACATCGCGGTCGACGAGGTGGACGAAACGCGCAGCGCGCTCACACTCGATGCGCTGAAGACCACACGAGCGATTCGCTCCAGCGTCGAAACGCCCGCCCAGATCGAGGAGTCGTTCGACGCGATCGCCTACGAGAAAGGCGGGGCGGTCATGCGCATGATTGAGGGCTACCTCGGACCGGATCTCATTCGTAAAGGCATCAACGCGTACCTTGAAAAGTACGCCTACGGCAATGCGACGTCCGAGAATTTCTGGACGGTGATGGCCTCGGTCTCCGGCAAACCGGTCGATCGCATCCTCCCGACATTCGTCAACCAGCCCGGCGCGCCGGTCGTAGAGGTGTCGCTCGATTGCCGGAACGGGCGCACGCGGCTCTCCCTGCGCCAGAGCCGCTTCGTTCTCGATGCGGGGCAATCCGCGACCGGGTCTGGCGGATCGCCCGGATCGGGCGCCGGATCTGCGAGCCAGACGTTCAAGCCGGATCAACAGTGGCAGATCCCGATCTGCGTGAAAACGCCAGGACAGTCGAACGCCGTCTGTCAGTTGCTGGTGCGCGCCACCGACACGATGACCATCGGCAGCAGCTGCCAGCCGTGGGCGTTCATCAATGCGGGAGCACGCGGCTACTTTCGCACGGCCTATTCTTCGGAGATGCTTCGCGCGCTGGCGCCCGACGTGGCGACAACACTCACCGCGCCCGAACGAGCGTCGCTTGCAGACGATGAATGGGCGCTTGTCAGCGCCGGACGTCACAGCGTCGCGGATTTCCTGACACTCGCCGGCGGGTTCGGCCAGGAACGCACATCCGGCATGCTCGCGCAGATCGTCGGCCGGCTCGAATTCATTCACGACCACGTCGTCACGGACGGCACGCAGGCACGCTTCTCGGCATGGGTGCGCACGCTGCTGAAGCCGCTGTTTGCCGACCTCGGGGTCGCGCCTGTAAACAGCATCGACGCCGACGCTGACGACCGCCGCGCGCTCCGTGCTGTCGTGATCGGAGCGCTCGGTGGCATCGGCGACGACCCCGATGTCGTCGCTGCCGCGCGCGCCGCGCTCGATCGCGCACTCGCCAGTCCACTCGCGCCGTCCGAGAGGCTTGATCCCACGACTGCGGCGGCCATCGTGCGCGTCGCTGCCCGGCACGGCGACCGCACGCTCTACGATGCGCTCATCGCCGCCGCCGAGAGGGCGACAGTGCCAGACGAGCACTACCGCTATCTGTACGCGGCAACGGCGTTCGAGGATCCGGCACTGTCGCAGCGCGCCCTCGAATACTCCCTCGCTCCGGACATCCGTCGTCAAGATACGGCGCTATACCTCACTCGCTTTCTGGGCAATCCAGCCGTGAATGTCCGGGCGTGGAGCTTCGTCAAGGAGCACTGGTCGGATCTCCAGCCGAAGCTGACGGTGTCATTCGGCGATGTGAGAATCGTCGAAGCGCTTGGTTCGTTCTGCACCGTGGAGGCGAGAGACGACGTGAAGGCGTTCTTCGCGGCGCACACACTGGGAGCGGCGGCGCGGACGATCGATCAGACCATCGAGCGCATGAACAACTGCATCGCGCTCAGAGCGAAGCAGGCGCCGATCATGGCGGCGTGGCTGGCGGACCGCCGCTGACCAAGTGCGTGTCACGACGTTAGACGCATCCTTCGACAGGCTCGGGATGCCCTGAGCTTGTCGAAGGGCAGAGCACGCGGAGTTCGCAGAGTCAGAGAGCTCGATCGCCACGCGTCGTTTCACGACCCCCGTCGAACGGATTGGCGACAAGCCGCGCCGACCACGGTCGCATCCGGCGTCGCCGTCATCGCCTGTTAGTTTAGGCGGCTGTTACCTATCTTTCCGGTTGCTCAGCCAGATTGCCAGATGCCAACAAATCGCGTCCCCTCAGCATTTATGGTGCTGGCAAAGCACGTGAGACGGTTCTCGGATTCTGCCGCATGCCGTCGTAGAGCCATGCCCCAAGTAGTGCGGCGAGACCACCGTCGAATAGTCCCACGAGCACGGTCCAAGCCAGCAGTCGGTTAGGAAATAGTGCAAGCGGTT
>JBGOTP010000093.1:0-14607 GCA_041476545.1 Vicinamibacteria bacterium | reverse complement strand
GGCCGGCTCGTCGCGCTCGACGCGGCCACCGGAAAGCCCGTGTGGGAATCGCGCGTCGCGTATCCGCAGGAGCAGTACACGTTGACGATGGCGCCGCGGATTGCGAAGGGGAAGGTGATGATCGGTGCGAGCGGATCGGAATATCCGGTGCGCGGATTCGTGGATGCGTTCGATGCTACGACCGGTCAGCGGGCGTGGCGCTTCTACACCGTGCCTGGCGATCCGTCGAAGCCCTTTGAAAATGAGGCGATGAGGAAGGCCGCGCCGACGTGGAGCGGCGAGTGGTACAAGATGGGCGGCGGCGCCACGGTGTGGGACGGCATGGCATACGACCCGCAGGCGAATCTGCTCTATTTCGGCACCGGCAACGGCGGACCGTGGCCCGAGGTGCTGCGCGGATCGAAGGGCAAGGACAATCTCTACGTCTGCTCGATCATCGCGCTGAACCCGGACAACGGCGAGATGAAGTGGTACTACCAGGCGGTGCCGGGCGACTCGTGGGACTACGACACCGTGCAGCAGCTGACGCTGGCCGATCTCACCATCGCCGGCCGGGCGCGCAAGGTGATCATGCAGGCGAACAAGAACGGCTACTTCTACGTGCTCGACCGGTTGACCGGCGAGTTCCTGTCGGCCGTGCCGTTTGCGCCGCTCAACTGGTCTGAAGCGATCGACAAGAAGACCGGCCGTCCGTTCATTCATCCCGAGGCGTTCTACGGGTTGAAGCCGGTGACGATCTATCCGGGGCCTGGCGGCGCGCACAACTGGTCGCCGATGTCCTTCAACCCGCAGACCGGGCTCGTCTACATTCCCGCGTCGTTCATGTCCTCGTCCACCTACACGGTGAATCCGGAGACGTTCGTCTTTAAAGAAGGTGGACGAAACACAGGCACGGGTCGTGGCGCGGCTCCGCCCGCCGCCGCCGGCGCTCAACCAGGTTTACCCGGGGCACCAGGCGGCGCCCTGGCTCCTGGTGGCGCTGCTCCCGTTGCAGGCGCGCCTGCTGCGCCGGGGGGACCTAACGCACCCTTCGTTCCGCCGATGGTTGGACCGTCGGATGGCGCGCGCGGCGGCTTGCTCATCGCATGGGATCCGGTGGCGGGCAAGGAGCGGTGGCGCGCGGTTGGCGGCGGCAGCACTGGCGGCGGAACGGTGACGACGGCGGGCAATCTGGTGTTTCAGGTACTGCCGGATGGCCGTCTGATGGTGTACAGCGCCGACAAGGGCGAGAAGCTGCACGAGATCGCGACGGGACTACGCCAGGGCATGGGACCGCCGATCACCTACATGGTGGAGGGTAAGCAGTACGTGTCGCTGATGGGTGGTCGCGGTGCGGGCGGCGGACCGGGCGCTGGCGGACCGGGCGGCGCCGGAGGTGGACCGGGCGGCGCTGGCGGACCGGGCGGCGCCGGAGGTGGACCAGGCGGCGCTGGCGGACCGGGAGGTGCGGCAGCAGCGGGCGCGCCGGTAGCGGGCGCACCGCCGGCAGGTGCTGGTCAGGCGCCGGGTGCCCCGGCCGGCGACCAGAGCGTGGCCCAGTCGCCGCCGCGGATTCTGACGTACTCGCTCGACGGCGCCGCGAAGTAGTCCTTACTGCATCCAAGTTCACACCGGAGTTGGCCTGCCGGCCAGCTCCGGAGAGAAGCCTCATGGCCACAATCACACTCAAGGTCAACGGCGCCACGCGGACCGTCAACGTCGAGCCGGCAACGCCGCTGTTGTATGTCCTCCGCAACGACCTCAACTTGCACGGCCCGCATTTTGGCTGCGGACTCGGGCAATGTGGCGCCTGCACCGTCATCGTCAACGGCGTGGCCACCCGGTCGTGTGTCACGCCTACGTCGAATGTTCGTGGCGACATTACGACGCTCGAAGGGCTGGCGAAAAACGGGAAGCTGCATCCGGTGCAGCAGGCGTGGATTGATGAACAGGTCCCGCAGTGCGGCTTCTGCCAGAACGGACAAATCATGACCGCGGTGGCGCTGCTCGGCCGGACACCGAACCCGACCGACGCGCAAGTCCGCGAGGGGATGTCGCGCACGCTCTGCCGCTGCATGACCTACTACCGCATCAACCGCGCCGTGAAGCGCGCGGCGAAGGGAGGTGCGGCATGAGCGGCCACGACAAGGTCCGGCTGAAGCCGGACGCCACGTACGGAACTCGCAGAAGTTTCCTGAAAACGTCAGGCGCGCTCATCGTCAGCTACAGCGCCGCCGCAGTCGCGGGTCCGTTCGACGCCTTTGCCCAGACACAGGCACAGACGCAGGCGCCCGCCGCGGGTCCGTATCCGGATCCAGACTTCCGTCAGCTGGACTCGTGGATCGTCATCCACGAAAACAACACCGCCACTTTCTACGTCGGCAAGACCGACTGTGGGCAGGGCACCGGCACCGCCTTCCGCCAGATGATGGCCGACGAGCTCGACATCGCTTACGACAAGACGACGTGCGTGATGGGAAGCACGGACATCACCGTGGACCAGGGCGGCTCGGGCGGATCCGACGCGATTCAGACCGACGGCTGGCCGATGCGCCGCGTCGCGGCGGAAGCGCGCCGCGTGTTGCTGCAGATGGCCTCCACTCGCTTCGGTGTTCCGGTGGACGCGCTTACCGTCGGCGCAGCCGTGATCACCGTGAAGTCAGATCCGGCAAGTTCAAACAGGCGGGTAACCTACGGGGAACTCATCGGCGGGAAGAAGTTCCACGTCGCGCTCACCGGATCCAACATCGACGCGACGACAGGCGTGGCGAAGGTGAAGCCGGTTCAGGATCTGAAGATCGTCGGGCAAAGTCCGCAGCGCTACGATATTCCCGCTAAGGTGGACGGCTCGCAAAAGTGGGCTGTGGACATGAACGCCCCGGGGATGGTGCACGCGCGGAACATCAAGCCATCGGTGGCCGGCGCGAAGCTCGTGAGCATCGACGAGGCCTCGGTCAAGAGTCTCCCGGGCTTCATCAAGGTCGTGACCAAGGGCAACTACGTCGCCGTGGTGTGCGAGCGGGAAGAGCAGGCAGTCAACGCCGCGCGCGCGCTGAAGGTGAACTGGGAAAAGCCGGCGACGGCGCCGTTCCCCGCCTCCGAAGATCTCTTCACGTACATGCGCGGCGCCACGCCGACATCCAGCCAGAATCCAAGTGTCGTGGGAAACCCCGACACGGCGTTCGCGGGCGCGGCCAAAGTGGTGGAAGCCGAGTACGACATCCCGTTCCAGGGACACACGGCGTTTGGGCCGGCGCATGCGATGGCCGATCCGTCCAACGGGCAGCTCACCGTCTATTCGAACGACATGAAGTCGTACGGCATGCGCAACGGCATTGCCACGTTCCTCAACATCCCGCGCGAACAGGTTCGCGTCGTCTGGACCGAGGGGCCGCAAGGCTACGGCCGCACCGCGGCAGACGACGCGGGGTTTGAGGCGGCGTATCTGGCGAAGGAAATCGGACACCCGGTGAGAGTGCAGTGGATGAGGCAGGAAGAAACGGCGTGGGACTCGAAGGCACCGGCCTTCGCCTGCACGCTGCGTGGTGGCCTGGATGCGCAGGGGAACCTCGTCGCATTCGACTACCTAGCGCGCGCGGCGGATTACAACCATCTTGGCTACAACGAGGCCGACACGGTGCTCATCGCGCAGTTGATGGGGCAGCGTCGCGCCCGTCCTGCCGCGGGCAGCGCGGCCACACCGAACGAATCGTACGCGATTCCGAACCGGCGGATGGCCACAGCCGTGGTGAGCCTGCCGCTTGTCTGGGAAACGCCGCTTCGTACAGGCAACCTGCGGGATCCGAACGGTCCGCAGTCCACGTTCGCGTCGGAATCGTTCATCGACGAAATGGCGGCGGCCGCGAAGGCGGATCCCGTCGAGTTCCGGTTGAAGATGCTCACCGCCAGCACGGCGGACGACAGTGGCTTCAAGCGAGCGCGGTCCATCGCGTGTGTCAAGGCGGCGGCTCAGGCGTACGGGTGGGACACTCGCGTTTCGCCCAGGGCAGGTAGGGCAGGCACGGCAGGCGGGGCAGGCACGGCAGGCAGGGCGGGCAGGGAAGACATTCTTACTGGGCGCGGGATCGCGTACGCATTTCGCGGTCAGACTGTCGTTGCGCAGATTGCGGAAGTGGAAGTGAATCGGCGCACCGGGCACGTGTGGGTGAAGCGGCTCGTCGTCGCGCACGACTGCGGACTCGTCATCAATCCGGAGGGCCTGCGCCGCACGCTCGAGTGCGGAGCGCTCTACGGGTTGAGCCGGACGCTCCACGAGGAAGTGACGTTCGACACCGAGAAGGTGACGAGTGTCGACTGGACCTCGAGTCCATCGCTCACCCACGCCGACACGCCGGAGACGATCGACATCGTGCTCGTGAACGGGGACCCAAACCCCAACCGGCCGGACCTGCCGCCGTATGGAGCAGGGGAGACGGTCATCAAGCCGACGATGGCGGCGGTGGGGAACGCGATTTTCGATGCGACCGGCGTGCGGCTGCGCCGCGTTCCATTCAGAGACGCGCGGGTGCTGGCCGCGTTGAAGGCCGCAGGTGTGTAGTACGGCGAGAATGAGAACGTGGACTTCCGGCTGAACCGGCGCTCGCTGGCTGCCGTCGAGTCTCTTCGGAGACAAATTCCCTGGACCTGGCGCCAGACTTCGACGAGTTCTGCGCGTTGTTGAACGCGAACCGCGTTGACTATCGAAGCCAAGATGTTAAGTATGAGCATACTTTTAGTCATACTAGTGGCATGGCTTCCGAGCGCGTCACCAGACATCGACGTGGGAACCAGTGACGTCGAGGGCGTCGATCTCGTGTTGCGACCGACCGCGTCTCTCCGCGCGCGTCTGGTTGCAGGCGGCCTATCACTTGGCCCGAGCCCAATCATCCTGTCGCTGGCACCGGCGGATCGGTCGGTCCTCGTGGATTCGGCGCCCGTCTCGCGCGGCACGTCGGGGCGCGTCGGCACTGACGGTACGATGCTCCTGACTGGTATCGCCCCCGGGCACTATCGGCTCAACGTGACGTCAGGCAGCAGTGATCCCATGCCATGGGTCGTGCAGTCGGTGACCGTCGATGGAGTCGCCCTGCGCGACGGCATCCTCGATGTCCAGCGCAGCGGCAATCTCGGGGATGCCGTCATTCAGCTCAGGACGCGCTGAATCTCACGGATAGTTTCTCAGGCTCTGCGCGTCCATCACGTCGTCTTCCTTGATGACCCCGTTCTTGAAGAGGAGGAACGCCGTCAGCGCGTAGACGATAGACCGCATTGGCCAAGGGGGGCAACGGAACGCGTGTTATGAGCCAGGATCCCGTCGCCCCGCGATCCCCCCTCACACAGCGATCACTCCCGGCGCCATCAGCGGTAGAATCTCCCCATCCGCATGGGGAAGATGATGATCCGTTTTCGACTCGTCCCGCTCGTGATCGCAGTCGCCGCGGTGGTGGGAGCCGGTGTGTTCTCGTCCGCTGCTGGTCCCGGCACCGGCCCCGCCGACTGGGCCAACGATCTCACGTCCATCAACAGCGCAGACTGGAATCCGGATCGCGCCGCGCACCTGCTCGAACGGGCGGGCTTTGGCGGCTCGCCCGAAGACGTCGCGCGCTTCGCCGCGATGTCGCCGAAAGCGGCCGTTGACTATCTCGTCGACTACGGATCATTGAAAAACGATCTGAAACCCTTCGACGAGTCGGGCATCTGGGATCCCGGCATGGATCCGTTCCCCCCGAGCCGCCCAGAAGCCGTGCGCATCGCGCGGGAAAAAGGGGAATATCTCGGCGTCAAGGTGCTCCCGGCCGGCGCACAACGGCGGCTGCAGCCGGTCGTTGACAAGTTCTTCTACAGCCTGCAGGCCAACGCCATCGAAACTCAGCGACTTGGTGTGTGGTGGGCCAGCCGGATGCTCGTCTCGAACCGTCCGCTCGAAGAGAAGATGACGCTCTTCTGGCACGGCCACTTCGCCACGGGCGAGAACAAAGTGCGCGACGCGCGGATGATGCGTGTCCAGAACGACATGTTCAGGACCAACGCCACCGGCAGCTTCCGCAACCTGCTCGTCGGCGTCCTGAAGGATCCGGGCATGCTTAACTACCTGGACAACGGAGAGAACGTCAAGAGCCATCCGAATGAGAATTTCGGCCGCGAGCTCCTCGAGCTGTTCTCGATGGGCGTGGGCAACTACTCGGAGAAAGACGTGCGCGAGGCCGCGCGCGCGTTCACCGGCTGGAGCAATGACGCGATCGCGTTCAAGTTCAACGCCGACCAGCACGACTTCGGGACCAAGACGTTCCTCGGACAAACGGGTGCCTTCGACGGCACGGACATCATCGACATCATCCTCAAACAGCCGGTCACCGCGGACTACATGGCCGGGAAGATCTACAAGTACTTCGTGCGCGAGGACGTGCCGGCCAGCGTGCGCACGAGCCTCGGCAAGACCTTGCGCGACAGCAGCTACGAGCTGAAGCCGCTCCTCAGGCAGATCTTCCTGTCGCGCGATTTCTACAGCGCGCCCGCGATGGCCACGCAGATCAAGGCGCCGGTCCAACTGGTCATCTCCACATACAAGAAGATGGGCCTCAAGGAACTGCCGACGATTCCCGACTTCGGCCGCCTGACGTCTGGCCTCGGTCAGTCGTTGTTCGATCCGCCGAATGTCGCGGGGTGGGCCGGCGGACGCAGCTGGATCACGCCGTCCACGCTGTTGCAGCGCGGCAACCTGTTCCGCGGCGTGCTCTTCCCGGACGTGAAGAACTTCCGTCCGCCCGATCGGTCCATGTCGCCGGGCGATCTCGCGGTCGGCGAAAGGGTCGCGCGTGGCATGGACATCACGGAGGCGACGAAAGACCCGGGCATGCCCGCCGAGATGGTGAGCGAGACCAACGCCATGGTCGATCGCGACGAGGACTACAACACGCGGTACGGCGGCTTCAAGGGCGGCCTCATGGCGCTCGAACGGACCAAAGCCATTCCACGAAGACCGCCGAACCTCGATCTCACGACGATGGTCCGGGCCGCGAACGCAACGACGACCGACAAGGTCGTCGATCACTTCATCGGCCGATTCCTCTCGGTGTCGCTCTCAGACAAGGATCGCGCGGCTCTCGTCACGTTCATCAACAGCAAGCTCGGCTCGACGACGATCCAGCCGAGTGACAAGCTGGAAGATTCGCTCCGCGAGCTGCTCTACCTGGTGTTGAGTACGCCCGAGTACCAGCTGGGTTGATGATTTCTGACCTCTGACTTCTGACAGCTGCCTTTAGGAGACCAACATGCATGTCCGTTGTGGATGCTCCCGCCGTGACTTCCTCGTGCGCGGCCTGTATGGTGTCGGGGTCGGCGCCGGACTCCCGTTCATTCTGAACAGGACGTCCGCCGCGCTCGCGGCTCAGGCCCTCCAGGGCACGAGCATGGAACGGTATTCTGAGCGGATTCTTGTCGTCGTCGAGCTCTCAGGCGGCAACGACGGTCTGAACACGGTGGTGCCCTACGCCGATCCGGCATACTACAAGGCCAGACCCCGGTTAGGCATCAAGGAGCAGGAAGTCATCAAGTTCGGCGGAACAACCGGTGGCTACGGATTCCATCCGTCGATGGTGGGATTCGAGCGCCTCTACAAGGACGGCCTGCTCGGCGTCGTGCACGGCTGCGGCTACGACCATCCAAGCCTCTCGCATTTCTCCTCGATGGGTTACTGGCACTCGGGCATTCCCAACGGCGGAGATGCCTATGGGTGGGTCGGCCGCGTCGCCGACCATGCCTATTCGCCGGCCACGAAGAACATGATCGTGGACATCGGCACCTCTCAGTCCGTGGCCGTCAGAGCCGAGCATCACTCACCGCTCGTCTTCGACGATCCGACGCGGTTCCGTCGCGAGGGCGACGAGGATGAGAAGAGAATCCTCGCGGAGATGAGCCAGCAGCCGCACACCTCGACGAATGCCACGCTGGAGTTTCTTGCCGCGACGGCGCAGAACGCCGCTGAGAGCTCGGACTTCGTCCGGCAGGCGTCGGCGAGCTACCGATCGCCGGTGGACTATGGTGGCGGCGGACTCTCGGGCAATCTGCGCCGCGTCGCGTCGCTCATTGCCGCCGGCATGCCGACGCGTCTCTACTACGTCTCCTATCAGGGCAACTCGTTCGACACGCACGTCAATCAGGCCGACCTCCACGGCAGGCTCCTGATGTACACCGCGGACGCCGTCCGCGGTTTCATGGACGACATCAAGCGGCTCGGCAAGCAGAACGAAGTCGCGATGATGATGTTCACCGAGTTCGGGCGCCGCGTCGAGGAAAACGGCAGTCTTGGCACCGACCACGGCACCGCGACTCCGATGTTCATCGTCGGACACGGCGTAAAGGGCGGGTTCTACGGCAGGCACCCGAGCCTCACCGATCTGGACGACGGCAACATGAAGATGACGACCGACTTCCGGCGGGTCTACGCGACGATGATCAAGGAGTGGCTGGGATACAACGACACGGCCGCCGTGCTGAAGGGATCGTTCGACACGCTGGGCGTCTTCAGGGCCTGATCACCGCCGTTGCGCGCAAAGGAGTCCTGAGAGAGGTCTGCATGACGTCCCGGCTTCCGCCGCTGCGGTTAGAATAATATCTATTCGGAGGCTCCATGATTCGACGGCTCCTCGTCGTCGGTGCGCTTCTCGTCGCGGCGGTGGCCGGCATCGTTCATCTCGCGGCAGCGCCCGCAGATCCTCCAGCGACGTTCGCGCGGGACGTCGCGCCCATTCTCTATCGCAAGTGCGTTAGCTGCCATCGTCCGGGCGAAGCCGCGCCGATGTCGCTCCTCAGTTACACCGACGCGCGTCCCTACGCGCGCGCGATCAAGGACAAGGTGACGGCGCGGCAGATGCCGCCATGGTTCGCGGACCCGGGCGTCGGCGAATTCGCGAACGATCCGCGTCTGACAGACAAAGAGATCGCGACGATCGCGAGCTGGACGGATGGCGGGTCGCCGCAGGGCGACGCCTCGAAGATGCCGCCCGCGCCGCATTTCACCGAGGGCTGGCAGCTCGGCGAGCCCGACTACGTCGTGAATCTTCCTGAAGTGAAGATCCCGGCGACCGGCGCCGACATTTTTCCGACGCCGTCAATCACTATGGGCACCATGGGCGCCGTAGGCGCCGGCAATGACCGCTGGATCCGCGCCATCGAAATCCGCCCGGGCAACCGCGACGTGGCGCATCACGCCGTGATCTTCTCGACGAGCGTCAATCTGATGGGCGGCAATCCGATCAGCGCCGACGGTCTGTTCGACGTGCTCGGTGTCTGGGCCGTCGGCACGCCTCCGACGGTCTATCCCGACGGTGAAGGCCGCTGGATCCGGAAGGGGCAGACGCTCCGGACGAACCTTCATTACCATCCAAACGGAACCGAGCAGACGGACAAGATTCGCATCGGCTTCTACTACGGCAAAGGCGACCTGAAAAAAGAAGTCGCGGCGGGACTCCTGGGCAACCTCGCGTTCATGATTCCGCCGAACACGCCGAACCACGAGATCCGCTCGACGTTCGCCGTGGATCAGGACGTGACGCTCGTCTCGCTCTTCCCCCACATGCACCTGCGCGGCAAGGACATGACGATCACGGCGTTTCTGCCCGGTGGCCGCGAGAAGACGCTGCTGCGCGTGCCGTCGTACGATTTCAACTGGCAGCTGTTCTATTACCCGAAGACGTCCGTGAAGCTGCCGCGCGGGACGCGACTCGAGCTCGTGTCGCACTACGACAATTCGGCGGGCAACAAGCGGAATCCCAATCCGTCAGCCACGGTCCGCTTCGGCGAATCGTCGAACGATGAGATGAACTTCGGGATGTACGAGTTCACATCCGACGCCGGCGTGAGCCCCGCGCCGTCAACGGACCATACGCACATGGACGCGCTGGCCATGTCGTTCGCGCCGGGCACGGCGCTCCGCGTGGACGTGCCGTTCACGGCGAATCGCCCGGCGCCGTTCGTGTTTTACGCGCCGAAATCCGGCGAGGCGCGCAACTACATCGCGACACAGGGCGCACGCATCGGCGTCGCGGCGATTCAAAACCTCGCGTGGACCGGCAACGCGTTTCAGTTCCAGACCGGAGTCCTCGGCGTCGCTGGCGGCAACGGGCAGTTCGACGTGAGCGGAACAGTCGATGCCTCAGGCGCCGTGCACGGCAGGATGGAACGTCGCGTGCCCGCGAACTCGGGCACGTTCGAATTCACCGGCGCGATCAACAAGTAGAGCGGCGATGGTGCAGCCAAGAAGCCCCTCCGCCAGGCCCCACGAGCCCCGGCAGTTCCGCATCCGGTGGGAGAGGAGAGGCTTGAGTCGAGAGCGCGTGTGCGGAAGTCGGAAGCCGGAAGTAAGAAGTCAGTTCCGCTGCAGTCGCTGAAGATCGCTGATGAGCGTGCCGGCTGGCTTGCCTGTGTACTCGTCCAGGATCGCGTAGCCGATGCGATCGTTTTCAATGAGGAACGCGGCGGGTCTGTCGCCATTGAAGTCGTACCCGCCGAAGTGGATACCGTACCTCGAATTCCATCGAAGGAAGACGACGAGCTCGGCGCCGGCGGAGTAGGGCTGGCGACGTTTGACGAATTGTAGGAACTGAATCGAGCCGTCGACCGGGTTCGACGATGTCGCCTTCCATCTCGTGAGCACGCGCGCTGTGTATTTCGTCGCGGGGGTCACGGCCGCAAACGATGTGTCTTGCTCCGCCCGCTCAATCCGAATGTGAAGGACGGTGTCGGCGGCGCGCCACAGATCGTCCACCGTGTACATGATGCATTCGCAGATGCCTCCAAGACCGAGTATGAAGTTGATGCGCTCGACACTGCCCGCGGAGATGCGCGTATCGTGGCGTGTGACGGTCTGGAAGCCCTGCAGCGCTGCGGATACTTCGTATGTTCCATCGGGGACCTCGATGCGATAACAGCCGTCGGCTTCCGAGCGGACGGAGCGTGCTACACGCGGTCCCACAATGTCGATCGCCGTACCGGGCAGCGGCGAGCCACTCGTGTCCACGTTGCACCCGCTCAGAACGGCCGCGGCGTTTACGGACTGCGCCTGGCCCTGCTGCGAAAGAAAGATCGCCGCGAGCGTTAATGCCGTCGGGAGCTTCAGCAGCATGATCCGATCATAACGCCGCATCAGCCGGTGTTCTATTTTATCGAGACGACAATGAAGGTCAGGTCGTCGAGCACGTCCTTCAAGCGATCCTCGCCGAACTCTTCCCCGTCCACGTTGAGCGCTTCGGTCACGCTGTGCGGGGCCCCACAACGGGCGATCCGTTGACCGGAGGCTTCTGGGCCCACGCCGTCCGGTCAGCGCGGCGCCATGCTTCGCGTCTACGACAAGACGACGGGCAAGGAAGTCGGCGCCGTCTACATGCCGGCCCCCCAGGGCGGCGGTCCGATGACCTACATGCTGAACGGCAAGCAGTACATCGTCGTCGCCATCGGCGGGCCGGGCTATAGCGGCGAGATCGTCGCCTTCAAGATAGGCGGATGATGGTGATCACGGGGAGGCGGAGGCTCGCATGAAACCGCACGTCATGGCCCTGATCGCAGCGCTTGCCGCAACGCGCGCAAGTTGTGGAGGCGACGGCCTAGCCGCGCCGCCTGCGCGCGCCATTCCTCAAAGGTAAGGCCCGCGTTTCTTTCCATCTCGTCAGAGATGCACTGGTGGACGGCGTCGTAGAGTGCCTTGTCCTGAACCTCCAGGTCCGCAAAGGCTCGATCGCGTTCGAGACTCGCCTCCCTCATCGACGGGCCGGGAATAGTGCGCACGTCGAGCTCGTCGAGCCATCGCCGCGCCTCGCGTTTACGACCTCGCGGTCTCCTTTTCTTCATGGCGCGGTCCTGATCACTGCAGGTCGGCTGGATGTCGCCTCTCGAGATCGCCAAGGCGATGCTCATGCTTGTCGAGCGCCCGCTGATGGTGGACGTAATGAGCGTGAAGAACCTTCAGGATGGAATTGAGCTTGTCGTCGATTGAGTCGAACCGCTGGTCGTGGGATGCGAGGCGAGCGTCGATCGTGTCAAGGCGGGCGTCCACCCTCCCGAAGCGGGCATTCATCTTACCGAAGCGGGCCTCCATCTTCCGCTCGAGCCGGCGGACGTCCGTTTTGTCGGCCTTTGCGCGGAGGCGCCGGTCCACGTGTCGTTTGAGCTGGTCGATAGTCATCGGTTCTCGCGAAGCGCGCATCATAGCATCGTCCGTATGCGACCGTCATGCCATCGAGCGTCGATCGGGAAATGCGGACAAATCCATTCGCACAAGAAGACAGCCCGCAGTCAAGTACGCAGGGGCTGCACAGGCGGACGGTGTTCGAAGTGGCGAAAAACCGCGCTGGCGGCTCCCGACCACGGACTAAGCGCGAACGACCAAGGACCGTATAAAATGTCGCCTCACGAACATACCGGCGATCCGCCGTCAATCCAGAGGATCGTTTGGCGACGCCCTTCGCGCTCAACGCCAGACCCTCGAAGCCAAGCAACGCAACTTGTCACGAGCCATTGCCGCCGTGGCGGCGGCGGAAACGGCGCTTCAGTCTGGCACCGCCATGGACGTGCAGCTGTTCCGACAAATCATCGAGGTCATGCACATGGACACAAATCACGAAGAGACGATCGCGAGCTATGTGGGGATGTTGAAGGCAAAGATCTCCCATCTCTCTGGAATATCATCGGAGCAGCGCGCCGCATTGCAGGAGGAGTGGCTGACGCTTGTCGATGATGTGAAGGCCGCCGTCGACGAGGATCCTGGTGGCCCGAAGGCGCAGAGTCTATTGGATCGCTGGCTGTCGTTTCTTCAGGCTCTCACCGGAACGGACCCGGCGAAGATGAGCGAGCGCTACGTCCGCTCCGAAAGCGCGTTGCGGGCGACGCCGGAGCTCAGGGACGAACTGTGGTCTCGTCGGGCGGAATGGATGCCGCCCGATGTCGCACGGGATACGCGCGTGCCGGCCGACGCAGAAGGAGCCCTTGCACGCGCACGAGGATGGAGTCAGTCTTTCGCCAGTCCCGAGGTGCTCGAATTCATCAAGCGCGCCAGGGTGGCGCGGATGACGAGGGAGATTCCAAACGACGCCAAAGAGTGAGGCCCTCTTCTATTTCACGACGACGGTCACTGTACCAGCTGGGGGAGGCGTTCCTGGATTCTGCGCCGGCTGCGGTGGAAGGAGTCCTGGCGCCGCGACCGTGCTTCCGCAAGAGCCACAATCGGCGCGTCATGGGGTCAATCTGTGGTCGGTTCAGCCCAACTTCAGCACGGCGCGAATGAACCGCTCGAAGTCGCCCAGGTCGTGCCGTAGCGTGTGATAGACCAGACCAAGATCGACTTTCATGTAGTCGTGTACCAGCACGTTCCTCATGCCGGCCATGGCCGCGAGTCTTCTCGCGAGTGGTTGGGACAAGACGCGATGCTTCGCGAGCAGGACGAAAATCTCCTTGTAGTCGGACGGCGTGCCCAAGTCCAGATCTGCTACGACGTGGTTGCCGATGTCGATGACCGACTGAATCGCGACCTGAAGGTGACGTTCGGCAATCGCGCACGCATCGGCGTCGGCGCGGAACGCTTTCTCGCTGAGCACGGCCAGCGCGACCAGGCGCCGGACCGATTCTCGGATCTTGCTCACCCGCGACAGGACGACGTTCTTGTCAACCACGGGCGCCACCTCTTGCGTATCGCCGCTTCAGCCGGTCGAGATACAGGTCCCGCATCGGCTGCGTATCGAGGAAGCGGTTCAGGGTTTCCACGTGAAATCGGACACGGTCGGCGCGTGACCGCTCGCTGACAACGATGCCGCTCTCAATGACATTCTGTGCGAGGGCGGGCGGAGCGGTGTTCAGCAGCACGACGTCAACGTCGAAGGTATGGAGCGCCGCGCCCAGGTCAGCCATGAGGCGCAGGCGATACTTCGACAACGCGCGCTTCATGATGGCCGGGCTCACCAGGACGGCCACATCGACATCGCTGTTCGGCCGCGCGCGACCGGACGCGAGGGAACCGAAGATGTACCCAGCCAGCACCTCCGGTCGGCCGGCGAGCACGCCGGCGACCGCCTTCCTGGCAACCGAAAGAACCTGCACAGTGGTAATTATAGGCGTAAGGGATCCAGCCAGAATCCGGTCGCGCCGATCACGCGGCTGACGAACTGGCGGCCGAGGCAAAGAAGTACCGTCGTAGAGGCTCCGGTGACGGAACCCCCCTTATTATGGGACCAGGGCACCCCGACCACCCGCCCCGTCCCTGGTTAAAGCGGCGACGCTGTGGTGTACCGCGCGGGGAGATGGCCTTCGCTGTCCACGAGCACCTTCCCCGTGCGCAGACGCACGACAACAACGTGCAGCCATGCCAGGCTCCAGAGCGTGATGGCCAGCAGCGCCGTGAACGCAAGTTGCGGAACGCCGCTCCGGCGTCCGAGTATCCCGAAGACCGGTGGCAGAAAGAAGCCCCCGAGGGCGCCGAGCATTCCCACGATTCCCCCCACCGCGCCGACGTCGTTGGGAAAGTAGTCCGGGATGTATTTGTAGACCGACGCTTTGCCGATGCCCATGGCACACCCCAGCACGAATAACAGCGAAGAGAAGGGCCACAGTCCCAACCTGTAGGTGAAGGTCAGCGGAGTCCCG
>JBGOTP010000092.1:0-14770 GCA_041476545.1 Vicinamibacteria bacterium | reverse complement strand
TCTCGCTGCCGTCCGCGGTCCAGCCGTTGAAATCGCCCACGAGCTGGACACGCTGCGCATCGGGCGCCGCGAGCGCGAAGACAACACCGTCCGGAGTTGGCCGGGGCGCCGATGGACCGCCGAGATCCGCGTGGCCGTTCGGCGGCATCGTCTGTTCGGTTGCGGGCGTCGCTGTTTCCAGTGCCCGCCGGGCCGGGGCCTCCATCGCTTTTATCGCCTCCGGCGGGGCCTCCATCTGCAGAACCTCCGCCGTCAGCGCGGCGTAGTCGTCGAATCCTGCGCAACGGCTGCAGTAGCCGGCGATTGGGAGGCCGTGACTCGCGGCCTCGGCCAGCTTGACGCTGTGCCTGATGATCGTCGTGAAATACCGCTCAGGAAGATGCGTGTGGATCTCCTCGACGATGTCGCGGGCGAACTGCGTGCGGCCGCCATACAGCGTGACCAGCGCCCGCGCGGCGATTTCGTGCCCGGTGTCTTTCGCCAGCACGTCAAGGGTTTCCAGCAGTTTTCCAATGCCATGCAGAGAAAAGAAGCTCGGATCGATCGGGATGATGACTTCCGAGCAGGCCTTCAACGCGTTGAACGTCAGCAACCCGACATTGGGCGGGCAGTCGATGATGACGTAGTCGTAGTCGGCTCGAACCGCAGCAAGGAGATCGGCCAGCATGTCCTCGCGCCCGGGCACGGCCCCCGTGGTCTCGGGTATGGCGCTCAGGAGTATGTTGGATGGGGCGATGTCGAGATTCTCATGAACCGTACGCACAACGTCGCGAAGACGCGCATCGTGACCGGCGGCCCGCTGCATGAACACGTCGTACATCGTCTGGGTGAGCGGCGTGGAATCCGCGAGCAAACCCAGCGTGGCGTGCCCCTGCGGGTCCATATCGACGACGAGCGTTCGTCTTGACTGACGCGCAAGGAACGCCGCAAGGTTGATCGAGGTGGTGGTCTTGCCACAGCCACCTTTCTGGTTGACGACAGCTATCGCTCGCATAACACCTTCTTTCGCGGGTGATTGAAGAAACTGTCGGGGAAGAGCAATGGGGTGATCGGGTCGTGGCCGAAGACAGGAGCTCTCCGCGGGACCGGCACGCCACGGGTGGCGGGTCCCCATTGAAACCGATCGTGGGCGTGGAGGCGGATGACCCGATTGGTCAAACCGAGACTCCTTACCGAAACTTCACAGAATTGCTCAACGGACGATAGCAAAAGAAAAACGAGATAACAACTATTAGTTGAGGTGGTTACGAGTGTGACCGCAAGATATCGAGCCGGTGGGAGCCGTCGAGCGGGCAGGGAATGCTGGCGGTGAGGCAGGGATTCGAACCCTGGATACAGGTGTTAGCCCGTATAACGGTTTAGCAAACCGCCGCCTTCAGCCTCTCGGCCACCTCACCGCGCTCGGGCGGTTGGCGCCCGAACATCTAGGATACTGCAGCGTACGGACTAGCGGCGGCGCTTCGCCCCTTTCCGCGTGACCTTGCGTGCGCCCTTGCCGGCGGACTTGCGCGCCCCTTTCTTCGCGGGCTTTCGCGCGGCCGCCTTCTTCCTGGAACCGGCGCGCTTCTTCGCCGCGCCCTTTCTGGGGGCCGGCCGGGCAGATGCGCTCTTCCGCTTCGCGGACGCGGGCCTACGCTTCCGAGCCGTGGCCTTGGGCTTCGCAGCCACAGGTATCCGAGCGGCTGTCGCAGCCTTGCTCGGAGCGGGCGGCTTCCTGGGCGCAGACGCTCGGTTTGGCGCGCCGCCGCTCGACCGGACTATCAGCACGTCAATCTCCGCGTCGACGTCCGCATCGAGATCGAGATCGGTGTCGACTCCCGCTTCCAGATCTCCCAGATCAGGGTCTCCGGTCAGGTCGTCGTCGGGGAGTCCCAATCCGCCGTCATCGAAATCGTCGTCCTGCATGGTGCGCCTCGTCCTCGGGGCCTGATGACCCCGGCGTTAACCGTATTCGCGTTGACCATCGCCGATGTGTGCCGCGCGGCACGCATGACGGGCGCTTAGTCTGACCAGCCTTCGCGCACGTGTCAATAACCTGAGCGCGGCGCTTCGGCGGGGCAGGCCAGCCTTCACGCGTGTGTCAACAGCCCAAATGCGCTTCGGCCGGGCCAGCCAGCCTTTGCGATCCTGTCAATAACCCGCGCTTGCCCGGCTGGGCAGCCCAGCTCCTCGTCGGGTCACCCCGCGTGCGTTTACTCCGTCGACTGGGGCAGCCACCGGCCCTCACTCCACACAAACCGGGTTAGGCGGCGCGCCGGCCCGGTACCGGAGGCGAAGGGCCCTGGCATGATGAACACCCGATGCCCGTTCTCCTCCACGGATTCCGGCTCGCGCCGTTCGACCGTCCGGCCGTGCATCGAGGCCAATACGTCATCGACGGATCGAAACGATTCGAGCTCACGGAGCATGATCCACGTCGGCGGCGGCAGCACAATCTCCCTTCGTTCGGCGGCCGCAATCGCGCCGGACGCCGTCGTCCAGAGACTCTCGGTCGTTTCGTGCTCGTCGTGCGCGGGCTGCTGACCGGCCGGCAGACGTGCCGCGAAGAAACGGGTGTCGAATCGACGGCTGTTGTTGACCGGCGGCGTCACCCAGTGCGCGCACACCCTCAGGGCGTCCGCTGCAAGGCGCAGGCGCTCGCGCTGCAGAATGTCTCGCAGGGTGTGCGAACCCGCATGGATGTCCTGGCGATACTGCTTGAAACGGGCGTGCGTCGATTCGCCCTCGAGCTGTACGAAATTTCCCGACTCCTCGCGAGCGAGCAGGACACCCGCTTCCTCGAACAGCTCCCGGACGGCAGCCACGTGAAACGCCAGCGCCTCCGCCGGCGCGACGTTCCCGATTTGAGCGGAGGCGTACTCGATGCCATCGCACCATCGGGGATCAGCCGCGTTGCAATCGGCCGCGTCCACCGCGCCGCCTGGAAACACATGCGCGCCGCCCATGAAGGCCGCCTTGTCGTGACGACGAACCATGAAGATTTCGGGACCGGCTGTGCTGTCGCGCAGCACGAGGACGGTCGCGGCGGGACGAAGGTCAGTCGTCACATTCGTCACGGTCGAACCATAGCACGACGTTTCGACCGTACCGCTGTCTCCGCACGTCCGGGAATCCACAGCGAACGACCGGTGATCTCCCGGTGATTCAGGCCGGCGGCGCGGTCGAGCTTCGCGACGATGACCGGCAATTCGACGCGCACGCGCCATTCATCGGCCCGGCCTCCAGTCGCCTCGACTGCCGCCCGCCATCGCGTCCACCACGGCGCGACGAACCCGGCCAGCGGCTCGACGATGAGGACTCGATCGCCCTGCGCCGCGCGATCGACAAGCCGCCCGAGCAGACGCTCGCGCGCGGCGTCCGGAAGTTCGTTCAAGGTGAATGCCACGACCATGTCGAGGCGGCCTCCGGGAAAATCGGCCGTGGCCGCGTCCCCAACGCTGGTTCGCGCCGGGAGGCCGAACTCTCGGTAGGTGGCCGCGGCTTCCTTCACTGCCCACGGATGTCGATCGATACCGAGGATTCTCGGCGACCTCGCACACGCGCCCGCCCAGGCGGCTCCCGCGGCGCCAGTGCCACAGCCCAGGTCAACCAGTGTTGAGGCGGCCGTCCTCTGGCCAGTGGCGTCGTTGACGCCAGGGAGCGACGTCACGATCTCACGCACCAGCAGGAAATGGAGCGGCCCGTAGAAGAGGGCGAAGGCCGCCCGTTTTCCGGCTCCCGACAGCGCGGCACCCTCGCCGATCCGCCGGCGGCGTTCGACGTAGGTAGCCGACAGCGACTTCAGCGCCCTCGAGACTTCCGGAAACGTGAGCTGCGCGAGGTGTCGTGCCTCGAGCGCGGCGATCCAGTCGTTGAAATGGTCCATCCTCGCGCCTACACCGGTTTCGTGGATTTCCCGTGACGTGTCCAACACGCGATCATTACCGCTCCCGACCAATCACCTTCCGGATTCCACTTCCCCGGCAGAACTGTGCATCAAGCGACCTCGGTGCTATCGGGCGGGTACCGTCGTTGCTTCCGTCGCGGCCATGGCCGCTCGTGTCTTGAAAGAGGCGCACATGCGCGCGGTGATCGCGGACGACGATCGTGTCACGACAACCGTCCTCGCGCGTGCCCTCCAGCAACAGGGCCTCGACGTGGAGATTGCCAACGACGGCGCGTCCGCGTGGCAGCTGCTGAATTCCGGCCGTCCCACGTCCCTGGCGATCATGGATTGGGAAATGCCGGGGCTTGACGGGATTGAGCTGTGTCGTCGCATTCGGAACGAACCATCGCTCGTGGACACGTACCTGATCCTGCTCACCGGACGCGGGAGCCGGTTGGATCTCGTCACCGGGCTCGAGGCCGGCGCCGACGACTACATGGTAAAGCCCATTCATCACGACGAACTCCGCGCCCGCGTGAAAACGGGGGTGCGTATCGCGAAGCTGCAGGCTGATCGTGCCGAACGCATCAGGGAGCTGCAGGCCGCGCGCGATGAACTGAACCAGCTTGTCAGCACCGACGCCCTCACGCGCCTACACTCGCGGCGAGAGTGGTTTCGGCTGGCGAACATCGAGTTCTCGCGGTCCCGGCGGTACGAGCGCACGCTGAGCGCGATTTTCCTCGACCTGGACTTCTTCAAGCAGATCAACGACACGTATGGCCATGAGAGTGGCGACCAGGTGCTGCAACGGTTCGCCGATATGCTCCGATTCGTCTGCAGGGAGTGCGACATCATCGGGAGACTCGGAGGGGAAGAGTTCGCGATTCTGGTGCCGGAGACGTCGCTGACCGCCGCCGAGGTGCTCGCCGGGCGAATCGCGGAGAGCTGCCGGAACCTCTCCGTGCCCACGCCAAACGGTACGGTGACCTGTAGGTGCAGCATTGGTATCAGTGAGGCCATGCGGGAAGACGGGGATATCGAGACGGTGCTTCGGCGTGCAGATGTGGCTTTGTACGACGCCAAGCGCAATGGCCGCGACGGCTGGAAATGCTACAACCCGGTCGACCTCCGTCACGACGAGTCACAGATGAGCTTTCACCTCGTCTAGTCCCTTGTGCCAGTGGCGCACGTCGTGGCACGCCTCTGGCACGGTCGTCCATCAGCCAGATTTGTAATTTCTCGGAAAGTTCTGCAAGAGGCGATCAGGAACTCGCGAGTGGGGTTCCCGTCTTGACCGCCCGCGCGATGGCCTCGTATTCGTCGAGCACATGGCTCCACTCAAACGTCGTCGATGCGAAAGCCCTCCCCAGCCGTCCCATGTCCTGACGGTCGCGCTCGTGCTCGAGCCCGGCGGCGATCGCGGCGGCCGCACTGGCGGGATGCTCGAAATCGACGACGAGTCCTCCGCCTGATCGCCGCGCGAGATCGGCAGTCACGTCACAACGGGCGTTCACAACAACCGGACGCCCCTCGGTCCACGCCTCGAGGACGACCAGAGACAGGCTCTCGTACAGAGACGGATTGACGAGCGCCACGGCCCCGGCAAGGATCGCCGACCGGGTTGCCTCATCCACGTAACCCGTTTGGATGACGTTTGGTAGCGTCCCGTATCCGGCGGCGTGTTCTCCGACGATGACGAGGTGAACACGGTCCCACGGCACGAATTGCCCCGCGTCGCCAAGGGGCGCGAGTCCTGTTCCCGTGGCAAGCGCGCGCCAGGTGCGAAGCAGCGGTTTCAATTTGCCGGCTCGGCCCATGACAACGACGTACGGGCGCGGAAGATCCGGGGCACGCGCCGGCGGCGCCTCCGGCGCATCGAGTCCGACGGCCACGATTCGCACCGGCGGGAGGCCGGAGGGTGCCATCGCCACGATCGCCGCCGCTTCGCGATCGGTATTCACGAGCAAGGCTCGAGGCAGCGCCAGTGTGCGGCGCGCCAGCACCGTGTCGACGCCGCGCTCCTGGTGAACGAGCGGCACGAGCACGCTCTTGTCGGCAACGGCGGGTAGACCGAAGAGCGTCGGGTATGCGAGCAACTGAAAGAACACGAGCAGATCCCGCTCACGCGCCTCGAGCGGCAGACGAGCGACAAGATCGGGCACGACCGGTCCCTGGGCGCGGGCCCACGCACGCGCCAGCCACGACTGACCAGGAAACTGGCTGCTCAACCACTTGAGCACATCGTCTCCCGGCGTGCGTCGCTGGTTTGCGGGATACCGTCGTACCTCGACACCACCCTCCAGCGCGCTGCCCGGGGCGAGTTCGTTGGCCCACGTCACATAGCTGCTGGCGCACGACGTCAACACCCGGACGTCGTGGCCGCGCGCGACGAGTCGCTCGGCCACGCTGCGAGCGAGGCGCTCGGCGCCACCCAGGATTCCGGCGCCGTATCGGGCAATGACAAACGTGAATCGGAGCGGCGTGTCCGTCAGCACGGCGCGTCGGTCCGAGGCGTGACGCCGTTGAGCGACAGCACGTGTTCATACACGGCGAGAGTTTGACTGGCGGCGCGCGGCCATCGGAACGACGCCGCGCGAAGGCGCCCGAGCGCCGCCATTTTGCGCTGCAGATCTCCGTCCGCGAGCAGCCCGTTGAGCACGGCCGCCAGCTGCGACGGATCCGACGCGTCGAACCGCAGGGCGGCGTCGCCGGCAACCTCGAGCAGCGCTGGTGCGTTCGACACCACCACTGGCGTGCCCAGAGCCATCGCCTCAACGGCCGGCAGGCCGAAGCCTTCAACGATGGAAGGCACGACGAAGACCTTGGCGCGCCGGATGAGGGCGCGCATCTCGCGGTCCGTCATGGGACGGATGATATCAACGGCGTGCGCCACGCCTTCACGCTCGATGTCGTGCGTAACGCCACCGTCGCCGCCGATGAGCACGAGACGCAGTTCGGGCCGCGCTGTCCGGACCTGCGCAAAGGCGCGGACGAGACACCCGATGTTCTTGTAAGCCTTTGCCACGCCGAACGCGGCGATATAGGCGGGATGCGGCACGAGCCGCAGATCGTCGCCGGCCGGCTCACCGTCGGATTCAAAGAAGTCGTCGCCCACGCCCAAATGGATCACGCTGCGACGATCGGGTGAAGTCCAACGCTCAGCGCTCTTCGCCGTCGCTTCCGAGTTGCAGATGACATGATGAGCGGCGCCTAGCGCGTAGGGAATGGCGACAGACGCCAGACGACGCCGCCAGGCCGCCAACGCCACTGTCGTCTCCACCTGACGGGCAAAGTCGATCCAAATCAGATCGTGGAGTGTGACAACGACTCGCTTAGGCGCGGCCTCACCTCGCCTGATGCCAAAAGGAACCAAATGGAAGAGCGCGTGGTAGAGATCAGCCGGCCCCCACCGGGAGAACAGGCGGCGCAGCTGGGGCGCGGACATGAGCAGAGGCAACGTGCCGCCCGTGCCACCGGCCGCCACGTGACGTGCGTTCGCCGACGCGGCAAGCGGCGCGACGGCCGGCGGGCCGATGATGATGAACTCATGCTGAGGGGCCTGCGCGGCCAGTTCGGGAATCAATCCGTGACAATAACGGCCCACGCCGGAGGTGACGCGTGATGCAGCCCTGGCGTCGAGGTAAATGCGCGCCACGGGAATTACTTCGCGGCGCTCGCGCCAATGGCGGTCGTAGATGCGAGCAACCGTTCGTAAATGGCCAGCGTGCGGTTCGCACACGCTGTCCAACTGAAGCCCGCGGCACGCTCGATCCCTCGACGGCGCAGATCGGACCTTACCGTTTCGTCCTCGACGAGCCGCGACATCGCGGCGGCGAACTCCTCGGGCCGTGTGGGGTCACAGAACAGGGCGGCGTTTCCACCAATCTCCACCAGCGTCGGACAGCTCGACGCCACAACCGGGCACCCGGCCGACATCGCTTCGAGCATCGGAAGTCCAAATCCCTCGACGAGCGACGGCAAGACCAGAGCCAGGGCGCCGTGCAGAAGCTCGAGCAGCCTGGCGTGGTCCACCGATCCCGTGAATGTCACGCGCGCATCGACTCCCAGGTGTCGGGCGAGGCTGCGCAGTTCAGCCGTGGAGTCGCCGCGGCCGGTGACGACAAGCCTTGCCGCCGGCACGTCGCGCGCACAGAGCGCAAAGGCCCCGAGCGCGGTGGCGAGGTTCTTGTAGGGCCTGCTGTTCCCAAGGCAGAGGAAATACGCGGAGCTGCCGGTCGGCTCAACGGGCGCGTGCCCGGGCGGAAACGCGGCGTGGTCGACGCCATGATGAACGACCTCGATGCGCGACGGGCTGACGCCAAAGTACGCGAGCGCGCGCGATCGGCTGTACTCGGAGATGGCAATCACGCGATCCGCACGATGGATCGCGTAACTCATGGCCGCGCGCGCGTACGCGTGCGTCACGGTTCGAGTGAAGGACCCGAATCGCCCGCCGCGGATCAGGCGGCGATGTTCAAGCCAGATAAGATCGTGCAGCGTGAGAACGACGTGCGGCACCCGCAGTCCCACAGGCAAGAAATGATGCAGGCTGTGATAGAGATCGAGGCCGAGGCGCGAAATGCCGCGCCCTAGACTCGGTGTGCTCGGATCCCCCGGCAGGAACACTTCGCGAACGTTCGGCCCTGCCGCAATCGGCGGCCCGCTATCTGGGCGACGAATGATCACGTACAGGTTCCTGGTATCAACCCGCGTCAGGGCATGAACGAGTTGTCGAGCGTACGTGCCCAGCCCGTTCGGCGTGGCTTCGACCGTGCGCGCGTCGACACCGATTACCGCGCTCATGACGTGGTACGTTACCTTGAAGGGCTTGTGAAGCCAATCCCGAAGCACACGCTGAAATACGCGGCGCTTGTCGCCTACCGCGCCGGGTCCGATGTCGCCGGCAAAGTCGCGATGTTCGCGGTCACGGTCGTCGCCGCGCGACGGCTGTCGCAACAGTCATTCGGGATCTTCTCGCTGGCGTCGGTATTCGGCGGGCTCGTCGGACTCGCGACGGACTTTGGCATCCCGCTGCATATGGCCCGAACGGTTGCCCAGCGCCCTGATCAGGCGCCGTTCATCCTCAGGAGATGGTTTGGGGTCCGACTCGGTACGTCAGCCGTCGCCACAGCGCTGGTGGTTGTTGGCGTGCTGGCCTCGCGCTACAGGGCACAGCAAGTGCCCATCCTGCTGTTTGCGCTCGCGTACATTCTCAGCGCGCTCGTCGACTTCCTGCACTACTTCTTCCGCGGAGTTGGCCGCAGCGATATCGAGTCGTCGCTGACACTGTGGCAACGGACCACGACCCTCGGCGCAGTATTGCTGGCGCTGTGGTGGACCACCAATCTCACCGTGCTCGCCACGGCCACCCTGCTGCCGGTCCTCGGAACGTTCGTCTTTACGATCTGGATCTCCCAACGCCTCGCTCGTCGGGCGGCGGTGGCGCGTCCCTCCGCGGGAACGCAGGCACGAGTACCGCTCGTCAGCGAATTCTGGCGCGACGTCTTCCCGATCGGCGCCGGTATGCTGCTGTCGGCTCTGTATTTCCGCATCGATGTATTTCTGGTGGACCAATGGCGCGGCACCGAAGCGGTCGCCCTGTACAACGCAGCGTTCAGGCTTCTCGAAGCCGTCCGCCTCCTCCCCGCAGCCGTGATGGCCGTGGCCCTTCCCGTGTTATGCCAGGCCGACGATACGCGTCCACTGCGGCGTGTGTCGTTCGCATTGACGTCCTTGGGGGTAGGCGTGGCCGCGATTGCATGGATGACGGCCGGCTGGCTCGTGCCAGTCGTGTACGGCGCCAGCTACGTCGGCGGCGTCGCTGCATTCCGCATCCTGATGCTGTCGTTCCCGCTGATGTCGCTCAACTCCGTGCTGACGCACCAGCTCATCGGGTGGCACGGACAACGCGCGTACGCCGCGGTCTGTGGCCTGGCGCTCGTGCTCAACGTGGCGCTCAACATCAAGCTGATACCCGCGCTCTCCATCGAAGGCGCGGCATGGGCGACGCTCTGGACCGAAGTGCTGGTTACTGCCGGGTGCGCGTGGGCTCTTCGCGCGCGCATGTTCGATGCGCAACGGCTCGCATCGGCCCGGGGATAAACGACAACGGCGGGCGTCACGACCGCTCGGCGGGCTCAGGGCTGGAACGTTTGGTCGGGCGGCTGTGCACTGTACGCCACGCCGTAGTCCGCGCCCGGCGCGCCGCCGTGAACGTGAACGTAACGCAGGAAGCTCGCGGAAATCAGGAGCTCGACGAGGCAAAGGGCGGCGAGAGTTCGCCTCCCGGCGCGTTTCCACGCGTGGTCGACGCCGGGACCGACCACCAGATACGCCAGCCAGACGAATTCGATGGGGAACGTCACATTGACGTAATGCCGGTGAATCGCCAGCATCGAGATGGTCATCAAGGCGCCGCATCCCAGGAACACGGCGTTGGCCGTGAACGCTGTCGCGTTCTCGCCGGGGAACAGTCGACGCCACTGCGCGCCTTGCCGCCGCCATCGCACAATCACCGACGAGAACAACACCGCACCAAGCAGAATCGCGAGCACGTGAAGAATTCCCACGAAATTGCCGGGGCCGCTCGAAAGAAATGTCCTGAAATGCGCGCCGAGCGAGTACCACAGACCGACGCCGAGCGGTTCGATCAACCAATACGCAAAGTAGACCGGCAAGAACAGCCGGCTGACCGCGAGCGACCCGCCGCTCCTGGCTGCGAACGCGCCCGGCACGTACAGGAGCCAGGGCACCATCGGCACGATGCCGACGGCGCAGCCGGACAGCCACCAGATCCAGCGGGTACGATGACGATCGAACACAAACGCCCACAGGGCCAATCCACCGGTCAGGAAGAAACCCGAGATGTGGATTTGACCCATGCAGACCCCGACCAGCCCCCAGGCAAAAGCTCCCCACGCCCTGTCCCGGTGCCACCAACCGACGACGGCACTCAGCGTGAAGATCGGCAGCACGGACTGCTGCCAAATCTTCCGCGCGAAGACGACCGCCATCGGATTCACCGCCCCGAGCGATATACCCCACAGCCAGGGCTCTCGTTCGCGCGGGTCCACGACGGCCCATGCGAACCAGGCGGCCAGCACGAGCGCCACAACGTTGAGGACTTGAACCGTGCGGGCGAGGCCAATCGGCGTCGTCGCGCCGCTGATCCTGGCAAGAGCGATGAAGAGCCAGACGCTCAAGGGAGGATTCCTGACCGCCAGACTGGATCGCATGCCGAGCGATGGCCACGCCTCGCGCCCGGCCATCATGGCTCGCTCGTAGAGCCAGTGCTCGTCGTACTTGAACTCGATATCTCCGCCCCACGTCAGCCGAAGGATGGCGCCGGCGAGAAGCGCGGCCGCCACGGCGATCACGACCAATCGATGCGGAGTTGGGACTGCGCCGGCGTGAGGCGCCGGGTGTCCGGCCTTCCAGGGCGTCTCGGTCTCAGCCACTCGGCGACCAGATTAGCTCAGCGGCCCCTCGCCTTGTTACCATAGCGTTACCCGTAACAATGGCTGGACCTGCTCCGCCTACTCTCGCGGCACGACGCCTGTTGTGGGCAACCATCTGGCTGGCGGTTGTGCTCGTTGGCGTCAAGGCCTACTACCTGGGCGCTCCGTCGGTGCGCGCCTTCTACGCTGCTGAAGGCTATCTGCGCTCGCTCGCGGCGATCTCCTATGTCGACCTGGTCTCCGCGACGGCAGTTTGGGTCGTCGCGCGTTCGGCACTGGCGCTTGTCGGCGCGCGACGGCTGCCGACACAAGTGATCCTGGTTGGCTTCCTCGCACTGGCTGCGTTGTCCTGCAGCTATGCCGTCGCCAGTGTGGCTGTCTTTGGCGTGTTTGGCGGATTCGTCACCTATCCACTGCTGTCGCTCGTCGGCGACGTACGGATGCTCAGCTCTTCGGCCACCGAGTACCTGACACGCGGAGTCGTGGCGGGACTGGTCATTCTGCCCCTGGCATACGTGGCGCTCGTGCTCGCGACGGTCCGCGTAGTGCCGCCGCGCAGCGGCCCCTGGCGGGCGCGCGACGGTGTCGCCCTCGCGTCGCTCGGCCTCTGGCTCCTATTCGGACACCACACGTTTGCCGCGGACTGGGCCGCCAGGCAGGATCGGCGGGTCGCCGACAATCCGCAGTGGGTGCTCATCTCGTCGTGGTGGCAGGCCGTCAGCGGAGGCGACACCGTTCGCATGCCGGATCGATTTCCGCCTGGCGATCTCGCCGATTTCGCGCCGCTCGGATCGCAACCGCCGTCGCCGGCCGTGGTTCTTCGCCGCATCGTCGCACCCACGCGAAACGTCGCCACGGCGGCGGTTCGGCGGCCGCTCAATGTGGTCGTCATCGTGCTCGAGGCTGTTGGGGCTCGATGGACGGGGTTAGGCGGCGGTCTCTACGACACGACGCCGAACCTCAAAGCGGAGTCGGCGCGTGGCCTGGTGTTCGACAATTTCTATGCGCACATCGGCCGAAGCTCGAACTCGCTCGCCGCGATGATCCTCTCGGCCTACCCCAAGCTCGACTTCCGCGACTTCACGGAAGAATTCCCGCATCCGGCCAGGACATCGCTACCGGCACTCTTTCGCGATCGCGGTTACCGGACCGCGTTCATGATGCCCAGCTACCTGAGCTGGGCGGGCTGGGAGGGCTTCCTCCAGGGAAGCGGCTTCGCCGAACTGCGCGACTCCAACAGCTTCCCATGTTCGCCGGCGCTGTCCTCGTGGGGCGTGGAAGACCGGTGCATGGTGGACGCCATGATCCAATGGATCGATCAGGACGCGAAGCGTCCGTTCTTTTTGATGGGATGGACCGATCAGACGCACCATCCGTACGAGCCGACGCCGGATGCGCCGGTGCTCAATCTATTGCGCGAAGCGAGCCCTGACGACTACGACCTCGGGCGCTATCTGAACGTTCTGCACGAAACCGATCGCCAGATCGAGCGGCTGTTCGAGGCGATCCGCCGTGACGGCCTCGAGGACAGCACCATGGTCGTTGTCGTGGGCGATCACGGGCAGGCATTCGGATATCCGCACGACTCCTACATGCAGGGGAAATCAGTCTACGAGGAGGATGTGCACGTTCCGTTGATGATCTGGTCCCCTCTCCTCTACAGATCGGCAATGCGTTCGAAGAGCATCGGGGGCCATGTCGACCTGGCGCCGACGATCGCGGACCTGGTGGGAGTCCCGGCCGCACCGGATTGGCAGGGGCGCAGCCTGTTCGATACCGCGCGTTCGCCTCGGGCGTATTTCTACGCCGCCGAGGATCACTTCAAACTTGGTGTGCGCGAGGGCAGCTGGAAATACATCTTCGACCTGCGCGAGGGCGTCGAGGAGCTGTACGATCTCGACCGCGATCCGATCGAGCAGCACAACCTCGCAAAGGCCGAGCCTGCGCGCTCGGCCCGCTTCCGCCAGCGGATCGCGGCGTGGACAGAGGCGAACCGCCGGCAGTACGAACCCGCCTCGTACTGATCACGCGTTCTCCCGTCGCAGCTTCTGCCACCGCCATACGCGAGTCTCACGAACGACAGCGTCGCCTTTTTTGCGATCTGAAGTTGGCGGAGGGAGAGGGATTCGAACCCCCGGAACCGTTGCCGGTTCAGTGGTTTTCAAGACCACCGCCATCGACCACTCGGCCATCCCTCCCGCCCTCGCTCGCCAGATTTGCGAGCGAGCTACGGGGGCGCAGGCCCGCCGCAGCCTCCGTATTATCGCGTGATTGCCTCGCGTCCATCCATGTACGGCTGCAGGGCACGCGGGATTCTCACGGATCCGTCCTTTTCCTGGCAGTTCTCGAGAATCGCAATCAGCGTGCGCCCCACCGCCAAGCCCGATCCGTTCAGTGTGTGCACGAACTCCGCTTTGCCCGTGCCGGCCGCACGGAACTTGATGTTCGCCCGCCGGGCCTGAAACGCTTCGGCATTGCTGCAGGAGGAGATCTCGCGGTACGTCTTCTGGCTCGGCAGCCACACTTCGATGTCGTACGTCTTCGCCATGCTCGGACCTAAATCGCCCGTGCATAGCACCATCGTCCGGTACGGCAGTTCGAGGCGTTTCAGGATCTCCTCTGCGTTCAGCGTCAACGATTCGAGCTCGTCGAAGGATCGTTCGGGCGTCGTGAGCTTCACGAGCTCGACCTTGTCGAACTGATGCTGACGGATGAGCCCACGCACGTCCTGGCCATAGGATCCGGCCTCGCTTCGAAAACAGGGCGTGTACGCCGCATAGCGAACCGGCAGGTCGCGACCGTCGAGGATCTCGCCGCGATGGAGGTTCGTCAGCGGCACCTCGGCCGTCGGCACGAGATACAGATCCCATTCGCCGGCGATCTTGAACAGATCCTCCTCGAACTTCGGCAGCTGTCCTGTACCCGTGAGGCTCGCCGTATTGACCAGGAACGGCGGCTCGATTTCTCGATAGCCGTGCTCCCTGGTGTGCACGTCGAGCATGAAGTTGATGAGCGCGCGCGAGAGCCGCGCACCGGCGCCACTCAGCACGGTAAACCGCGCGCCCGCAAGCTTGGCGCCGCGTTCGAAATCGATGACCCCGAGCTCCGGTCCGATATCCCAATGCGCTTTGGGCTCGAAATCGAAGACGCGCGGTTCGAGATGACGTCGAACCTCGACGTTATCGGCTGCGCTCGTCCCGATCGGCACGCTCAGGTGCGGCAGATTGGGCAGCGCCAACAGTGCCCGTTCAAGCTGGTGCTTGACGGAATCGAGCTGGACGTCGAGCTGTTTGATCTGCTGGGCGCGGGCTCGGTTGGCCTCCTGCACGGATGATGTGTCCTGTCCCATGCGTTTGGCGCGTGCGATCTCGTCGCCCGACGTGTTCTGTTGACGTTTCAGTCCCTCCAGCTCCGGAATAATCCGGCGGCGAGCTGTCTCGAGCGTGGC